>CASFJO010000014.1 GCA_949295035.1 uncultured Gemmiger sp.
CCTGACCGGTGCGGACATCACCAGCTGGCCGCTGCTGGGGAAGACCCTGCTGGCCGCTGTGAGCAACCCCTATGTGTGCGCGCTGGCCGCGGTGAGCGTCTGGAACGCCCTCAACGATCCCACCACCGCCGGCCTGGGCGATTCCGCCCGGGCCATGGGTTACAACCGGCCGGCATGACCGAGAAAAAGGAGGAAACAATATGGCCAACAACACCTATCCGAGCCCCGTTTGGGATGGAGAGGTGGGGGCGTCTGCCCCCACGACCATGGTCAACCGGGAAATAAAACCCAACACGAGCAAAAAAACCACGAGCAGTTCCGCCAAAAAAACGACCTCCGGCAAAAAGACCTCCTCCGGCACGACCGCCGCCCCGGCGGTACAGACCCAGGCGGACGCCTACGCCATGTTCCTGGACTATATGCAGGAACTGGAGGCGCGGGCCCAGGCGGCCCGCAACGCGGCCTATAATGCGGCCGCCGCTCAGCAGCAGAACAACCTGGCCTATGCCCAGAACCAGCTGAACGCCGCCACCGATCAGGCGCTGCAGGAGGCCTATATCAACCGGATGCTCAGCCTGCGCAACCTGAATCAGGAATTGAGCGCCCAGGGCATCACCGGCGGCACAGCCGAAAGTACCCTGGCAGGGTTGTACAACAACTACGGCAACGCCCGCGCTCAGCTGGAAAGCGAGCGCGCGGCCCAGCAGGGAAACCTGCTGAACACCTATCAGAACAACATGGCCCAGCTGGAAAGCGAACGGGCCGGCGGCGCGGCCGCCACCCTGCAGGATCTGGTGCCGCAGCTGGCGGAACTCTATGCCTCCAACGGGCTGGACCTGCTGAGCCTGATCCAGGGGGCCGCCGCGTCGGGACGAACGGTCATCCGGCGCACGGCTTCTGCCACCGCCTCCCGGCAGGAGGACGATCCGTATCAGCAGGCATGAAAACGGGCCGCCCCGCGCACAGCGGGGCGGCCCAAAGCCGGTTGGGGGCACAAAAGAGAGCGGGGATCAGGCGGGCAGCCCATCGGCCCAGGCGCAGATGGCGTTGTAGTAGCACTGCGCGGCCAGCCGCACCCCGTCCTCATCGCCGAACAACGCCACGTCGGTGGCGCTGGTCACAAAGCACTGCTCCACCAGAAGCGCCGGGCAGCCGGCGTGTTCCAGGATCGAGAAGGTGGGCATGCCGGTCACCGTTTCGTCGCCCTTTTCCCGGATGATCCGGTTATCGTCCTCATCAAAATATATGTAGCGGATACCGCCGTTCCCCCGCAGGGTGCCGCCGGCCGCCGCGATCTCGTCGCACACCAGCTGGGCAAACCGCATGCTCTCGTCATAAAAAGCGCTGCCCGGCACGCAGGGATAACTCTCAAAACCATGCACGTCCTGGCTGCTGCCTTCCCAGCTGTTGCCGTGGATCGAAAGCAGCAGGTCGGCCCCCTGGCGGGCGGCTTCCTCGCCCCGCTCGGTGGGGGTGGAGCGCACGCTCCAGTCCCGGCACAAAACCACCGAGAACCTGTCGTCCGCCTCCAGCAGTTCGATCAGGGCCCGGGCGGTGGCCTCGGTCATCTCGGCCTCCTTGATCACCCCTTCGGCCCCGTTGTCGCTGCCGCCGTGGCCCGCGTCCACCGCGATGCGCAGGGTGTTGTCCTCCTCCGGGGCGGGCTCGTCCACCGTCTGGACCGGGGCGGCTGCGGGCAGATCGGACTCTTGCGGCGGCCCGTCAGCGATCAGCGCCGCCAGGCTGAAACAGGCCCACAGGCAGAGCGCGCCGGCCCCGGCCAGCAACAGCACGCGGCGCAGGGTCCGGGAACGGCGGCGGGCCGAACGGCGGGGAGAATAGTAAACGGTCCGCCTTTTGGGCGAAACACCGGAATGGGTATGGTTCATGGGGGTCACCTCTTCTATCTTTCCCTTCTATTATACTAGAATAGCAGAAAAAACGCGCAAGGTACGCAAAAAGTTGCAACAAAATCGTAAATATTATCGTTTTTTGTCGTTACGATTCCAGCAAGGCGGTGAGGCAGGCGCTGATCTGCCGGTAGTTTTCCCGGCAGGAGGGGGATTCCTGTACCGGGTCGCCCCAGTCGGTCAGCACGGCGACGTAGTAGGGGTCGGGGGCGTAAACGATGGCGATGTCATGCAGCGCGCCGGTCCAGTTGCCGTACTTTTTGGCCATGGGCCAATCGGTGACCAGGTATTCATGGTCCGCGTCCAGAAAGGCCTGCTTCAGTTCCCCGGCCAGAGCGGTGCCGCCGGCAAAGTATTCGTCCAACGCCCGCAGGATCTGCACCGCGTCGGCCGCCGACAGGGTGCCGGTGATCTTGGTATCCGGGCTCAGCGCCCGGGGCTTTTGGACCGGGGACACCCCCAATTCAGCGAGAAAATCGGAAAATCCGGTGCTGCTGCTGGCGGGCCAGCGGGTATACAGGGCGGTCACCGCCTGGTTGTCGCTGTGGGCGATCATTGCCGCCATCGCCTGGCGGGCACTGTCCCAGCCGTTCAGCGGTTCGTCCAGATCCAGCTCCCCCGCCTCCGCCCGCCGGCACAGCCACAACGCGTAGGGCGCTTTCAGCAGGCTGGCGGCGTAGTACTGCTTGTCCTCATTCTGGGCGAAGGTCAACCCGTCGGAGGGGCGTACCGCCAGCACCGAAACGCTGCCCGGCATCGCCGCCAGACAATCTTCCAGCGCCTTCCGGGCCGATCCCGCGTCCGGGCCTTCCGGCTGTGCGGCGACATCTTGCCGAACCGGAAGCTCCCGCGCGGAGAACAGCGCGTTCAGCGCGCTCTCGGCGGTAAAGGCGGCGCCCCGCATCACCAGCAGGCAGAAAGCCAGCGCCAGCAGGCGGTTTCGCCACACGCGGCGCCGGCGGGCCCTGCGCCGCCGGGCCCTGGTATGGGCGGAGCGGTAAATGGTACGGGCGGGGATATGGGCGGTGTTCATGGCGGATTCCTCACTTTCCGCTCTCAGCATATCGCGCACGCCGCGGCCAAGTACGCAACAAACCGCAAAGAAACCCGCTCCAACTGCAACAAAACCGTAAATGTTTTAGGTTTGACAAAGCCCGCGGCCCGGTGGTATAGTGGAGCGGAGCGCTTTGACGCGCTGCTGTGTGAGGAGGAGAACGACAGTGAAATCGCTGACCCTGATCCTGACCGCCCTGATCTGGGGGGCGGCTTTTGAGGCCCAGAGCGTGGGGATGGAGTATCTGGGGCCCTTTACCTTTAATGCGGCCCGCTTTCTGATCGGCGGGCTGGTGCTTTTGCCGGCGATCCCGCTGCTGGACCGGCTGAGCGGCCGCAAACCGGACAAAAGCCCCGCCGCCCGCCGCGCCCTGGTCAGGGGCGGGCTGCTCTGCGGGTTGGCGCTGGGGGCGGCCTCCACCGCCCAGCAGTTTGGGGTGCAGTACACCACCGTGGGCAAGGCCGGGTTCATCACCGCGCTGTACATCGTGCTGGTTCCGCTGCTGGGGGCCTTTGTGGGCCGTCGGCCCGCCGGGCGGGTCTGGGGCAGTGTGGCGCTGGCGGTGGCCGGGCTGTACCTGCTGTGCATGGAGGGCAGCCTCCGGCCGGGTCTGGGGGATCTGCTGGTATTGGGGTGCAGCCTGCTGTTCGCGGTGCATATCCTGATCGTGGACCGGTTCAGCCCCCTGGTGGACGGGGTGCGGCTGAGCTGCCTGCAGTTCTTTGTGGCGGCGGCGGTGTCGGCCGCGGGAATGTTGGCCTTTGAGCAGCCCGCCCTGCCCGCCCTGGCCGCCGCCTGGGCCCCGGTGCTCTACGCGGGGGTGCTGTCCAGCGGGGTGGGATACACCCTGCAGGTGGTGGGCCAGAAGGGGATGGATCCCACCGTGGCCAGCCTGCTGCTGAGCCTGGAGAGCGTGTTCAGCGTGCTGGCGGGCTGGGTGCTGCTGCACCAGAGCATGAGCGGCCGGGAACTGGCCGGCTGCGCGCTGATGTTCGCCGGCATCCTGCTGGCCCAGCTGCCCGCCCGGCGGGCCAAAACCGCCTGAACGCGCAAACAGAAAACCGGCTTCAAGGAGGCCGGTTTTTTGTTTGCAATCCGCCGCGCCGGATGGTATACTGACCCTGTACTGTATCCCTGTTTCCGGGGAACAATAACACCGGCGCCGCCCTGGCGGCGCGCAAACCAAAAGGAGAATACGATGAACAAACTGTCTGCGCACGCAAACCCGGGCTCGGGCGCCCGGGACATGGTTCAGGTGGCACTCTTCGCCGCACTGATCGTCGCCCTGGCCTTTCTGCCCTTTATCGGGTACATCCCGCTGGGCTTTACCAAGGCCACTACCATCCACATCCCCGTGATCATCGGATCCATTCTGCTGGGGCCCAAAAAGGGCGCGTTTCTGGGCGGGGTGTTCGGGCTCACCAGCCTGATCAACAACACCCTGTACCCCACCGCCACCAGCTTTGTGTTTTCCCCGTTTTATTCGGCGGGGGCCTTCAAGGGCGGCTGGGCCAGCCTGGTGATCTGCTTTGTGCCCCGCATCCTGGTGGGGGTCACCCCCTGGCTGGTCTGGCGGTTTCTGAGCCCCCTATTCGGCAAAAGCCGCACCGGGCGTCTGGTCAGCCTGGGGCTGGCGGGCTTTGCGGGCGCGCTCACCAACACCCTGTTGGTGATGAACGGGATCTTTTTGTTTTACGGCGATACCTGGGCCGCCGCCCAGAACAAGGCCGGCCAGTTCGTCTACGGGCTGATCCTGGGGGTCATCGGCGTCAACGGGGTGCCCGAGGCGCTGGTGGCCGCGGTGCTCACCGCCTTTGTGACCGGCGCGCTGCTGCGGGCCGGGGTCACCGGCCCGGCCAAACGATAAGGAGGCAAACGCCATGATCCTGGCCGTCGATATCGGAAACACCAACATCGTGCTGGGCTGCCTGGAGCGGGAGGACGAGGTGACCTTTGTGGAGCGCCTGTCCACCGACCGGGGCCGCACCGTGCTGGAATACGCCATCAGCATCAAAAACGTGCTGGAGTTGTACAACATCGAACCCCGCCGGCTGGAAGGGGCCATCATCTCCTCGGTGGTGCCGCCCCTCACCCGCATCGTGCGGGAGGCGGTGTGCAAGATCACCGGCCGTCAGGCGCTGGTGGTGGGGCCGGGCCTGCGCACCGGGCTGCACATTTTGATGGACAATCCCGCCCAGGTGGGCAGCGACCTGGTGGTGGACGCGGTGGCCGCCATCCATGAGCATCCGGCCCCGCTGGTGGTGATCGATATGGGCACCGCCACCACCCTGTCGGTGGTGGACCGGGACAAAAACTACATCGGCGGCATGATCGTGCCGGGGATGCGCGGTTCGCTGGATTCGCTGGTGAGCCGGGCGGCCCAGCTGTCCAACATCGACCTGGAGCCGCCCCGCCGGCTGATCGGCAAGAATACCGCCGAGTGCATGAAGAGCGGCATGATCTATGGCAACGCCGCCTTGCTGGACGGCCTGATCGAGCGGATCGAGGCCGAACTGGGGCAGCCGGTCACGGTGGTGGCCACCGGAGGGCTGGCCCCGCTGGTGGTGCCCTTCTGCAAAAAGAAAATTTTGGTGGACGACGCGCTGCTGCTGAAAGGCATGCTCATCCTCTACCGAAAAAATCAGGAAGAGCCCCGCCGCCGCTGAAACAAGAGAAAACCGCCTGCCGCATCCGGCAGGCGGTTTTTGTTGCCGGCCGTGGCGTCAGCGCGCGGCGCGGCGCCTGTCCGCCCGGCGGCAGACCAGCAGCACCGCGAGCACCAGTACCGCGCCCACCGGCAGGCAGATCCAGGCGCTGCGCACAAAGCCCGCCAGGATATAGGTCACAAAGCTGATGGCAGCCACCGTCAAAGCGTAGGGCAGCTGGGTGGAGACATGGTTCACATGGTCGCACCGCGCGCCGGCGCTGGCCATGATGGTGGTGTCCGAGATGGGGCTGCAATGGTCGCCGCACACAGCGCCTGCCATGCAGGCGGAGATGGCGATGATCATCAGGGTGGGGTCGGTCTCGGAGAAGGCCTCCACCACGATGGGGATCAGGATGCCGAAGGTGCCCCAGCTGGTGCCGGTGGCAAAAGCCAGCCCGCATCCCACCAGAAAGATCACCGCCGGCAGCAGGCTCACCATCGCGCCGGTGCTCTGGCGCACCAGAGCGTCCACAAACACGTCCGCGCCCAGGCTGTCGGTCATGGCCTTCAGGGTCCAGGCGAAGGTCAGGATCAGGATGGCCGGCACCATCGCCTTGAAGCCCTCGGGCAGGCAGTCCATGCAGGCTTTGAAGTTCAGCACCCGGCGAACCGCGTAGAACACGATGGTGAACACCAGCGCGAACACGCTGCCCAGCACCAGCCCCAGGCTGGCGTTGCTCTGGGAGAAGGCGGTGACAAAATCGGTGCCGGAGAAGAAGCCGCCGGTGTAGATCATGCCGATGATGCAGCAGACGATCAGCACCAGCACCGGGGCCACCAGGTCGATCACCTTGCCCCGGGCGCTCACCGCCTCTGCCTCGTCCTCCTGGCGCGCGCCGCTGGTAAAGAGGTCGCCCCGGCGGGCGTTCCATTCATGGCGGGCCATGGGGCCGTAGTCGGTGTTCAGCAGGGCCAGCCCCAGCATCATCACGATGGTCAGCAGGGCGTAGAAGTTGTAGGGGATGGCCTGAATGAAGAGCTCCAGCCCGTTGGCCCCCTCCACAAAACCGGTCACCGCGGCGGCCCAGCTGGAGATGGGCGCGATGATGCAGACCGGCGCGGCGGTGGCGTCGATCAGGTAGGCGAGTTTTGCCCGGGAGATCTGGTGCTTGTCGGTCACCGGGCGCATGACGCTGCCCACCGTCAGGCAGTTGAAGTAGTCGTCCACAAAGATCAGGACCCCCAGCGCGATGGTGGCCAGCTGGGCGCCCACCCGGGTGCGGATGCGGGTGGAGGCCCATTGGCCGAAAGCCGCCGAACCGCCCGCCTTGTTCATCATGCAGACCATCGCCCCCAGGATCACCAGGAAAATCAGGATGCCCACGTTGGAGGTGCTGCTCAGCACCTGCATCATGCCGCCCTCAAAGATGTGCAGCACGGTGCCCTCAAACTGAAAGTTCGCGTAGAACAGCCCGCCCACCAGGATGCCGATGAACAGGCTGCTGTAGGCTTCCTTGGTGATCAGGGCCAGCACGATGGCCACCAGCGGCGGCACCAGCGACCAGGCGGTGGCGTAGAGGGCGGGCCGGCCGTCGGCCGCGGCCGTGCCGGCGGCGAATACGGCGGGCGCGAGCACCAGCGCCGCGGCCAGCACGGCCAGCGCCGCAACCGCCGGCTTGCGAAGTTGTTTCATGACAGGATACCCCTTTCTGATTCTGCGCAACAAAAAACGCCGTGCGGACGTCCCTTGCGGGAACGCGCACGGCGGAACAGGCGCACGGAGCACCGGAACCGGACCGACGATAGCGCTCCACGAAGGGTTCGTGACAGTCCGGCGCATCTTCTGCGCCGGCCCAGGGCGCGCCGGCCGGCAAGCCGCGCGTCCTTCGGCGGGGATCCCTTTCCTCTGCGGCGGCCTTGCCGGGCCGGTGCCGCAGGCTACTCATGAGCCCCGCGCCTCTACCAATCTGTCCGCCCTTTCACCCGGGGGCAAAAGGCGTTTGTTGTCGTATAGGGGGTTGTATCACATTTTTTGCCGATTGTCAACCCGTCTCGCTTTACAAACCGCCCAAAAGGCAAAAAATGGCTGACGCCCGGCTCATTCCTCCGCCGCGGCCAGCCGGCCGGTGCGGTCGATCTCCTCCAGCATGGCCACCCGGCGGGCATGGCGGCCGCCCTCAAACTCCGCGTCCAGCCAGGCGTCCAGGATCATCTTGGCCAGCTCCACCCCGATCACCCGGGCCCCAAAGGTCAGCACGTTGGCGTTGTTGTGGCAGCGGGCCATTCTGGCCGAATAGGGCTCGCTGCAGGTGCACACCCGCACCCCCTTTACCTTGGCGGCGGCCATCCCGATCCCCAGCCCGGTGCCGCAGATCAGCACCGCGCAGTCCGCCTGGCCGTCGGCCACCATCTTTGCCCCCCGGTAGCCGATCACCGGATAGTCGCAGGGGGGCGCGTCCACCCCGGTGTTCACCACCGTGTGGCCCTTTTCCTCCAGGTACGCTTGCAGCGCCTGCTTCATCTCAATGGCAACATGGTCGTTGCCGATCACGATCTTCATAAAAACTCTCCTTTCGGTCGCGGTCTTTCCTTCATGATACCCCCAAACGGGGGCACGGCGTCAGGCGGTGAGCGCCAGGCAGAGCATCCCGATGTAGTAGGTCACCAGGTTGGCCGCCCGCAGCCAGCCGCGTTTTTTATGGTAGAAATACAGAAACAGCAGCAGCGCGTCGGAGGCGAAAAACAGCACCGCCCCCGCGGCGGTCAGGGCGCTGCGGGGAGAGGGCGCCCCCAGCCAGCCGGCCAGCGCCAGGCTGGTCATCAGCCCCACGCACGCCGCGTAGACAAAAGCCGCCGGCGCTAGCTTTTTCAGCCGGAAGCGGCGCTTGTCCCGGATGCACAGAGCCACCATCCCGGCCACCAGCGCCGGCATCGCCAGCACCGGCCGCAGCCGCACCCCCGGCGCGCCGGCGAACAGCACGCAGAATCCCGCGTGGGCCGCCATGAAGGCCACGGTGCCCGCCAGAAAAAACCGGCTGAAAAAGCCCGCGTGCCGGTTGGCCAGCCCCAGCAGAACGTCCCCCGCCAGGCAGGCCAGCAGGCAGGCCAGCAGCAGGGCAAAGTACCGGCTGCTCACCCCGCTCACCGCGTGGCGGGCCAGGGCGGTGGCCACAAACCCCAGGCTGGCCGCGGCCTTGGCCGCCGGATACAGGTGAAAATGCCGCCGGCTGTAGGCGATGCGCACCAGCAGCGCCAGCAGAGCAAGGGAGAGCAGTACACAGAAGATGACCATAGGGCAAACGGTTCCTTTCCGGCCGGTGGCCGTTCTGCATCCCAGTATACCCCATGGGCGGGGGCGCTGTCTACAGAGGAACGCAAAACCGACCCAATTCCGCCGCCGGCATTGAAAAACCGCGCGGAATGTGGTATCGTACAAAGATAGGACACTCTGGTATTGAGGAGCGAAAAACATGGCTGAAAGAATGAACAATTTTCTGACCGAGATCATTGAAGCCGACCTGGCCGAGGGCCGGGTCAAGGAGATACACACCCGGTTCCCGCCTGAGCCCAACGGCTATCTGCACATCGGCAGCGCCAAGGCCATCTGGATCAACTGGGGCATCGCCAACCAGTACGGCGGCAAGTTCAACCTGCGGTTCGACGACACCAATCCGGTGCGGGAGGACGAGGAGTATGTGAACAGCATCCGGGAGGACCTGGAGTGGCTGGGCGCGGTGCCCAACGGGGGCATCTTCTACGGCAGCGACTACTTCGACAAGTGCTATGAATTTGCCGAAAAGCTGATCCGGGACGGCAAGGCCTACGTGGACGATCTGACGAGGGACCAGATGCAGGAATACCGGGGCCAGGACGCGGGCAAGCCCAGCCGGCCCAGCCCCTACCGGGACCGTACCCCCGAGGAGAATCTGGACCTGTTCCGCCGGATGAGGGCGGGCGAGTTTGCCGACGGGGAAAAGACCCTGCGGGCCAAGATCGACCTGGCCAGCCCCAACATGAACCTGCGGGACCCGGCCATCTACCGGATCAAGCATGTGAGCCATCACCGCCAGGGGGACAAGTGGTACATCTACCCCCTGTACGACTTTGCCCATCCCATCCAGGACGCGCTGGAGGGCATCACCCACTCCATGTGCAGCATCGAGTTTGAGAACCACCGGCCGCTGTACGAGTGGGTCATCAACAACCTGGAGCTGGGGCCCTATCCCATCCAGCGGGAGTTTGCCCGCCTGAACGTGACCCACACCGTCATGAGCAAGCGGTATCTGCGGGAGCTGGTGGAGCAGGGCATCGTGGACGGCTGGGACGATCCCCGTATGCCCACCCTCTGCGGGCTGCGCCGCCGGGGCTACAGCCCCTCCAGCATCTTCACCTTTGTGCAGAAGGCCGGCGTGGCCAAGAACTACAGCCTGGTGGACAACCGCCTGCTGGACTGGTGCGTGCGCACCGAGATGGAGCTGAGTGCCCCCCGGCGGATGGCGGTCACCGACCCGATCAAGCTGACCATCACCAACTACCCCGCCGATAAGGTGGAGTATTTCGACATCCCCAACAATCCCAACCGGGAGGCCGGCGACGCCAGTACCCGCCCGGTGGCCTTCTGCGGCGAACTGTGGATCGAGCGGGCGGACTTTGCCCAGGTGCCGCCGCCCAAATTCCAGCGGCTCAAGCCCGGCGGCGAGGTGCGGCTCATGGGGGCCTACATCGTGCGCTGCGACGAGGTGGTGTGCGACGAGGGGGGCAAGGTGACCGAACTGCGCTGCACCGCCGACCTGGAGACCGGCAACGGCAACCCGGTGGACGGCCGCAAGGTCAAGGGCACCATCCACTGGGTCAGCCGCCGCCATGCGGTGGACGCGAAGGTGCGCCTGTACGACAACCTGTTCACCCTGGAGAATATGAACGATCTGCCCGAGGACGCGGGCTACCAGGATTATCTCAACCGGGACAGCGTCACCGAACTGCCCGCCGCCAAGCTGGAGGCCAGCCTGGCCGACGCCAGACCCGGCGAACGGTTCCAGTTCGTGCGGATGGGCTACTTCACCCCGGACAGCCGCAATGCGGGCGTGTGGAACCGGATCGTCACCCTGAAGGACAGTTTCAGCAAGACCCTGTAAAGGAGCCGGGATATCGCTATGGAAGAAAAGGAACCGATGGGGCACATCCCCCGCGTTGACGCGGCCGCTGTGCTGCGGCATGCTTTCACGCCCGGCAGCCTGCGCTGGTTTGCCCTGTTGAACCTGGGGCTGCTGCTCACCGCGGCCGGCACACATTTTTTCAAATCTCCCAACCATTTCGCCATTGGCGGCACCACCGGCCTGTCCATCATTCTGGCCGACATCCTGCCGGGCACCAACGTGGGCGGCATGATGTTCGCCATCAACAGCCTGCTGGTGGTGCTGGGGCTGGTGTTTTTGGGCCGCAAGGCCATCGGCAGCACCATCTATTCCAGCTTTGCCCTCAGCGCCTATATCAGCCTGCTGGACGTGATCTGGCCCATGGGAGGCCCTTTCACCCAGGATACCATGCTGGAACTCTGCTACGCGGTGATCCTGCCCGCGGCCGGCAGCGCGCTGGTCTTTAACCTGGGCGCGTCCACCGGCGGCACCGACATCGTGGCCATGATCCTGGCTCAGAAAACCAGCCTGGAGATCGGCCGGGCGCTGCTGCTCAGCGATTTTCTCATCACCGTCTGGGCGGGCAGCCTGTTCGGGGTGCGCATCGGGCTGTACTGCGTGCTGGGCCTGCTGGCCCGGGCCTTTGTGGTGGACGGCGTCATCGACGGCATCAACCAGCGCAAAAAGGTCACCATTGTCAGCAAGGAGGCCGAGGCCATCCGGATGTTCATCCTGGAAAAGCTCAACCGCAGCGCCACGGTGCACATCGCCTACGGCGCCTACACCCACCGGGAGATCGAGGAGCTTACCACCGTGCTCACCCGGGCTCAGGCGGTGGCGCTGCGCAACTACATCCGCCGCATCGACCCCCATGCCTTCATCACCATCGTCAACACCAGCGAGACCATGGGCAAGGGGTTCCGGGCCGTATAACATCCCGTTCTGTGCCGCACAGCGTAGCCGCTACGCTGTGCGGTCTTGTCATTCTGTTTTGAGAAAGGAAGCGTATCTTCATGCCGCAGCTTACCATGGAGCGGGCCCGCGAACTGCTGGCCTCCACCACCACCGAATCCCATCTGTTTGAACATGCCATCGGCGTGAGCGCCGCCATGGGGGCCATGGCCCGGCATTTTGGCCAGGACGCGGCCTACTGGGAGGCGGTGGGATATCTGCACGATTACAACTACGAGCAGTTCCCCGAGGAGCATCTGCGCCACACCGAACAGCCCCTGCGGGACGCCGGGGTGGACGAGACCGCCATCCGGGCCATCCTGGCCCATGGCTGGGGGCTGTGCAGCGAGGTGGAGCCGGTGACCGAACTGGAGAAGAGCCTGTTCACGGCGGATGAGCTCACCGGCCTGATCGCCGCCACCGCCCGGATGCGGCCGGGCGGCCTGTCCGACCTGGAGGCGTCCAGCGTGAAAAAGAAGTTCAAGGACAAGCGGTTCGCCGCCAAGATCGACCGGGCGGTCATCACCCGGGGCTGCGAGATGCTGGGCATGGAACTGAGCGACGTGATCACCGTTTGCATCGAGGGGATGCGCGCCCACGCCGACGAACTGGGCCTGGGCCCCCGGGAGGGCTGAGCGCCCGGAATACCAAAAAAGCGGCGGCCCGCAGAGGCCGCCGCTTTTTGTATGCCAAAGATCACCTGCCCGGGGATATTTATTTCAAAATGCCCCGGTGCATGTCCCGGAAAATGCCCGGCTGGCTTTGCAGGGCGGCAAAATCCCCCCGCTGTACGATCCGGCCCTTGTCCATCACCAGGATCTCGTCGCAGTTCTCCAGGGTGGACAGCCGGTGGGCGATGGACAGCACCGTGATCCCGTATCGGGCCTGGAACTGCTCGATCTGCTTTTGGATAAGTTTTTCGGTGGTTTTGTCCAACCCGTCCAGGCAGGCCATCCGGGCCGCTTCGGCCACCTCGCCGGGGGAAACGGCCCGGTCCAGCCCGTAGACGATGCTGTTGTACACCGTGTCCGCGATGAGAAAGGGCGTTTGAGGCACCAGCGCGATCCGGCGGGCGATCTGCGCCCGGGAAAGCCCGGCCAGATCATCCCCGCCCAACCGGATGCGGCCCTGGCAGGGCTCCAGCTTGGCGATCAGCTTGATCAGGCTGGATTTGCCGCAGCCGCTGGGGCCCGCCACGCCCACGAACCGCCCCGGCTCCACCGTCAGGCTGATGTGGCGCAGCACCGGCTGGTCGGGCTTTTCCGGATAGGCAAAACACACGTCCTCCAGCGCCAGTTCGCCGGCAGCGCGGTCGGGAGCGGGGCCGTCCGGCGCGGCGCAGGAAAAGTCCGGCGTCAGTTCCGCGATGGCAAAGTAGTCATCCGCCAGCACCAGGCTTTCGGAAAACTCGTCCAGGATGCGGTGCAGTTCCCGCAGCGGGCTTGTGAGCTGGTTGAAACGCAGATAGGCCGCCAGCACGGTGCCCACGCTGATGATCCCCCGGCCGGCCAGCAGGATGGCCAGCCCGATCACCAGCACATGGAAAACGGCCTCGTTGATGAATTTCAGGCAGTCGTAAAAGGCCATGGCCCGGTGATGGCGCATCTCCCGGCGGCGCAGCTGTTCCGAGCGCGCGCCGATGCGTTCGGCCTCGGTGTGGGCGCTGTTCAGCACCCGGATGGTCTCGATGCCGCCCAGCAGTTCCACCATGGTGCCGTCCATGGCAGCGCGGGTCTCCATCAGTTCCACCCGGATGCCCTTTTGGGTGGCGATCTGCCGCAGCACGATCAGGATGCCCAGCGGCACCACCAGCACCACGATCCCCGCCACGGCCAGCGGCAGCTTGACAAAGATCACCGCCACCGCCGCCGGCGCGGTGGCCACCGCCGGCGCAAAGTCCATGAACAGCAGCTTGATGAGTTTGCTGGTGCCCTCCAGGCTGCGGTTGAGCCGGCCATGGATGTGCCGGTCATCCGGCCGCGAAAATAGCTCAGCGGCGCGGCCAGCAGCGCCTCGGCGGCCCGCTGGCGGGCGCATTTTTCAATGTGGGTGGCGGTGTCCTCCACCAGCAGGCGGCGCGCCACCTTGATGATCTCGTTGGTCACATTGGCGGCCAGGATGGCCAGCAGCACCGGCAGCACCGCGCCAAACCGGAGGGTCCGGGCCGCCAGTACCGTATTGGTCAGATACTCCACCGCCAGCGGGGTCAGCTGGGTCAGCGCCGCCGAGACCACCAGGATCACCAGCACGCCGCAAAACTCCGCTTTCTGCCGCCGGCCCAGAAACCCCAGCAGCTTTTTTACGGTGCGCAGCGCCGAGGGTTTTGCGCGCTCCATGCTCCTCACTTCCTCTCAGGTGATGCCCCGCGCCCGCTGGATGCGGTAGTGGATATACCGGAAGGTGTCCGCCACAAGCCATAGTTGAATGTGCAGATAGTGGGGCAGATCCCGCAGCCGGAACCGGGGCTTGTCCAGCCGGGGGATGGCTCTCAGCGCTTCCCGGAATCCTTGCGCGTAGGCCGGGCCAAAGCCCCGCAGCCGGAACATCATCGCCTTGAGCAGGTAACCCAGCGCCAGAAAAGGCAGGTTGAGCACAAACATCAAAAGCGGCATGTTTTTATAGGGCAGCAGGATGCTGTTGCGGCCGCTCTGGACGCTTTTGAAGGGGTTGTACCGCACCGCGCCGGTGGTGGCCCCGCAGATGTGGTAGCATTTGGCGCCGGGGCAGAACACGTTCCTGTATCCCCGGCTGTTGGCCCGCCAGCTGATGTCCACGTCCTCGTAATAGGCAAAGAACAGTTCGTCAAACAGGCCGATCTCGTCCAGGATGGATTTGCGGTAGAGCGCCGCGCCCCCGCAGGCGGAAAACACCCGGCAGGGCTTTGTGTACCGGGCGGCGCGCAGCCCGTCCCCCCGCTTGCAGGCAAAGCCCAGCAGGGTCACATAGTCGCCGGCGTCGTCGGCCAGTTCCCGCTCAAAATGCCGGATCATCAGGCTGCTCACCGCAAAGACACGCGCATCCGCCTCAGCGGCGGCCACCAGGTTCTCCAGCCAGTCCGGTTCGGCAAAGGCGTCGTTGTTGAACAGCGCCACGTATTCTCCCCGGGCCAGCCGGATGCCCTGGTTCACCGCGTGGGAAAATCCGGTATTCTCCCCGTTTTCGATCAGGGTGTAGCCCGCATGCCCCCGGTAAGACCGGGCGATGGCCAGGCTCTCGTCGGTGGAGCCGTTGTCCACCACGATCAGTTCAAAATCCTTCAGGGTCTGTGACCACACGGATTCAATGGAATCCCGCAGCCAGCCAGCCCCGTTCAGGTTGGGGATCACGACGGTCACTTTCACGGCCTCAAGCCCTCCTGTACAACAGAATACTTTCCCGCTTATTGTACCATAAAACCCGGCGCCGGGCCAGAGCCGCGCGGGCCCGGGCGCAAAAAAGCCCCGGACGCGGCGGCGTCCGGGGAAAAGGGTGCGGGGATCAGGCCAGGGCCTGTTTCAGAGCGGCCAGTTCATCGGCCGCGTTGGGCCCCATCACCAGCACCACCTCGCCGGTGGGCAGGGTGGTCAGCTGGGCGGCCTTGGCGATGGCGTACTGCTCAGGCAGGTAGTTCTGCTGCAGTTCCATCTGCTGCCGGATAAAGTCCTGCAGGCCCTGTTTCACCGCGTCGGTGCGGCCTTCGGCGGGCAGCGCGATCACCACCGCGTAGCTTTGGGTCATCATCTGGCTCACGCTGGCCGCCCAGCCCCGGCAGTCGGCCGGGTCCAACCCCAGCAGATCCAGCGAGGCCTGGGCGTTGCTGGCCAGCTGCTCCTCGCTCAGATCGGCGGTGTAGCCGGCCGTTCCGGCCAGCGTGCCGTCCGCGCCGGCGTAGTAGATGTTCTGGGCGTCGTTTTCCTCCTGAGGGCGGGCCTGCTGGAGGATGGCCGCGTAGTCCAGCGGTTCGGTGCGGGCGGCCGCGCCGCAGCTGGTCAGGCAGAGGGCCGCGGCGCACAGGCCGGCGGCCAGCAGGCAAACGATACGGGTACGCTGCATACAGACACAGCTCCTTTCACAAATACAGGGGACACAGGGTCAGTTTGCCCCGGTCAAAGCGGCGGTATGTATCGGCGCCGCTTCTGCCGTGTATACGCAGCGGTGCGCCGGATTATTGCACCGTTGCCCCCAGATGGTGGCCGCCGTACCCGTTGCCGCCGCTGTAGTAGCCGTAGGGGTCGTCGTAGTAGTAGTCGTCGTAGTAATCGTCGTAGTGGTCGAGAAAATCTTCAAAATAGTCAAAGGGATCCTGGCGGTATCCGTATCGCCGGGGGAATAGCCAGTACCCCAGCGCCCCCACCGCCGCCATGATCACCGAGGACAGGATGCACAGCACCAGCACCAGCGCCACAAAGAGCAGGGCCGCCCGGGCCAGCCGGCGGCGGTGAACATTTTCTCCTCCGCCAAATCCCCACACAAACATCAGGATCAGCCCCACCACCGGGATGGCAAACAAGATCAGGCAGGCCAGATAACGGCCGGTGGTCATCTCGTTTTTATCCCGCGCGGGCGCGGGGGCAGGCGCGGGGGCGGCATACCGGGGCGGCTGAGCGGCATAGTGAGGCGGCTGGGCCGCATAGCGGGGGCCGGGGGACGGCGGAGGCGGAACGGCGCCGCCGGCCGGTTCCGGCGTAGCCTCTTGCGCAGCCGGCGCGGCCTCCTGAGAGGGCGCGGCCTCCTGAGCGGGCGCGGATTCTTCCGGGGCGGGCGCGGCTTCCTCCGGGACCGGGGGCTGTGGGGCCGGCGCGTCAGGCCGGGCGCAGGAAGCCCCGCAGGAAGGGCAGAACAGGCAGTTCTCCGGCAGGGGAGCGCCGCACTGCGGACAATATTCGGTCATGGTTTTATACCTCCTTATCGTATCCGTAGACCTGACGGTCCACGGGGGTGGACAAAATGATCTGGGTGCTGGTCTGACCGTAGGTCTGCAGCTGGGTGATCAGGTGTTCCAGCGCGGCCATGTCCGGGCAGCATACCTTCACGATGTAGCTGTGGCTGCCGGTCACATGAAAGCACTTCTGCACCTGAGGGTCCTCCTGGAGGGCGGCGGTCAAAGCGTCCCGCTGGGCGGGCAGGGTGGCCACGCTCACCAGCGCGTTGATCTCGTTTTTGTCCTGCGGATTCATCACCACCGTGTACCGGGCAATGACCCCCTCCCGTTCCAGTTTGCGGATGCGGCTGCTCACCGCCGGGCTGGTCAGCGAGACCTGGCGGGCGATGTCTTTCACCGGCATCCGGGCGTTTTCACACAGCAGCGCCAGAATGCGGCGATCCAATTGGTCCATGGGCAAAAGCTCCTTTCCCGGCGGGCTGATCGCGTGAAACTCCTGCTTTAATTAAGGAATCCTTCACAAAAGAAACACAAAAGAAAGCCCGCCCCTCAAAAAAATCTCCTGAATTTATTATATGAACTTTTTTGTAAAAAGTAAAGTGGAAAAAGAAAGCGGATCGCGGCGGATGCGTTTGACATATTAAGCGATTCTGGTATAATCGTAGTTGTCAATCAGATATTCCCATCTATATACTTTCCCACCCCTCTATGCAAAAAGGCCCGCCGCAAGGCGGGCCTTTTTGCGTCCTGTCCGGGATGCGGGTCTGGGGCCGGAAAGCACCTTGCCGCCCGCTAATTGAGCAGATACGCCTGATAACGGTGCAGCTCTTCGGTGGGGCACATCCCTTCCAGATAGAGGCCGGTATCCCGATATTCCTCGGCGGTCACGCTGCCCCGGGCGCGCAGCCCCTCCGCCAGGCCCAGCTTATCGTAGGGCAGCAGCAGTTTTACCGGGCGCACCCGGTCGTGCAGCGCCTTGTCCAGCGCCGCCAGCAGTTCGTCCAGGCCCTGGCCGGTGCGGGCGCTGGTGAGCAGGATGTCCGGGTCGAAGGCCAGGGCGCCGGTCTTGTCGCACTTGTTGTATACGGTCAGCTGGGGGATGCTGCCGCAGCCCAGGCTTTCCAGCACCTCATCGGTTACCGCCAGCTGGCTTTCCCGTTCCGGGTCGGCCGCGTCGGCCACCTTTACGATCACATCCGAAAAGGCGGCTTCCTCCAGCGTGCTGCGGAAAGCCTCCACCAGTTTGTGGGGCAGCCGGCTCACAAAACCCACCGTGTCCACCAGTACGATGCCCAGCCCGCTGGGCAGGGTCAGCCTGCGGGCGGTGGGGTCCAGGGTGGCAAACAGCATATCCGCCGCGGCGGCCTGTTCGCCGCCGCACAAGGCGTTCATCAGGCTGCTCTTGCCCACATTGGTGTAGCCCACCAGGCTCACCACCGGCACCCCGCTCTTCTGGCGGGTGCGCCGGTTCTCGCCCCGGCGTTTCTCCATCTCCCTGAGGCGTACCTCCAGCGCCTGGATGCGGCTGTGGATATGCCGGCGGTCGTATTCCAGCTTGCTCTCGCCGGCGCCGCGGCGGGCGCCTGTTCCGCCCCCGCCGCCGCCGCCCTGGCGGCTCAGCGCCTGGCCCAGCCCCTGCAGACGGGGCAGCCGGTAGCGCAGCAGGGCCAGCTCGGTCTGCAGTTTGCCCTCGTTGGTCACCGCCCGGCTGCGAAAGATCTCCAGGATCAGCATGGTGCGGTCGATGACCTCCACCTCCAGCCGCTCGCTGAGATTGCGGATCTGGCTGCCGGTGAGCTCCCCGTCAAAGACGGCCTGTTCGGCCTGCAGGTTCTGGCAGTAGAGTTTCGCCTCGGCCAGTTTGCCCTCGCCCAGCACGGTGCCCGGCTCGGGCGCGTCCTTTTTCTGCACCAGGCAGGCCACCGCCTCCCGGCCTCCCGCCTCGCACAGCGCGCTCAACTCGTCCATGCTGCGCCCGGCGTCAAACAGGCCCTGATCCAGGCCCAGCAGCACCACCCGCATGGGGGGGCGCGTCTGCTGCAATTCTTCCATGGCTCGCACCTCGCTTTCGCGTGTAGATCCGGGGCGCGGCGCGCCCCGGTACGCCCTATTATAGCCGCCGGCCCGGCGGCTTGTCAAACCAATGCCTTGTGGCGGCGGGGCGGCTCTGGTATAATGAAACCAACAAATCCCAGGCGGGCGTTTTTCCGCCTTTTGACAGGAGGTATCCCTATGCAGCCCGATCTTCATTGGCTGGAGGACCCTGCCGTCTGGCAGGTCAATCGGCTGGAGGCTCATTCCGATCATGTGTGGTATCACCAGGGGCAGACCTTGCGCCAAAGCCTGGACGGCGCCTGGCGCTTTGCCTGGAGCCCCCGCCCCGCCGCCCGGCCCGCGGACTTCTGGCGGGAAGGCGCCGATCTGGACGGTTTTGGTGCCATTCAGGTGCCCGGGCATATCGAACTGCAGGGCCACGGCCAGGTGCAGTACACCAACACCCTCTATCCCTGGGACGGCGCCGCGCAGCTGCGCCCGCCCCATATCGACTGGGACGACGATCCGGTGGGCAGCTATGTGCGGTTTTTCGATCTGGACGAGCCGCTGCGGGGCAAGCGGGTCTGCATCTCCTTTGAAGGGGTGGAGCAGGCGATGTTCGTGTGGCTGAACGGCCAGTTCGTTGGCTACGCCGAGGACAGCTTTACCCCGTCGGACTTTGATCTGACCCCCTGGATCCGGGACACCGGCAACCGGCTCTGTGTGGAGGTGTACAAGCGCAGCAGCGCCGCCTGGATCGAGGATCAGGACTTTTTCCGCTTTTCGGGCATCTTCCGCCCGGTCTATCTGTATGCGAAACCGGCGCTGCACACCGAGGATCTGTGGCTGCGCCCGGTGCTGGCGCAGGACGGCGCCGGCAGTTTGCGGGTACGGCTCAAGCTGAGCGCGGCATGGCAGGGCCCGGTGACCGACCCGGCGCAGGCCCGGGTGCATTGCCGGGTGGCAGGCCCGGACGGGCAGCCGCTGTTTGACGGGCCGCTGGCGCTGGCCGCCGCAGCGGGCGGCGCGCTGGAGGCCGGGCCGCTGGCGCTGGGGGCGGTGCGGCCCTGGCGGCACGAGGACCCCTGCCTGTATACGATGACCCTGACCCTGGCCGATGCGGCCGGGCGGGAGCAGGAGGTGGTGCCGCAAAAGATCGGCTTCCGCCGGTTCGGCATCGAGGACGGCATCATGAAGCTGAACGGGGAGCGGCTGATCCTGAAAGGGGTCAACCGGCACGAGTGGAGCGCCGAAAAGGGCCGGGCCATCGACGAAGCGGATATGCGCCGGGATCTGCGGGCGGTGCTGGACGCGGGGGCCAACGCGGTGCGCACCTGCCATTATCCCAACCAGAGTTTGTGGTATGCCCTCTGCGACGAGGCGGGGGTCTATCTGATCGACGAGGCGAATCTCGAGAGCCACGGCTCCTGGAACAAGCTGGGCAAGGTGGACCCGGAATGGAACGTGCCGGGCAGCCTGCCCGAATGGGAGGGCTGTGTGGTGGACCGGGCCCGGTCGATGTTTGAGCGGGACAAGAACCATCCCAGCGTCCTGTTCTGGTCCTGCGGCAATGAGAGCTACGCCGGCAGCTGCATCCGGGCCATGGCGGAGTTCTTCCGCAGCCACGACGACAGCCGGCTGGTGCACTACGAAGGTGTGTTTCAAAACCGGGCGTTTGACGACAGCAGCGACGTGGAGAGCCGCATGTACGCCACGCCGGCGGATATCCGCGCCTACATGACCGGCCCGCATACCAAGCCGATGCTGCTGTGCGAGTACATGCACGATATGGGCAATTCGCTGGGCGGCATGGAGGAATACATCCGCCTGCAGGAGGAGTTCAGCCAGTACCAGGGCGGCTTTATCTGGGATTTCAAGGACCAGGCCCTCTGGCACACCGACCCGCTGGGCAGACGGGTGCTGGGGTACGGCGGCGATTTCGGGGACCGGACCACCGACTACAACTTCAGCGCCAACGGCATCCTGTTTGCCGACGGCCGGGAGAAGCCGGCGATGCAGGAGGTCCGTTACTGGTACGCGGACGAGGCGGCGCGCGCCGCCCGGGACGAGGCCAACGCCCGCGCCCGGCGGGAGGCGGAACAGACGCTGCACACCGAGCGCCGGCAGGCGGCCATGAAGGCCGGCGCCGCGCCGGGGCTGCGGATCGTACGGGGCGACGGAAATCTGGGGGTATACGGGCAGGATTTCGCGGTGCTGTTCTCCTATACGGAGGGCGGGCCGGTGAGCCTGCGATACAACGGAACGGAGTGGCTCTATCGGGCGCCGCGGCCGGCGGTCTGGCGGGCGCCCACCGAGAACGATATCGGCTGCGGCTTTCCCCGGCGCAGCGCGGTTTGGCGGGCGGCGGACCAGTACGCCCGCTGCACCGGCTGGGAGGTGCTGCACGCGGAGGCGGATTCCGCGTCGGTCCGGTACCGGTTCTCGCTTCCGGGAACGCCCCAGGCCTCGGCCGAGATCTGCTATACGGTGGACCGGTTGGGCGAGATACAGGTGCGGGCGGCGTATCGGGGCGCCCCCGGCCTGCCGGAACTGCCCTGTTTTGGGGTGCGCTTTTCCACCCCGGCCCCGGTGGACCGGGTGGATTGGCAGGGCCTGAGCGGCGAGACCTATCCCGACCGGTGCAAGGGCGGGGCATTCGGCCTGCACAGCGAGGTCCCGGCCCGGGCCGGGTATCTGGTGCCGCAGGAGTACGGCTGCCATGTGGAAACGGTGCGGGCGGCGCTGCACCGGCAGGCGCCAACCCTGGCCGGCGCCGGCAAGCTGGAGCTGGCCATGGAACACGAGGCGTTTGCCTTCTCGGCGCTGCCCCATACCCCCGGCCAGCTGGAGGAGGCCTGGCATCAGGAGGAATTGCCGCCCTCTACCCGCACGGTGGTGTCGGTCTACGGGGCCATGCGCGGCGTGGGCGGCATCGACAGCTGGGGCGCCGACGTGCAGCCCCCCTGGCGGGTCAGCGCGGAGGAGGACCATGTGCTGACCTTCCGTATGCGGCCCGGGCGGTGAAATTGACCGGGCCTGAAATAAAAATACAGAAGACAGAAAGGCCGGTGCGTATCCATGGATGCGCACCGGCCTTCGCCGTGTCGTGTCTCAAATCCTCAGGCCCGGAGCGTTCCGGTCCTGATCCTGGGGGCCCGGGGGATATGCTCTGTTCCCCGGATCCGTCTTTCGTGCCTGCCCCTCACGCGGCGGCGCGGCGGGCATGGCGGAGCGCGCCTTTCCAGGTGGGGGGATAGAAGAGCAGCAGCACCGGGAAGAGTTCCAGCCGTCCGGCCAGCATATCAAAGCAGAGCACCACCTTGGCGAAGGGGGTAAAATGCCCGAAATTCCCGGTGGGGCCCACCAGTTCCAGGCCGGGGCCGATGTTGTTGAAGGTGGCGGCCACCGCGGTGAAGTTGGTCACCATATCGGTGCCGTCCAGGCTCACCAGCAGCACCGACAGGGTGAAGATCAGCAGATAGCTCACCAGAAACACGTTGACCCCGCGCACCACCTCGTGGTTCAGGGGCTTGCCGTCCAGTTCCACCTTGCGCACGCTCTTGGGCACCACGTAGCTGTGCAGCTCCTTGAACAGGGTTTTGCACAGGATGCCGATGCGGGACACCTTGATGCCGCCGCCGGTGCTGCCCGCGCAGGCCCCAATGAACATCAGCACCACCAGGATGGTGCGGGAGGTTTGGGGCCATTGGTTGAAGTCCACCGTGGTGAATCCGGTGGTGGTGATGATGGAGGCCACCTGAAACGCGGCGTCCCGCAGCGTTTTGCCGAAGGCCGCGCCGCCCGCGCACAGCTGGGCCACGATCACCCCGACGGAGGCCAGCACGATCACAAAATACAGCCGCACCTCTTCCATGCCCAGCGCCTGTTTCCACCGGCGCAGAAGCAGCAGGTAATAAAAGGTGAAGTTTGTGCCGAACAGCAGAATGAAGATGGTGGTCACCCACTGGATGTAGGCCGAATAACTGGCCATGCTGTCATTTTTGATGCCGAACCCGCCGGTGCCCGCCGAGCCGAAGCTGGTGCAGAGCGCGTCGAACAGCGGCATGCCGCCCGCCAGCAGCAGCGCCACCTCCAGCACCGTCATCCCCAGATAGATCAGATAGAGGATGCGGGCGGTCTGGCGCACCTTGGGTTTGAGCTTGCCCACCGAGGGGCCGGGGCTCTCGGCCCGCATCAGGTTCATCCGGCTGCCGCCGGGCATCTGCAATACCATCAACAGGAACACCAGCACCCCCATGCCGCCCAGCCAGTGGGTAAAGCTGCGCCAGAACAGCATGCAGCGGCTCAGCGCCTCCACATCGCTCAAAATGCTGGCGCCGGTGGTGGTAAAGCCGGATACCGTCTCAAACACCGCGTCCAGAAAAAACGGGATCTCGCCGCTCAGCCAGAAGGGCAGGCAGCCCACCAGGCTCAGCACGATCCAGCTCAGCGCGGTGGCCACGCAGCCCTCCCGCACATAGATCATGGAATCTGCCGGCTTGCGCCAGACCATCAGCCCGCCCGCCAGCAGCGCGCCCAGCGCCACCGGCACGAACCACCAGCCCGCCGCCTCGCCGTAGAGCAGCGCCACCAGGCAGGGCAGCGCCATAAACGCGCCCTCGATGGCCAGGGTCCAGCCCAGTACATACCGGATCATCGGAAGATTCATCGCCGCGCGCCCCCTTACGCCAGGATCTCGGCCAGTTCCCGCAGGCCGGTATGGGTGGTGACCACGATGATCCGGTCCCCGGCGTGGATGCAGTCGTCGCCGCCGGGGATCAGGATCTTGCCATCCCGGAACAGGCAGGCGATCAGCAGATGATCCCGCAGCGACAACTCCCGCAGCGGGATGTCCAGCAGGGGAGAACCCTCCCCGGCCAGGAACTCGATCGCCTCCACCCGGTTGTCAAACATGTGCAGCAGCGCCTCGATGTTGCTGTTCTTGGAGGCGCCCCGGCTGCGCACAAAGGCCAGGATCGCGTCGGTGGTCAGGTGCTTGGGGCAGATCACGCTGCCCAGGTCCAGCCGGGATACCGCCTCCGGAAACATGATCCGGTTGATCTTGGTCACCGCCTTGGCGCCGGGCGCCACCGCCCGGGCGTGCAGGGTGAGCAGGATGTTCTCCTCGTCGATGCCGGTCAGCGGCACCACCGCCTCCGCCTGCAAAATGCCCGCTTCCCGCAGCAGGTCGGCGTCGGTGCCGTCCCCGTGCAGGATGGTGGCCTTGGGCAGCAGGTTGCTCAGTTCCTCGCAGCGGGCCATATCCGCCTCGATGATCCGCACCTGCACCCCCACCGCCAGCAGCCGCCGGGCCAGATAATAGGCCGCCTTGCTGCCGCCGATCAGCAGCGCGTTGTGTACCTGCCGGGTCTCAAAGCCCATCCGGGTCAAAAACTGCTTGGAGTCCCGCGAGGGGCAGATAAAGGTCAGCGCGTCGCCGCTGGCCAGCTGAAAGCCGCCGCCCGGAATGTACACCTGCCCGCTGCGCTCCACCGCGCAGACCAGTACCGGGCCGGCCAGTTCCTTGCCCAGCTCCCGCAGATACCGCCCGTCCAGCTTGCTGTACGGGGGGATGCGCACCCGCACCATCTCGGCGTGCCCGCCCGCAAAGCTGGTCACGCTCAGGGCGGTGGGCAGGTAGAGCAGTCGGGCGATGGCCAGCGCGGCCTCCCGCTCCGGGTTGATCACCATGGACAGGCCCAGCTTTTCCTTCAGATAGTCCGCGTCCTCGCTGTAATCGGGGGTGCGCACCCGGGCAATGGTGGCGCAGCGCTTGGCCTTCTGGGCCACCGTGCAGCACAGAAGATTCAACTCGTCCGAGGCGGTCACCGAGATGAACACGTCGGCCTCGTTGATGCCGGCCTCCTGCTGGATGCGGTAACTGGCGCCGTTGCCCACCACGCCGCTTACGTCGTACAGGTCGGTCACCGCGCTCACCGCGGCCGCCCGCCGGTCCACCACCGTGATGTTGTGCCCTTCCTGGCTGAGCTTCTCCACCAGGGAAACGCCCACCTTGCCGCATCCCACCAGAATGATGTTCAGCCCGTCCCGGGTCGCCCCGGCTATTTTGCGCGCCATTGCCGCACCTTCGCTTTCTTGTTGTAAAGTGTGGACGGGCCGCCTGGGCGGCAAGGGCGCCGAAGCCTGCGGCCCCGGCGCCATCCATCCACCCTATACCTTATACCCAACCTGCCGCCTTGTCAATGCGCAGGTTGGCAGGATGCGACAAAAATCCCCCCGCGGCACTGGGCCGCAGGGAGATACCGCTTACCGGGAGAATACGTCCAGGCTGTCGCTCTTGCCCGGGTACACGCCCATGGGCTCGTAGTGGATGGTGCCCACGCTCACGATGTGGGTGCCGTTTTCCGCGTTGAAGTCGTCCAGATAGGGCTGGTGCTGGAAGTAGTTGGCGTCGATGCTGCCGTCCTCCAAACTGGTGTTGGGCATCACGTAGTCGTCAAACTCGGTGATGGTAAGCTCCACGTTGTACTGTGCCAGGATCGGCTTGACATACTCCAGGCTCTCGGCGTGGGGGCTGGGGGAGGCGCCCACGTTCAGGCTCACCGGCTCGGCGATCTCGGGGATGGGCAGTTCCCGGGCGCCCATGGGCATCACCACGCCGTTGTAGCTGGCGGCGATCCAGTCCTGCACATCCTGGCTCATCAGTACCGCCAGCAGCGCCTGCACAGCCGGGTCATTCTCGTTGCCCTCCTTGACACAGAGCACGTTGCCGTAGGTCTGGGCGGCCACGCTCTCGGCGTCCTCGGTCACCAGTACCTGGCCGCCGATGCCCGCGCCGGAAGCGTAGTTGCCGTTGATCACCGCGAAATCCAGATCCGGCAGGCTGATGGGCAGGTTGGCGGCCTCCAGGGGCACGATCTCCACATTGTAGGGGTTCTCGGCGATGTCGTTCTCGGTGGCGGACAGGCCCGCGCCCTCGGTCAGGGTCAGGATGCCCAGATCCTGCAGCAACAGCAGCGCCCGGCCGCCGTTGGTGGCGTCGTTGGGGATGCCGATCTTGTAGGAGGCGCTGCCGCCGCAGGCGGCCAGGCTCAGCGCCAGTACCAGTACCAGCGCAAGACACAACAGTTTTTTCATGGGTAACACTCCTCTATCTCTCTTGGGTTGGGAGAGCGGCGCGGGGCCGGGCGGCCGTCCCGTACCGGCGCGGCTCTCTGTATTCGTCACCGCGGCCGGGCCGCGGGTCGGACAGGGTTCAGCGGCTGCGTTTGTCCGCGTGGCGGGCGATCCGGTTAAAGACGCCCTGGATCAGGCAGACCAGCAAAATCAGCAGCGCCACCGTCACATACATCAGGTCTTTCTGGTAGCGCTGGTAGCCGAAGCGGAAGGCGATGTTGCCCAGGCCCCCCGCGCCCACCGCGCCGGTGATGGCGGTGTAGCCCAGGATGGTGATGGTGCTGATGGACAGACCCCTCAGCAGGCTGGGCACGCTCTCCACCAGCAGCACCCGGGTCACGATCTGCCAGTTGGTGGCGCCCATGCAGCGGGCGGCCTCCACCGTGCCGGGGTCGATCTCCTCCAGGCTCTGCTCCACCATGCGGGCCACAAAGGGGGCCGCGGCGATGGTCAGAGGCACGCAGGCGGCGGTGGCCCCGATGGAGGTGCCGGCAATGAACCGGGTGAGGGGAATGATAAAGATCATCAGGATCATGAAAGGCAGGCTGCGCAGGATGTTCACCAGCCAGCCGAACACCGCGTTGAAGCGGGGGGCCTCGGCGATGCCGCCGGCCCTGGTGACGGTGAGCAATACCCCCATGGGCAGCCCCAGCGCATAGGCGAACAGGGTGGGCGTCAGGGTCATGAACACCGTTTCGCCCACGCCGCCCAGCAGCAGCGATCCGTATTCTTCAAAAAACGCCTGCATGGTTCATGCCTCCTTTTTGCCCAGCAGCAGCCGGGCGATACTGCTTTGCGGATCGGCAAAGATGGCGGCGGTGTCGCCCTGCTCCACAAAATGGCTCTCGTCGATGACCACCATCCGGTTGCAGATGCGCCGCACCACGTTCAGTTCATGGGTGATGATCACGATGGTCACACCCAGTTTGCGGTTGATATCCTGCAGCAGTTCCAGCACGCTTTGGGTCGTGAGCGGGTCCAGCGCGCTGGTGGGCTCGTCGCAGAGCAGCACCCCCGGATCGCTGGCCAGCGCCCGGGCCAGCGCCACCCGCTGCTTCTGCCCGCCGGACAGCTGGCTGGGATAGCTGGCGGCCTTGTCCGCCAGGCCCACCAGCTCCAGCAGTTCGGCCACCCGGGCGGCCACTGCGGCCTTGTCGAATCTGTCCAGCTTCAGCGGAAAGGCCACATTCTCGGCCACCGTTTTCTGCATCAGCAGGTTGTAGCCCTGGAACACCACCCCCATGCGGCGGCGGGCAGCGCGCAGTTTCGCCCCCCGCAGCGCGGACAGGTCTCTGCCGTCCAGCAAAATGCGGCCGGCGGTGGGCTCCTCCAGCAGGCACAAACAGCGCAGCAGGGTGCTTTTGCCGGCGCCGCTCATGCCGATCACGCCGAAGATATCCCCGTCCCGGATGGTGGCGGACACATCCTCCAGCGCCACTACCCGGCCATTCTTGCCCTGAAATACCTTGCTGAGATGCTCGATCTCGATCATGCTTTTTCGCTCCTCCCGCGCCGTGAAAACGGCAATAAAAAATCCCCGTCCCTGCATACGAATACAAGGACGAGGATACAAAAACCCCGTGGTACCACCCTGGTTCACCGCCCCCTCGCGGGGAAAAACGGCCTTGACAGCTGCGCCGGCAAAAGGCCGGTTACAGCCTGGCGCGATAACGGGCGCACCCGTCGCAAGCTTGAGACTCCTGCCTTTCGCCCGCGCGGCTCCGGAACCATCTTCCGCTTCCTGTACCCTGCCCGTTTCCACCCGCGGGGCTCTCTGTAAAGGCCAATGCCGAAAGCGTACTCTTTCCTTCTCTGCCGATTTGGAATATGCCATTATGATAGCCGCGTCGCCGGCGCTTGTCAAGCACTTTTTTTCTTGCGGGGGCAAAAACCGCGCCGTGCCGCCAAAAAAACGCCCCGCGCAAACACGGCTGCCGGGCTTGCCGGCACGGGCAGCGTTTGCGCGGGGGCGAAAGCGGGATTTACTTGTTTTCCTCCCAGATGGGATGCTTCAGTACCCAGCGGCCGAAGGCGTCCTTCTCGAACAGGTCCCGGTTGTAGAACTTGTCCAGAATGGCCCAGAACTCGGCCTCGGAGTAGCCGCAGAACTCGCAGAAATCCCGCACGCAGAGCGGGTCCAGCGCGCCGTCCCGCTCCTTGATGAGGGGGATGGCCTCCTCCCGGGTCATCATGCCGTAGCGGATATAGCGGGCGGTGTAGTCGGTGGCGGCGGCGTGGCCGAACTTGGGGTACTTCAGCCAGCTGTGCACCAGGTAGGCCCGGCTGTCGATCTGGTCGAAGTTCTCGGCGTGGTGGGTGCGGTCCCACTCGTGGGTCAGGTCATGGAAGCCGCGGCTCTTGGCCAGCTGGTAGTTCTTGTAGCTGTTCCAGGGCAGGAAATAGCTCAGGTAGAACGGGTCCAGACGGGCCAGTTCCTCGGCGGTGGGGGCGTTGGTCAGGGCCAGGTCGTTCTCGCTCACACCGTAACTCAGCAATTCCTCGGTGGGGAAGCCCACCGCCACGCCGTTCTCGATCTGGCCGCGGGCGGAGTAGGTCTCCTCGTCGGCGTTGCCGCCGTACTCAAAACTCACATTCTCCCCGTAGCAGAGCAGCGGGGTGTTGAACTTGAGGGCCATGTGCAGCGGGAAGGTGTAGATCAGCCGGTCCACGTACCAGGTGGGCTTGCCGTACTTTTCAAAGAAGGCCCGCATCAGGATCTTCTGGGCCTTGATGTTGGGCTTGCAGCTGATGATGGTGCAGCCGAACGCCTCCGAGATGTTCTTCAGGTTGTGCTTGCCCGCCTCGGTCATGGGGAAGTTGTCCTCCACGCTGAAGAGGATCGGGTTCATCTTCATGACCTCTTTCAGGATATACACCTGGAAGTGGCTGTCCTTGCCGCCGCTCACCGCCACGGCGCAGTCGTAGCCGCCGGGGCCGTTGCAGCCCCGGTACTTGTCGCACAGAGCCTCAAATTCCTTCCAGCGGGCGTCCCAGTCCACCTTGGCGCGGCTCTCGTAATGGCGGCAGGCGCTGCACACGCCCTCCTGGTCAAAGGTGATGCCGGGCCGGGTGTCCGGCATGGTGCACTTCTTGCAGTATTTCATTCCGCAGTATTCCCTCCTTGCAGCGGCGCGCGGGCCGCGTTGTCACCGTTTATTATACCATGGGCGGCATGGTTCTACCAGTGGTTTGCGAAAAAGCGGGTCTGTCAGGCGAATTGCCGCCGCCCCGCCAGCCAGAGAAAGGCCCCCAGTGCAAGCGCCTGGGCGCCGAGACCCGCCATGGTGGCCAGGGCGGTGCCCCAAAGGCCGAAAGCCGGGATCAGCAGCAGGCTGGCGGCGAGGGCCGCCGCCAGCCCGATCAGGTTGCCGGCGATCAGCGCCCCCATGGCCCGGGCGATGGTGAGCAGGTTGCACAGCACGGTGGCCGCCACCGTGAGCACGGCGCAGAGCACCAGCGGCTGCAACAGGCCGGTGTATTCCAGGATTTCCGGGGTGCTGGGATAGAGCAGGCTCAGCCCCCAGCGGCCCAGCAGGGCAACCCCCGCCGCGCCCGCGGCCCACAGCGCCGCCAGCGCCAGCAGCCCCAGCCGCAGCGCTTTGCGCCAGCCGGCGGCGTCCCGGTCGTTCCACAGGCGGGCAAAGGTGGTGATGAAGGGCACGAACAGGTACACCGCCGCCACCTGCAGCAGCATCACCGGCAGAAAGACGTTGGCGAAATAGTTCAGCGCCACGCTGCCCAGGATGCGCTCGCAGAAATACCGGGGCGCCGACCCGATGCTGGTATTGAGGCTGGCGTAGACCGCCAGCGGCAGGCAGCGCCAGAGCAGCGAGGCCACGCTGCCGCCCGCCCGGTTGGCAAAGTCCGCCCGGCGGCGGGCCAGCGGCACGTCCACCGCCAGCACATAGCCGGCGTTCAGCGCCAGCAGCACCGCCAGGGTCACGATCAGGTCGTTGGTGAGCAGCAGCCCGGCCACCACCGTGCCGGCGGTGAGCAGACCCCGGACCCCGAAGCTGATGCCCACGATGTCCATCCGCTCGGCCTTTTGCAGGTAGGCGTGCCACACGTCGGACCAGCTCTCCACCAGCCGGTAGCCGGCATAGAGAAAGATGACCCACCGCTGGGCGGCGGAGTAGGCGTTCGCAAAGGCAAAGGCCATGCAGCCCGCCCAGGCAAGCGCCACCGTCAGATACCGGCTGAGCAGGTAGATACGATCGGCATACTGGCCGCGCAGATCGCTCACCTGGAAGGTGCGCATGCCGAAGCTGGCGGCGCTCAGCGCCACGTTGGCGATGGTCATGGCGGTGGCCAGCAGGCCGTTGGCCTCCACGCCGGCCAGGGCGGTCACCAGCAGGTTCATCACCGCCTGGCACACATAGAACACAAGGCTGCCCGCCGTGTTGAAAACAAGATTTTTTCGAAGCTGGCTGTTCATCCGGTCACCTCACGAAGGGGCGGATGCGGTCTTCCATCGCCCGGATCTGCGCTTTGGGGATATAGGCCTTTTCCACATAGCCGTAGATGCGCTGGGCAAAATCCGCCAGACCCTTGTGGAAGAAGAATACCTTTCGGGGCGGCAGCCGCAGCGCGAACAGGATATGCACCCCCCACAGCGCAAAGAATTTCAGCCAGTTGAAATGGGGGATGAATCCCTCACCCATGGGCGTGTCCCGGGGCGGTTCGGTGTACACCTGTTCCAGCAGGTCGGCCATCCGCTTGTAGGCGGGCAGATCGCTGGGATCAAAATACCCCTCGACGATTTCCCGGGCAATGGGGAAGGGCGGGTTTTCCTCGGCCATGGCGGCGCAGAAGGCTTCGTAATCGGTGATATACGCCGCCCCCGCGTAGATCACCGGGTCGTACTCGTGCTCGATGGGCACCGGGCGCAGGATATGGCAGCTCTTGCCCGCCATATACACCTCGGCGATGGCGGTGCTCATCCAGATGCCGATGGAATCCGCCGCCACGATCCACTGCTTCACGCTGTCGGAAAAGATCACGTGGAAGTTGGGCCGCCGGGCCGCCAGTTCGGCCAGGGCGGGGCTGTTCCACTCGCTGGGATGCCGCCGGTAGACCAGTTCCACCTCCGGGTGATCGGCCAGGTACCGGTCAAACCAGTCCAGCGTCTGGGCCATGCTCACCCGGTTGGTGGCGGCAAAGCCGGTGAAATCGGTGCCCGCCATCTCGCTGAGTTCCTTCACCTCCCGCTCGGTCATGCTGGCGTAGCCGAAGCTGGAGATGTAGAGATGCAGCCGCTTGTTCGGGTCCAGGCCGTGCTCGGCGCACAGGGCGGCCTTGCTCTTGAAGTAGCCGGCAAATTCCGGCCGGAGAAAGTCCATCATCACCGCGCCGGTCACCGGGGTGTTCTTGGGCTCCATGCCGTGGGCGATCAGCCGGTCGGCGGTGCGGCGACCCCAGCAGGTCTGGACGCACTTCTTGGCGTTGCCGTTCATGTTGAACCAGTCGCCTTCCTCCTGGGTGTCACTGAGCATCTGCTCCCAGTGCAGGTTCACGATCCGGTCGCACCGGCCGATGTTGTTGTACACGTGGCTGTTGATGGCCTCGTTGTCGTACATGCAGCTGCTCACCAGCACCCGGGGCTTGTTCCAGGTGAACAGGCCGGGCTTTTTGCGGTCCAGCAGCTGGCGGATGGCCACCTTGTAGCCCCGCCGCTCCAGTTCCAGCTTGAGCAGCAGGTCGCTCTCATATTCCCGCACCGTGTGCTCGTACAAAATCAGAAAATCCAGCGCCATGCGCCGCGCCTCCTTTTATCCGTTGCCGCCCAGCGCGGCGTCCGCGTCCGCCAGCATGGTGGCGGTGTACTGGGGCAGGCCGTACACGGTGTCGATGTGGAACCCGTCAAAAAACTGGTCCTCCCGCAGCCCGTGCCCGCCGCCCAGCTCATAGTCCAGCACTGGTGCGCCGGTGGCCCGCAGCTGGTCCAGCACCGCGGCAAACTCCGCCCCAATGCCCAGCGGCTCCAGCACGCAGTCGGTGATGCTCTGGTCCACCGGCGGGGCCACGAACACCAACTCCACCCCGTTTTCGGCGCACCAGGCGGCCACCTCCTTCAGCCGGGCCAGCTGCTCGGTGTTCACCTCCCACTGCCGCAGTCCGGCATGGGCCGGGTCGGTCATGTAGGCCACCGCGCCGGCCGGGTCGGCGGGGATGTCCGCGCCGGATGTCGCCACCCCGTAGATGGTGGCGGCGTAGTCGATCAGCTGCCGCCGGTAGGGCAGGGGATCGCCGGCCTCATCCTGGTAATCCGCCGGGGTGTAGGTGGCGGTCTCGGTATCGCCGGCCACCGGGGCGGTGCCGGTCAGGGTGTTTTTCAGGTTGGCCAGCATCTCCAGGTTGTAGCTCAGGTTCAGCATATAGGCCAGCGGATTTTGGGCCACCGTGCGGATGTTGCCCGCCCGGTCCTTGTCGTAGTACCGGTTCAGGGTGTAGAAGCTGACCTCCAGATACACCCGTTTCAGGTCCGGATTTTCCTCGGCGGCAAACCAGAACAGGTCGATCATCTCCTGTTCGCTGGCCCCGCCGAAAGCCAGATTGGCGCACCGTGCGCCCAAGATCTCCCCGGCCAGCTCCATGTCCAGATGGGCCATCCGGGAATCCCCCAGAAAGATCACATCCTCCGACTGCTGCAGATAGCGGCGCACCCGGTAGATGGGCTGGTTGGTATCGGTGGCGCCGGCGCGCAGGCCAAAGTAGTTGTAGGGTTCAAAGGCCGCGAACAGCGCCAGATACAGCGCCACCGGCAGCACAAACAGGCACAGCCTGCCAAGCAGTTTTTTCATGCCGCGCCCTCCTTAAAATCCGCCGTAGGCAAAACTGACGCTGCCCACCAGGTTGCCGTTCTGCATCAGGAAAGCCGCGAAGATGAACGCCAGGAACAGATAGTACAGCACCCAGCGGCGCGCCGTGCCCAGCCGGGCAAAGGCGATCTCCGCTCCGCCGCCGGCCAGGCCCTGCATCCGCCAGGTGTCCCAGGCCAGCAGCCCCAAAACCGCCAGCACGCAGAAGGCCCCGTACCCCAGCATGAGCAGGGGGGTGGCGTCAAAACCCGCCGCCACCGCCGCTTGGCACTGGGCGATCACATCGCCCCCCGCGAACTGCGCGGTGAGCAGATAAAAGGCGTCGGCCAGGGTCTCGCAGCGGAAGAACACCCAGCAGACGTTCACATACACAAAGGTCAGCGCCACATGCAGCCAGCGCGCCGGGCCGGCGGCGCGGCGGCGGCCCAGCCCGGTGACCACCTCGATCACCCGGCCCGCGCCGTGCAAAAGCCCCCAGACCAGAAAGCTCAGGCCCACCCCGTGCCACAGCCCGCTGACGAGGAACACCGCCAGCAGGTTCAGCACCCGGCGCACAGAGCCCCGGCGGCTGCCGCCCAGAGGGATGTAGACGTAGTCTTTCAGCCAGCTGGACAGGCTGATGTGCCAGCGGTCCCAGAACTCGCCCAGGCCGGCGGCGCCGTACGGCACCCGGAAGTTCTCCGGCAGCCGCAGACCCAGGATCAGGGCGCTGCCCCGGGCGATGTCCGAATAACCGGAAAAATCCGCGTAGAGATACACCCCGTACCCCAGCGCCGCCAGGGTCAGGGCGGGGCCGGAATAGGCGGGCAGGTCGCTGTACACCGTGTTCACGAACTTGAACAGCATGTCCGCCACCGCGATCTTTTTGAAGTAGCCCACCAGCATCACCTGCAAACCGTTCACCACCCGGCCCTCCTCAAAACGGGCAGGAGCATGCAGCTGGGGCAGGATGTCCCCGGCGCGGCAGATCGGCCCGGCGGTAACGGTGGCGAACAGGCTGGTATAGGCCAGCAGATAGAGAAAATTGCCCTCGGCGGGGATCTTTTTGCGGTACACGTCCACCAGATAACTCACGGCGGTAAAGGTGTAGTAGCTGATGCCCAGCGGCATGAGCAGCTGCCCGCCGCCGGACGCCGGCAGGCCCAGCGCGGCCAGAGCCTGCGCCAGCGCCGGAAAAAACCGGTTGTACTTGAAAAAGCACAGCAGCGCCAGGCAGGCCAGCAGGGTGCCGGTCAGCCAGGCCCGGGGATGCCGCCCGCGCCGGATGCCCAGACCGCCCGCCCAGGCGGCCAGCGCGGCCAGCACCAGAAACACCGCCAGCCCCGGGGTGCCGCCGAAGGCGTAAAACACCCCGTTGGCCGCCAGCAGTACCCATACGCGGGCGGGCCGGGGCGCGGCCAGCCAGGCCAGCGCGGCCAGCGGCAGAAAAAGCAGATAGGGCAGGGTGTTGAAACTCATGGGCAAGACCGCTCCTGTATCGTAATGACCGACGTTTCGGCAAAAAAGCTCATACACTTTTATTATAGTGTACCCCGGCAGGTTTGTAAAGAAAAGCCGCGCCCCCGAAAAAGGGCGCGGCAGAAGGAAAACCGGTCATTTGCGATCGCCGATGGGCACATAGTCCCGGCGGGGCAGCACCGACACATAGGCGGGGCGGATGATCTTGCCCATGTTGATGAGCTCTTCCAGCCGGTGGGCGCTCCAGCCGGCCACACGGGCCACCGCGAACATGGGGGTGTACAGCTCGGTGGGCAGGCCCAGCATGTGGTACACAAAACCGCTGTAGAAGTCCACATTGGCGGAAACGCCTTTATAGATCTTGCGCTCCTGGGCGATGACCTCCGGGGCCAGCCGCTCCACGGCGGAGTACAGGCCGTACTCCTTTTCCATATTCTTTTCGGCGCAGAGTTTGTGCACAAAGCCTTTGAGCAGGGTGGCGCGGGGGTCGCTGATGGAATAGACCGCGTGGCCCATGCCGTAGATCAGGCCGCTCTTGTCGAACCGCTCCTTGTGCAGCAGCCCGAACAGGTAATCCCGGATGGCGTCCTCGTCGGTCCAGTCGGGCAGGGACTGCTTCATGTCCTCAAACATCTGCATCACCTTGATGTTGGCGCCGCCGTGGCGGGGCCCCTTCAGGCTGGCCAGCGCCGCGGCCATGCAGCTGTAGGTGTCGGTGCCCGAGCTGGTGACCACATGGGTGGTGAAGGTGGAGTTGTTGCCGCCGCCGTGCTCGGCATGCAGCACCAGGCACAGATCCAGGATATGGGCTTCCAGCGGGGTGTAGGAGGAGTCCGGCCGCAGCAGGGTCAGGATGTTCTCCGCGGTGGACAGATCCGGCCGGGGGGCGTGGATGTACAGGCTGTTGCCCTCTTTATAGGAGTAGGCCTGATATCCGTACACCGACAGCAGCGGGAAGATGGCCAGAAGGTCAATGCACTGGCGCACCACATTGGGCAGGCTGATGTCGTCCGGGTTGTCGTCGTAGCTGGCCATGGTCAGCACGCTGCGGGCCAGGGTGTTCATCATATCCTGGCTGGGGGCCTTCAGGATCACGTCCCGCACAAAGTTGGAGGGAAGCGTGCGGTAGAATGCCAGCTGCCGGTCAAAGTCCGCCAGCTGTTCGGCGGTGGGCAGCTGCCCGAACATCAGCAGGTAGGCGGTCTCCTCAAAGCCGAACCGGCCGCTGTCGATAAAGCCGTGCACGATATCTTCAATGGCATAGCCCCGGTAGAACAGCTTGCCGGGCACCGGCACCGATTCTCCGTTCCTTTTTTCCTTGGCGTAGATCTCGCTGATCTCGGTCAGGCCGGCCACCACGCCGTTGCCGTTCAGATCGCGCAGGCCGCGCTTTACATCGTAGCGCACATAATCCTGCGGGTCGATGGTGTTGTTGGCCCGGCAAACACTGGCCAGCTGCTCCAGTTCGGACGTTACCTTGGAATATTCAGATACGGCGGTCATAAGACGCACTCCCTCCTTTGACTTGATGTTGCAATGTTTAATCTGATTAACGATCTTTATTATACCAGAAACGACCTCCGGAAATAAGTACAAATTGTAACTTTTCTGTCATGAAGCGTCCCCGATCGCGGCCCTGAAAAATTTTTCGGGAAAAGGCTTGCAATTTGCCGTGCCGCCTGCTATAATAATCTAGCACTCGTTGAGAGCGGCGAACATGTGGGAGTGTTCCCGAGCGGCCAATGGGGGCAGACTGTAAATCTGTTGCATAATTGCTTCGGTGGTTCGAATCCACCCGCTCCCACCAACAAGAACCCCCTGCCGTAACCCGGCAGGGGGTTCTTGTTTTGTCTGGCGCGCGGCTCTTGTACAACCGTTGAATAAAAAGGAGAAGGACATGCTGCTGGCATACAAGAATCTGCTCATTCGCAACGCGACCGAGGACGATGCGGAACAGCTTGCCCGGTGGTGGAACGACGGAAAGATCATGGCGCATGCGGGGTTTCCCCATGGAACGGGCGAAAAAGCGGAGGATATCGCGGCCGGCCTGCGGAGAAATTCGGACAAAACGGGCAGGCAGCTGATCATTGAGACGGATCATGCGCCCATCGGGGAGATGAACTATCGCAGCCCGGATGGTCGAACAGCGGAGATCGGCATCAAGATCTGCGATGTTTCCAGGCAGGATCAGGGCGCGGGAAAGATCCTGCTGAGCCTGCTGATCGCGGCGCTGTTCCGGGATCTGGGCTTTGAGAAGATCGTTCTGGACACCAATCTGAAAAACAAGCGGGCGCAGCATGTGTATGAGCGGCTTGGATTTACGAAGCTGCGGGTCAACGAAAACGCCTGGACGGACCAGCTGGGAGAGTGGCAGTCATCCGTTGACTACGAACTGTACCCAAAAGATTTTATCAACTTTGCCCGATAACATCGGAATAACAAACTACGGGCGGTTTGCGTCAGGGCCTTTGGTTTGCGGCCGGGGCCCTAAGCCGCAATGGCGCCGATCGGGCGTCAAATCACGGGGAAAACCGGATCTGCCGCATAAAGCATAAAAATATTGCACCACAATGCAAAATTGTCTACTTTTTAATCAGCGTTTCGGCAGGTATGATGAAAACAGACGCTGCTGCGCTTAAAAGCGGCAGGAACCATCGACCAACGAAACGGAGGAATCCCCATGAAGCGACTGCCCCATGCGCGATCCGCCGCCCGGGCGGGCAGACGGCTGCTCTGCCTGCTTTGTGCCCTTGCGCTGTTCGCAAGCGGCCTGCCTGGGCTGGCTCTTCCGGTCCGGGCCGCCGGAACTTTACCGCGGCTGTCCAACCTGATCCTGGACCGGGTGTATGAACTCCAGGCTCCGGGCGGATATCCGGAGGGGGCCGACCCCAACGATATCGGCTTTGATCCCGATGTCACCCAGTATACCGGCACTGCCTATCGCTCGGTGAGCGAGGTGCAGGTATATCCCTTTGCCGAATCCCCGAGCGCGCAGGTCACGGTAAACGGCCAGGCGCTGAACGGTCAGGGCTTTGTCAAGCTGAGCGTGGCCGAGCCGGGGGAATATCCGGTGGAGGTCAAGGTCACGGACAACGGCGTCAGCAATGTGTACACCGTTACCATCACCAAGACCGACGCCGACTACCGGGGCCGGGTGCCGATCGCGGAGTACCCGGAGATCCTGCAGGCCTTGAAGGTCACGACCGATAAAGGCAACGAGGACAAGCTGCTTGAGGTGCTCAAAAAAGAGAATATGGTGGTGCTGCCCGAGAGCACCAAAGCGGACGGCAGCTATGTGACCACCACCGAAAGCTACTGGAGCGTGCCGGGCAGTGTTCTGCCCGACGGCACCGGCACCGACGAGCCGGTGGAACTGTTCACCGTGGACCTGGGGGATGTGTACAGCGTCAGCCGCATCCGGGCGGCTTTCGGGCCCTCCAACCTGGCGCTGGGCACCAACCGGGCCAAGATCTCGGTCAGTACCGACGGTGTGCACTGGGAGACCCCGGTCACGGAAGGCAATCTGAATACCGGCACGCAGTATCACCAGAATGTTACCCGCTATGAACTGGGCGTGTCCTACGACGCGCGCTATATCCGGTTTTCGGTCGGCCGCTGGCAGCGCCCGGCGAGCGAACTGCGGATCTACCAGTTCATGATCTTTGTGGATTCGGGCGAAGTGCCTGAAAAGCTGCCCGCCCCCGACGGCGCGTCGATACCTTGGCAGCATGAGGACCGGCATCAGTACCTGGCCTCCGGCCAGGCTACCGTGGTGGAACGGGGCCTGCCCATGCTGGGCTGGACCCCCAGCAGCGGCTACGGCCGGGGCACTCCTACCGTGGAGGAGTCCGAGCAGTTTGGCTATGACGGCCCGCTGTTCTATGACCCCGACTTTGAAAACGCCGACTACATGCTGTACAATCCGGATTCCCTGTGGGGCATCGCCAAGGCGCCCTTCGGCGGTAACAATATGGGCAATGCCGGTGAACCCCGGGAGTTTGTGCCGGAATCCATGCTGCCCTACATCCGCAACGCGATCAGCTTCTGCTTTGGTGATGAAGGCGGCTACAGCACCAGCGAGGCCGAGGCGTTTGGAGAATGGTTCACATGGACCCGCCAGCATTATCCCGGCGTGATCCTGCATACAAACCAGTTCCCCAACCAGTGGGGTGAGAACCAGCTGCAAGAGTATTTGCGGATTGCCCAGCCGGATCTGCTCACATGGGATGACTATTACGGAGACAGCAGCTGGGCCAATCCCTCCAGCATCAACCTGTCCAACGCCAACGTGCAAAAAGGCGCGGCCCGCCAGCTGCTGAATCTGCCTACCTGGGACCGCTACCGCCGGCTGGCCTACGGCGGGGTGGACGGTACCGGCGCGCAGCCGATCCTGTTCGGCCAGTATCTGGACGCCTTTGCCTTCAACCATACCCAGTCCAACAAAAATCTGGTGCTGAACACCTCGATCCTGTCCGGTATGAAGTGGCTGAACTTCTTCCGGGTGGAGTACCAGTTTGACCGCTCCTATCTGTGGGACGAGGACGGCACCCCTACCCGCGGCCTGCTGGAATGGGGCGAACTGATCGACCGGGTGCATGCCATCGACGACCAGCTGACCCGGCTGAACAACGACTGGATCATGTTCAAGATCGGTGAGCTGGGCCGGGAGAACAACGCCACCGCGTCCGGTTTCCGGAGAGGGGATTTTGAGTCGTCCGAATCCGCGGCCAAGAACCAGGAGTTCGGGCTGGCGGCCGTGGATGTGGAGAGCCTGTCCACCGCGCACAGCAGCAAGACCGGCGATGTGGTGCTGGGCTACTTCAACACCCTGCCCGGCCTGTATGAGAGCGAGATCAAAGAGTACTTTGCCGATTCCACCGCGCCCAAGGCGTTCATGGTCATGAACGGCCTGGTGGCCGGCACCGCCGAGAAGTACAACCAGTTCAACATCCCCGCCCGGGAGGCGGGCTCGTCCGCGAATACCCGCCAGCGGATCACCATCACAGCCGATCCCGCGTTTGTGGACGCCAATTACACCCTGTATGAGGTGGACAAGGACAACAACGGCGCGCTGAAGCCGGTCACCCTGGACGAACAGGGCCGCTTTACGGTGGTGCTGGGCGGCGGCGAGGCCAATCTGTACTTCTGGGCGATCAACACCACCGCCTCCGCCACCTCCCAAAAAGAGGGCGCGTACGCTTCTTTCGCCTTTGACGGCCATCCCGCCACCTACTGGCAGCCCCAGCAGGAGGCCGACAGCTATACCCTGGAAAAGACCTTCGCGGCCACGTCCCTCAACCAGGTGACCGTGACCGAAAAGGGCTCCGCCATCCAGGCCATGGCTGTGGAGTATAAAAATGCGGCCGGCGAGTGGGTCTCTCTGGGCTCGGCTGTGTCCGAGGCCGGGATCTGGAACTGCACGGCAGCGGATACGGTGCAGGCAAGCGGCATCCGGCTTCGCATCACCGCGGCGCAGGGCCTGCCCGCCGTGTATGAGGTGAGCACCGCGCTCACCGCCGTGGACCCCACGCAGCCCACCACCCTCACGGTGAACGACAACACCATGGGCACCGGGCTGTTCCGGTTCAACTACGATGAGCTCTGGTCCTATCGGGAGACCGAGAGAAACGGCTCGAGCATGAAACAGTATCCCGTGGAAAATGACGGGCATTTCTCCAACTGGGACGGCGCCGAGGCCACCTTTACCTTCTACGGCACCGGCGTGGAACTGCTGCTGCGGGCGGATCAGGCTCAGTACATCAAAGCAGCCATCACCAGCGGGGAAGGGGAACCCCAGTGGCAGACCGGCACCCAGAACCAGGGGAGCCTGGTGTTTGACAACCTGCCCCAAGGCGTTCACACCTTGACGATCCGCAAGGCGGGCACCAGCCAGGCCGGCATCGACGGCGCCCGGGTCACCTGGGTGGGCCAACTGCCCGCCGACCTGACCGAGACCAACAGCCAGGGCCCGGCGGCGGTGCAGGAATACCTGAACCAGCGGGTCACCGACGTCTCCGCCCGCAACCATTTCCTCTACGATCCGGCCCCCGTCACAGAAAAGAACATGGGGTCTGACAACAGCGGATTCAACGCGGACCCGGATGAGCAGAACGGCTGGGTCGCGCACGTACAGGACGCGCAGAATCAGAACCTGGGCTTTACCCGCACCAAAAAGGCGGGCGCATCCTTCAGCGTGCAGTTCTATGGTACCGGCGTGCAGCTGTATGCCGGCGTCACCCCGATGGGCGACAAAAGCGATACCAATGTGTACGGCCAGTTTACCTTTGAGTTGGACGGCGAACCGGTACAGCCCGAGACGCTGACCACCGATACGCTGGGCACCAACGGCAAGGTGTCCGCCCGGATGTGGCGGGTGGAGGCCCCCGATACCCAGAGCAACCAAAACCATCTGCTGACCGTGACGGTCACCGGCGGTTACAGCCGCGTGGACTATGCGGTGGTGGAGCGGATGTGGGAGAGCGAACCGGCTGCCGACAGCCTGGCGGTATCGGTGGCGGCCAGTGAAAACGGCAGCGCCCGTCTGCTCACCGCGGCGCAGCAGAAGCCCGGCGGCAGCGCGGTGATCGAGCTGCTGCCCAATAAGGGGTATCAGGTCAGCAAGATCCTGGTGAACAACCGCTCCTGGAGCATTCCGGAGGACGGCCGCCTGCTGCTGACCAACATCCAGCAGAACACCCAGGTGCAGGTGGTGTTTGCCCCGGCGGTGTACGAGATCCGCCTGAACACCGGCGAGGGCGGCGTTGTGACCCCTTCCAGCCTGAAGGCGGTGCAGGGAGATACGGTCACCTTGCGGGTGGAGGAGTTCACGGGCTACCGGCTGGTGGACGGTTCACTGAAGGTCACCGGCCCGAACGGCGCGGAACAGACCCTTACCGAAACGGAACCCGGCGTCCTTACCTTTGCCATGCCCGCGGGTGCGGTGGATGTCGCCGCGCAGTTTGCGGCCGAACCGTACCCGGTGCAGATCGCGGCCGGCATCACCGGCGGTCAGCTGACCGTCTCGGTGGAGGGGACCGCCGCCTATCGGCAGGAGGTCGTGGTGACCGCGCAGCCCGACGCCGGTATGCGCCTGGCCGCGGGCAGCCTGAAGATCCTGCTGGCGGACGGCGGCACCCTGCTGCCGGAAACCATGCCGGACGGCACGTTCAAGTTCCGGATGCCGGCCCAGGGGGTGACTCTGGAGGCGGCGTTTGAGCCGATCCCCGACTATACGGTGCAGGCCGAGGCTGTTGGCAACGGCCAGGTCGAAGTGCTGCAGAGCGAAGTCTTTGACGGCGGCGAAGCGCAGATCCGGATGCTACCCAATGAAGGGCATATCGTGGGCGGCATTGCGGTAAACGGGCAGCCCTGGGCGGTGCCCGCCGAGGGGGATACCCTCACCGTGAGCCCGGTCACCGGCGATCTGCGGATACAGGTGACCTTTGTGGGGGCCGATACGGTCATGCACACCCTGAGCGCCGCGGCCAATGAGGGCGGCGCTGTCAAGCCGGCCGCGCAGAAGGTCCAGACGGGCGGCACCGCGGTGGTGCAGGCGATCCCGGATCCGGGCTTCCGGGTAGAGCGGGTGACCCTGGGCGACCAGGCCGCCGTACTGAATGAGGCAAACGGCACCTGGACGGTTGCCAACGTTGCCGCGAACGGGGAGATCCGGGCGGAGTTTGCCAGGCAGACCTGGCCGGTCACCGTGGCGGCGGCAGAAAACGGGACCCTGACCGCTTCCGCCGGCGAGGCCGGTCTGAACGATACCGTCACCGTGACGGCGCAGCCTGCTGTCGGGTATCGTTTCCGGGACGGAAGCCTTGTTGTGGCGGACGCCAGCGGCGTCCAGCAAAATGTGACGGTGCAGCAGGCGGGTGTAAGTTATACGTTCCTTATGCCGGCGGGCCCGGTCAGCGTATCCGGCCAGTTTGAGCCGGCCGCCGTCCCCGGCCCTGATCCGGAGCCTTCGCCCGACGCGGAGCCTTCGCCCGCCCCGGTGCCCAGCCCGGCTCCGGTGCCCACGCCGGACGCCCAGCCCACGCCCGATCCGACCTCG
>CASFJO010000015.1 GCA_949295035.1 uncultured Gemmiger sp.
AAAACAAGGTCCCGCTTATCCCTCAATCATCCCCGATACGGCTCCGATAATTGACTTTTGTTGCACTCGACGCCCGGAACCGCTGCTTCCGAGATGAGACATTTTAGTGCCTTTTTGGACATCTCAGTTTGCCTTTTGTCACCCCGGAATGGCCGTACTGGCTGTTCCGGGGCTTTTTTGCTTGACAATATCGATATTCGATAATATGGAGCGGGAGGTATGTCATGCCCCGGGAAAAATTCAAGACCCTGACCGAACCGATGTACTATATCCTGCTCTGCCTGGCGCAGGAGTGCTGCGGCATCGACATCATGGATAAGATCCCGGCCATGACCGGCGGCCGGGCACGGGTCGGGTCCGGTACCCTGTACAATCTGCTGGAGCAGTTTCTTGAGGCAGGCATGATTCGGGAGACCCGGTGCGAGGGCCGCCGCCGCAGCTATATCCTGACCGGAGAGGGCTTTCGGGCCCTGGATGAAGAATACCGCCGCCTGTGTATGCAGGCGCAGGATTACCGCCGTATTCTGGGCGGGGAGGTATCCCAATGAAGAACAAACGCTGGGAAATGCCGCTGTTTTCCTTTTATGACCGTACAGGGATGGAACGTTATCTGGAGAAACGTGCGCGCCAGGGATGGCTTTTGGAGAAAATGTCAGGTCTGGGCTGGACCTTCCGGCGTATCCCGCCGCGGCCGCTGACCTTTACGGTCAGCTATTACGACCAGACTTCTCTGTATGAGCCGGAACCTTCAGAGCGCCGCCAGATCTTCCGGGACTTCTGTGAACATGCCGGCTGGAGACTGGCTGCCGCATCCCCCTGGCTGCAGGTGTTTTATAACGACCAGCCGGACCCGGTGCCCATTGAAACCGACCCGAAACTGGAGCTGGCCAGTATCCATCGGGCGGGGAAAAAGGTCCTGCCCGCTTATATCCTGACCATTCTGCTGAGATTCTGGCTGGGCGGCAGCTGGGTCTGGCAGTTCCTGCACGATCCTCTTGATCTGTTGGTCGATCCCGGCTGGGCGTCCGTAGATCTCATGTTCGGGGGGTGTTTCTGTACCTGACCCTCGATCTGATCGGATATGCCCGCTGGCGCAGACGAGCGACCCGGGCGGCAGAACGGGGCGAATTTCTGCCCACAAAGGGGCCGCACAGACTGTATTATTTTCTTTTGTTTTTGGCGGCGGCGGCCTTTCTGTATTGGTTGGTCACCGTGACAAAATCCGGTCTGCGTGGTTTTATGTTGGCCTATCTGGCTGTGATCGCGGCACTGTCCGCTCTGGCGGCTTGGATGCGCCGCACTCTGCAGCGCCGCCGGATATCCGCCGAGCTCAACCGGGCCGCTACCCTGACGGTGAGCATCGCGCTCTCCCTGATCCTGTTCAGCGGGCTGTTCGGCGGGCTCTTTTTGGCCCTTCGGAATGGCTGGATCCTTGTGGATGAGGATGTGCATACCTCCGCCACCTACGAATGGAACGGCCGGACCTTTGTAGCCTATGACGACCCGCTGCGCTTGACGGTGGAAGACCTGACCGGCAAAGCCGCCGACGGCTATTCCCGCCATCGGGAGATCGAAGGGTCGCTGCTGCTGAGGCGGGAAGAAGGAGAGCAGCGGGAACGGTACGATGCCGCGGCGGATCTGCCGGGCTTGGAATACACCCGCTATACCACCCGCTTTTCCGCCATTTACGCACTGTGCCTGAATGAGTTCCTTCACGATCCGGATGACTGGAATCTGCCGGGCACGCCTTCGGAACAGTGGGTGCAGTACCGGCCCACAGACGCCGCTGTCTGGGGCGCGCAGAACGCTTGGCAGTTGTTCATGGGCAGCGAGCCGATAAACCGGTATGTTCTCACATGGCCGGGATGCCTGGTGCAGCTGCGGACGGACTGGCCACTGGATGACGACCAGAAAAAAACAGCGGGTGATGCACTTTGCCCGTGATCAGAAAACAGCCCCGGCGGGGAAGCCGGCCAAGGCGGGACTACATCCCGTCAGGCCGGCCTCCCCGCCGGGGCATTTTATGCCAGATAATGCTTCAGGCTGTCCAGTTGGCTTCGGGCATCCTGTATTCCCAGATCGTAGGCGGCCTGAAGTTTGGCCGGGTCTTTTTCGATCCGTTTTACCTGCACCGGACGCGACGGGCGGATCACGAACGCTTTTCCCGCAGCCTCCCACTGCTTTAATTGGGCGACGGAAGAATTGTAAAGTGTGTGCCGTTCCCGCAGCCTGATGGCGATCTGCGGGTATTTTTTTGCATATAGCTGAACCAGAGCGGCAGGCATGGGGCTCTTGCGATATTCCATATCCCGGGTCAATACCACGATCAGCCGGTCGCACCCCTGCCCGGCCAGCCAAATAAAGGGAATACTGTCCGTGATGCCGCCGTCCAGATAGCGCCGCCCGCCGATCAGAACAGGGTGCGATACCATGGGCATAGAGCCGGAGGCCCGCAGAACATCCATCTGTGCAAAGACACTGTGGATCGGCACATATTCCGGCTTGCCGCTGTCTACGTCGGTGATGACAGCATAGAACGGAATGCCGGACTTTTGAAACGCCGCGTCGTCAAACGGGTCCAGCCGGCGGGGCACGTCTTCATAGGCGTACCGGGTGCTGACGATGTTGCCTTCCCGCAGAAGGGGAAGCAGACCCATATATCGGGGGTCCCGGTTGAACCGTTTGTTGTAGCGGATTACCCGCCCCTTCTGCCCGGAAAGATAGTTTACGCCAAATAAGGCGCCGGCTGAGACCCCAACAACGCAATCCACCGCGATCTGTTCCGTCAGAAACACATCCAGCACTCCTGCTGTGTACATGCCTCGCATGGCGCCGCCTTCCAGAACCAGACCAACCTTCATTGTTCTTCTCCTTGCTTTCAGGCGGCTGGTAATACCGCCATTTTACTTGTTATACGTCCCGCCCTGGCAGTTTGTCAAGACGCAGGGCATTAAAACCTGTCCGCCGTTTTGACAGCCTTTTTCCATCAGCAGGTGTACACTCGGATACAGGGGGGATACCGGCTATGAAGATCGTGGTCTATCTGGATATCCTGTTGCTGGTAAACTTTATCGCCGGCTATCTGCTGCTTTGCGCCTGCGCACGCCTTGCGGGAGAAAAGGCGTCCGGTCGCCGTCTGCTGGCGGGCGGCGTGGCGGCGGCATTGTCGTCGCTTTTGCTCCTTCTTCCGCCTTTTCCCGCCGTGGTCCAGCTTCTGCTCAAAGCAATACTGGCGGCGGGCGTAGTGCGTACAGCGTTTCCCTGGCGGGGATGGCGGATGCTGGGGCGGCAAATCGTCTGTTTTTTGCTGTTGAACCTGGCGCTTGCCGGGATCAGTCTGCTGGCTTCGCTGCGATATGGACTTCCCGGGCTGCAGGTGAATAATTTGACCGTATACCTGAATCTTTCTCCGCTGCTGCTTCTGGGATGTATGTTGGCTGCGTATTTGCTGGTTCGCATCTTTCTGGCCCTGTTTGGTCCGCCTCGTCCCAAAGAGATCTGGCAGTTTACCGCGCAGCTGGAAGAGGGCTGCATCCTGCGCCTGCCACTGCTGCATGATACGGGATTTTTCCTGAAAGACCCATACAACGGCGCACAAACGGTATTGGCAGAGTATACCGCCTGCGCGGCGCAACTGCCGCCCGATCTGCGGGCCTATCTGCAGGGCTGTTTTTGTCAGGAGAGATGGCCGGAACCGCCGCCTGGCCGTCCGATACGGATTTTGGAATGCCGTACCGCCGCCGGACGAAGGCTTCTGCCCGCCCTGGCCATACAGGGTGCCAGACTCCAGCGAGGGGGCCAAACGGTTTTTCTCCGGGAGTTGACCCTTGTGTTCAGCCCGGAGACGAGCATGGGCGGACAATTTGGCGGATTGTTCGGCAGCGAACTGCTGGCAGGGCATTCCGCGCATAAACAAGGAGGGAAAGAACAATGGGCATCGGTAAAATAATGCAAGTCTGCAAACAGTTTTGTGTTCGGCTGTGGAACGTCCTGCGCATGCCGGATCCGGTGTATTACATAAACGGGCCGGATACGCTGCCGCCGCCGCTTACACCGGAGGAGGAAAAGGTGGTGTTCGCCGGTCTGGAAGAGGGCCGAGCCAGCTGCCGGGATATCCTCATCACCCATAACCTGCGGCTTGTGGTGTATATAGCCAAAAAGTTTGAAAGCAGCAGCCTGCCGGTGGAGGATGTGATCTCGATTGGCACCATTGGGCTGATCAAAGCGGTCAACACATTTGTGCCGTCGCGCAATATCAAATTGGCTACCTATGCCAGCCGGTGTATCGAAAATGAGATTTTGATGTATCTCCGCAAAGCGTCCAATCGCCGGCAGGAGACCAGCATTGACGAGCCGCTGAACACCGATGGCGAGGGAAACGAACTGCTTCTTTCCGACGTTTTGGGCACCGATCAGGACCAGATCAGCGTGCAGTTGGAACAGGAGGCCGAAAAAGACATGCTGCGGGCTGCGGTGGATCGGCTGGAGGATCGGGAGCGCCGTATCATGCAGATGCGATTCGGTCTGACGGACGGCAAAGAGTATACCCAGAAAGAGGTGGCAGATGCCATCGGGATATCCCAAAGCTATATTTCCCGGCTTGAAAAGCGGATCATCCGGAGATTGCGCCTGGAACTGGAAAATGCTACCTGAAATTGAATACAACAAAAAGCGGGAAGGGCAGAAGGTGCCTCCCGATATCCCAATGCCCGCAAGGTGTTTACCCGGTACAAATCCTGTTCATGGGTGCTGCCGTAATTGGTCAGGACATAGACACGGCGGTTTCGGTCGCTCTTTATGGAAGTAAGTTCACGAAAGCGACGGAAATACTCCGTCAGGTCCTCGTCCGGGTTATCCC
>CASFJO010000016.1 GCA_949295035.1 uncultured Gemmiger sp.
CATAAAAAAGCCCCTTAAGGGGCCCGCCATGAGTCAGCAATGCAGTTGGCCGACCCATTCGTGGCCCCTTGAGGGGCGTTGTCCGTATTATGCCCTTCTAGGGCTTACTCAAGCCCCCGGCTTTGCCGGGGGTCCTGACTTGATTTTGATGCTGCTTCTCACGCGGACTGCTGCACCCGAACCATGAAGAAGTACCGCACCGAACCGCGCCAGCCGAAGCCCGCTTCCACCTGGTAGAGATACAGGCCCGGCGCGCTGGGGCTGATGATCTGACCGTCGCTCACGTCGGCCAGCTCCACAAAGTTTTCCAGCTCATCGTCCGACGCGCGCTGGATGCGCAGCGTCTTGGGCGGCAGCGAGAAATTGATATCCAGCACGCTGTTGGGGGCCAGGTCCACCGGATACAGCTGCTCCCGCAGGGTGGCGCTGGTATAGGTGGGAGTATTCTTGGCCACGGTGGTGAAGAAGTTCCACTCGTACCCGGCCCGGAAGACCATTTTATCGTTCAGATTCATGTCTCCGTTCACCGTGATGGTGATGGTGGGCAGGGCCTGCTCCGGGTCCTTCACGTCCATATTTTCCCGGATCAGCACCGTGATGATGATGGCCACGGTCATGAGCACCGCGCCCAGCAGCAGCTTGCGGATCACAAGCCTTGGCGTATACATGCAAAAAAGCCCCCCTCGAACTGGTCACCGCCGGATCGTCCGGCGGATAGTTTCCTTTTCATTATATACGAACCGGCGGCAAAAATCCAGCGGCGGGGGTTGAAGGGCCCTGCAAAAGCGGGTAAAATTACAAAAGAGACAAAAACGGGGCAAATACGCCGTGAAAAGAGGGAGAAGAACCGATGAAAATCGTTGTGCTGGACAGCTACTGTGTGCGTCCGGGCGATCTGGACTGGACCGGGCTGTATGATCTGGCGGATGTGGTGGAGGAATATCCCCGTACCGGCTATGAACTGCTGGCCGACCACCTGCGGGACGCGGATTTTGCGGTGAGCAACAAGTGCCGCATCGACGATGCGGTGCTGGATGCCTGCCCGCGCCTTCGCTGGGTGGGCCTGACCGCCACCGGCACCGACAGCCTGGACCTGGAGGCCTGCCGCCGCCATGGCGTGGCTGTGGCCAACGTGCCGGGCTATTCCACAAACAGCGTGGCCCAGCACGCCTTCGCCCTGCTTCTGGAAGTGGCCAACGGCACCGCCGCCCGGGCCGCCAGCCTGCGGGACGGCTACTGGCAGACCGGCGTGCCGGACTCCTATGGCATTCGCCCTCATTTTGAGCTGGCGGGCCGCACCTTCGGCGTGGTGGGCTATGGGGCCATCGGCCGGGCGGCGGCGCGCATCGCGCATGGCTTTGGTATGCGGGTGATCGCCTATACCCGCCACGTGAAGCCGGAATATGCCGCCGACGGGGTGGAGTTTGTGCCCTTCGAGCAGCTTTTGGAGGACAGCGACGTGGTGAGCCTGCACTGCCCCGCTACCGCCGAGACCCGGGGCATGATAAACGAGACGGCCCTGGCGGCCATGAAGCCGGGGGCGATTCTTTTGAACACCGCCCGGGGCGCGCTGGTGGATGAGGCGGCGGTGTGCACCGCGCTGAAGAGCGGGCATCTGGGCTTTTATGCTTCGGACGTGGCGGCCCACGAGCCGGTGCGCCCGCAGGACGGGCTGCTCCACTGCCCGAACGTGCTGCTCACCCCTCACGTGGCCTGGGCCACCGAGGAGGCGCTGGCCCGGCTGAGCGCCGAGGTGTGCGCCAACCTGCAGGCATTTTTGCGGGGCGAACGGCGCAATCTGGTATAAAAAACAAAGCGGGGCCCGGCCCCTTGGCAAACGGAAAGGAGCGGGTGGCTTGACCCCCTTGAAACGGCAGTTTTTTCGCTATGCGCTGCCCAGCATGCTAAGCCAGCTGCTGAACAGCTGCTTTATCATCGTGGACGGATTTTTCATCGGCCGGAACCTGGGCGACATCGGCCTGGCGGCCATCAACGTGGCCTGGCCCATCACCGCCTTCATCCAGGCGGTAAGTCTGGGTCTGGGACTGGGAGGCGCGGTGCGCCTTTCCACTGCCCTGGGCCGGGGCGATAAAGAAGAGGCCGCGCTGGCCCGGGGCAACACCCTCACAGCGCTGGCCGCGGCGGGTGTGGCCATGAGCGTGGGGCTCTGGCTGGCCTGCCCGGTGATTCTGCCCCTGATCGGCGCGAAGGGGGAACTATACGCCCCGGCGCTGGAATACAGCCGGATGATCTGCGCGCTGGCTCTGGGCCAGACCATCAACACCGGCGCGCTGCCCCTCTTACGAGGCTGCCACAAGACCATGCAGGCCATGAGCTTTACCGTCGTGGGCCTGCTGAGCAACATCTTCATGGACTGGCTGTTCATCCAGGCCTTTCAGTGGGGGCTGGCGGGCGCCGCAGTGGCCACCGGCTCGGCCCAGATCCTCTGTGCGCTGCTGGCGGTGCCCACGCTGCTGGCCGCCCGAGAGCTGCCGCTGCGCCGGGCGGATTTCGCCCCCCGCTGGCGGATGATCCGGGGCATCGTGCAATACGGCATCTCGCCCTTTGGCCTCTCCATCTCCACCAGTGTGATTCTGCTCATCACCAATTTGCAGGCGCTGCACTGGGGCGGCACCCGGGGCGTGGCGGTGTATGCGGTGCTCAGCTATGTGCTGGGTGCGGTGATCCCGCTGGTGAGCGGCGTGGGCGACGGCGTGCAGCCGCTGCTCAGCTATGCCCGGGGCGCGGGCGAGTGGGGCCAGCTGGCCCTGCTGCGCCGGTGGGGTTTGAGCCTTGCGGTGGGTATGGCGGTTTTGTGCAGCGTTCTCACCTGGGTGGGCCGCAGCCAGCTGCCGCTGGTGTTCGGGGCCAGCCCGGAAGCCACTGCCGAGGGCGCGGCGGCCATGTGGACCCTTTGCATCGGTTACCCCTTTATGGCGGTGGTTCGCTTTTGCAGCAGCTACTTCTGCGCGGTGGGCGAGCCGGTGTTCAGCGGCATTCTGGCCTACGGCGAACCGCTGGGTACCCAGCCCCTGATGCTGCTGGTGCTGCCCCTCTTTTTGGGACTGACCGGCGTGTGGGTGGCGTGGCCCGCGGCGGTGGCCCTGACGGCTGTGGCCGCGCTGGTGCTGCTGGCGGTGCAGGAGAGCAAAGAGCCCCCGGCGGCTAAAAATGAAAATCTGGCCGGGCAGCGGCCCTGACCATTCGAATAAACGGCCCACAATGGAACGGGCCAAGCAAGGAGGAACCACCATGGAAGAGAAAAAGACCGTGGCCGGGGCAGCCGGCGGTACGCTGGTGAACTTTGTGCTGCTGGAGCAGCCCGCCTTCGACCGGGAAAAACTGATTCGGGACCTGCAAAGCGAATGGGCCCTGCCGGTGAACGGGGAAAAGGAAGCCCCCGCCACCGGCAACGTGGTGTTTGACGACCAGGGCATGATCGCGGCGGTGGCCCTGATCGACGCGCCGGTACCGGAGGGCGAGGCGGAGCAGCAGGCCAAGACCAACTACTGGTGGCCCCAGGCGGTGCAGGCCGCAGCGGCCCACAAGGCCCATCTGCTCATCACCGTTCTGCCCCAGGGACAGGGGAGCCCGGTGGATGCGGCCAAGCTGCTCACCAAGGTGAGCGCGGCGGCCTGCGGCCAGCCCGGCGCACTGGGCGTGATGGCGGCAGGCACTCTGCTGGCCCCGGATTTTTACCGGGCCGTGGCCGATACCATGAAGGAGGACGTGCTGCCCATTCTGAACTGGGTGTACTTCGGCCTGTGGCAGAGCGAGCAGGGGGTGTGCGCTTATACGTATGGCCTGCAGGACTTTGAGCTGCCCGAGCTGGAAATTTTACATAGCGCCCGCCGCCCGGTGGAGCTGCGGGACCTGCTGGCGGGACTGGTGATGGACCTGCTGGAAGGGGACCTGGAACTGGCCGAGGGCCAGGTGCTGGCCGCCGGGGACGGCGTGCCGGTTCCGGTGAGCCGCAGCGCCGGTGTGGCCGTGGAAGGCGAGAGCTTCAAGCTGGGCTTTTGAGCACAGGGAATTTGACACAGGAAACAGGGAAGGAGAACGAAACAGGGGATGACACGGCTGTTGGACGAAAAGACCCAGGCCCGTGCCGAGAAATTAGCGGCTGAGGGCCGCTGGTACGACGCGTTGGATCTGGTGCAGGATCAGGTGGAGGGAGCCATCGATCTGGGCCTTGTCAGCCGGGAGCAGATGCGCGCGGACCTGGAGCTGGCGCTGCTGGTGGCCCGGCTGGACCTGGGCGCGGCGGAGTACGAGGCCTGGCAGCAGGCGGTGCAGTGGCTGGCCCGGCTGGAAGAGCAGGGCCAAAGCAATCTGGAATGGTGCCGCAGTCTGGCCTTGGCCCGGCTGTATACCGGCACACCCGAAGAGGCGCTGCGTCTGGCCCGCATGGGTCTCGCGCTGGATGAACAGGACGAAGTCTGCCGGTATCTGGCGGCGGTGCTCGCCGCCCATTTTGGCGACAAAGCCGAGGGCATCGCGCTGCTGGAAGCGGGCCTTGCCGCCCACCCCGGCCAGCGCCGCTTTGCGGACGCCTTGGAGCGCTTGCAGGCGGGGCAGAGTCTTGAACAGATCGAGGCGGCCCGGCTGGAGGCGGAGGGCGTCTGCCCGGCCCAGAGCGAGGAGCGGGCCAGCCATGGCCTGCGCACCCCCGCCGAGGAGGCGGTGCTGTGCATGCTGGGCGACGACGAGGGCCTGGCGAAGGCCGCCGCGGCCTTCGGGGCGGAGAATCCCCTCTTTGAGGGCATCTACTGCTTTGCGGACCTGGCCTTTCAGGGCAATCTTGTGAACCTGCGGCTGGACATGAACCAGCGGGGTGCGGGCAAGATCGGCCAGGACTGGGCCGCCGCCCTCACCGCCCGGCTGGAGGAGCTGGACCGGCTGGCCAAGGCGGCCATCCGCAAAAAGGAGCCGGGCCGCCGGCTGGAGCTGGCCCATCTGCTCGTTGAGCGCAGCGGCTGCTTCCGGCTGGGGTACCAGGTGGGCCGCAGCCGGGAGGAACGGCTTTTTGCCTACCAGCGGTTCGACCCCCGGTTTGAGATTTGGGGCGAACCGCAGTACGAGGATTATTCGGCGGATGAAGTGCCCCTGCCCCCGGAGGAGGAGGCGGCGGAGTCTCCGGCCCCCGCTGCCGCCTATACAAAAGAGCAGAAGGACCGGCTGATCGAGCATCTGCGCCGCTGGCTGGGCCCGGTGGACCGGGTGATCCCCCCGGCCGAGCGGGGCGGGGTGGAGCTGCTGGTGCTGGGGCCCCACCGTCACCGGCATTGGACGGTGCTCGTCACCTGCGGCATGGGGGCCGCGCCCATGAACGTGCCGCCGGAGCTGGCGGGCTTCGGGGCCGAGCGGGCCGAGATCATGATGTATCTGCCCCCGGACTGGAACGCCCTTTCCGCCGACCCGAAGGACGCCTGGCCGGTGGGCTGGCTGCGGTTGCTGGCCGCCATGCCCCGGGAGCAGGGCACCTGGCTTGGCTGGGGCCATACCATCCCCAACGGGCGGCCCTTTGCCCCCGGCTGCGGCTTCACCGGGGTGATGCTGCTCACCCCCGGCGGCGTGCCGGACGCGGCGGCGGTCTGTCCGCTGCCCGGCGGGGGCGAGGTGAACCTGTACCAGGCCGCGCCCCTTTATAACGAAGAGATGGCCTATAAGCTGGAGCACGAGGCCGAGGGCCTGCTGCGCCTGTTCGACGAAACCCAGCTGGAGCCCCGGGCCCCGCTGGGCACTCCGCTTCGGCCCAATGCCTGCCCGGCAAAGGGCGGCGCGCCGGAAAACGAGGCCCTGCTGGAGCAGATCGAGGCCTGGAACGCGGACCGGCAGTACGAGCGGATTCTCGAGGCCATCCTGGCGGTGGAGCCCGAACAGCGCGGGCCGAAGCTGCTGGGCCAGCAGGCCCGGGCGCTGAACAATCTGGGCCGCTTTGAAGAGGCCTTGCAGGTGCTGGAGCAGTGCAGGGAGCAGAGCGCGGCGGACCCGCTGTGGCATTTCCGGGCGGGGTACGCCTGGTATCATCTGGGCAAAGAGGAAAAGGCGCTGGAGGCCTTTGACCGGGCGGACGAGCTGGCCCCCGGCGACGAGGAGACCGAGCGGTATCTGGACTGGTGCCGCAGTGCCATGGCGCTGCCGGTGCAAAAGCAGCCCTTCACCGAGCGGGTGCGGGATTACTGGGCCGCCTTTTCGGCCCGGGAAGCCGCGCTGCGGGCGCTGAGCGAGGCGGGCGAACCTCAAAAGGCCCGCCAGGCCCACGCCGAGCTGCTGGCCGGTGTGTTCGGCGGGGCGGAGTTCTCGCTGGACACCGGGTCGGACGGCAGGCTGCGGCTGGCGGTGTGGGCCGAGTGCATGCCCACCCGCTTGATCGAGATTTTGTATTGGCGGGAGCAGGCCCCTGCGGCGCTGGCCGAGCGCTGGGTGTTCTGGGCGGGCCAGCCCGCCGACCCGGAGGCCCCGGCCTTGAATCAGGTGCTGGCCTGGCCCCAGCGGCGGGGCGACAAGGCCGTGGTGGCCCTTTGGGCCCCCGAGCTGCATGCTGGGCAGGACATCGCCCCCGCGGCCCGGCTGCTGAGTCAGGCCATGGGCGAGGGAGCCGCGCTGTGCCGTGTGGAGCGGCTGGAGGTGCTGAGCGCGCCCCGGCCCCAGGGCGGCATGCCCCTGCGCGAATTGCGCAAACAGATGGCGGACTGGTTCTGCGGCGGCGACGAGGCCGCGCTGGACGAGGCCCAGGCCATCGGCTGGAACTACCAGAACTATTGCTACGAGCCCGCCACCCAGGAAGACTGGGCCCTGCGGCAGGACGTGATCGCCGGTGCCACCTGCTGCAGCGAGCTGCTGGCGGACTATTACCGGGGCGACGATTCCCGGATGGACCGTTTGCAGGCGGATGGCGTGATCTGCGGCTTCTTCTTCTACAGCACCGAGCAGGTGCCGGAGGCCCAGCGGGTGGAGCTGCGGGGCCGCCTGGAGGATGAATTGCAGCAGGCGGCGGGGGAGAATGTGTGGATTCTGGGCGGGGCCACCGGCTTTGCCTATTCCTACATCGACTGCATCTGCTTTGACTTAAAGCCGGTGCTGAACGCGGCCAGCGCGCTGCTGAACCGCTACCCCTTCGCCGAGATCGGCTTCCACGTGTTCCGGCTGAACTGCGGCGGTGTGAACCTGCGGGACGAAGCTGCCCGGCCGGGAAAAGAACAGAACTGACTAAACAGAACAGCGCCCCCGGGCCTTGCCAGAATGGCAGGCCCGGGGGCGCTGTGTTTTTTGTTATTCCTCTTCCATCCGCTTTGCCAGTTCGGCGGCGTAGGCGCCCGGGGGCGGGGGCACCGGCACGGTGCCGCCCTGCCAGGCGGAAAGATAGGCCGCGTTGGTGACCAGCAGGCTGTCCAGCGCGCTGGACACCGGGCAGAGCGGCGGCCGGTGCTCGGTGACTGCCGCCAGAAAATCCGCCACGATGGCCGCCTGCTGCACCTCGTTCGGCTCCTCCGGGCGGGACCACCATTCCTCGGTGTGGGGGATGGGGCCGAAATAGCCGGTGGTGTTTTGGGCGAATTCCCGTTCGTCCCGGATCAGGTGATGCATGTGGAAGTTCTTGTCGTCCTCCAGAACCATCCGGCCCATGCTGCCGCTCACTTCCAGCCGGTTGGTGCCGGGGAATTCCCGGCTGGAGGCGATGAACTGGCCGGTGGCCCCATCCGCCCAGCGCAGGTGCAGGGTCACGTCGTTTTCCACCTGAATGGCCCGCTCGGCCCCGAATTCACACAGGGCCGTCACCTCTTTGGGCATGCCGCAGAGCCAGGTGAACAGGTCCAGCTGGTGGCTGGCCTGGGTGAGCAGCAGCCCGCCGCCCTCACCTTTCCAGCTGCCCCGCCAGGGCTGGCTGGCATGGTAGGCGGGGGTGCGGTAGAGGTTGGTAATCAGCCAGCAGGTGCGCTTGAGCTGCCCCAGCGCGCCGCTCTGCACCAGCTGCTTTGCCTGCCGGTACGCGGCGCTGGCCCGGCGGCAGTAGAGCACCCCGGCGGTCAGCTCCGGGCGGGCCCGGCAGGCAGCCAGCAGGGCGCGGGCCTCGTCCGCGTCCACCGCCAGCGGCTTTTCGATCAGGGGATGCACCCCGGCCTTCAGCGCCTGCAGCGCCATGGGCACATGCTGATTGTGGGGCGTGCAGATCATCACCACGTCAATAAGGCCGCTGTGCAGCATGGCTTCGTAATCGGTGAAGAGGGCGGTGTCCGGGGCGCAGAAGGCGTCCCGGGCACTGGTCAGATGGTCCGGGCTGCGGCTGGACAGGGCAGTGACGCGCCCGCCGGGGATTTTTCCCTCGGCGAACAGGCTCAGATACACCCGGGCGATGGAGCCGATTCCGGCAATGCCGACACGGAGCATGGAAGTCCTCCTTTGAAAACAGAGTGGTCAGGCCAGATGCTGAAGCAGAAATTCCAGCTGGGCGTCCTCGTACCAGTTTACCCGTTCGTGGGCGTATTTGTCGAACAATACCTGCCGTTTGTCTGTGCTGGTTGAATGCTGGAACAGGGCCAGCTGGGCAGCAGCGGGGCTGAGCGGATCCATCCGGCTGCTGCCCAGCAGAAAGGCGCAGCCCTCCGGCGGGGCAAAATTCATGCAGTCCAGATGATCCAGTGCGCAGAACAGCTCTTCCTGCCGGCTGCGGGTGGGATTTTGGGCGCGGAACCAGTTGGTCAGGGGCTGATAATAGCCGCCCGCGCCGGCGCCTGCCATGGTTCGCAGATCCAGCAGCAGTGGGTTTAGCACCGTGCAGACAGTCACCGCGTCGCTTTGGGCGGCACACAACAGCGCCATCGCGCCGCCCAGCCCTTCGCCGCTCACGGCGACAGGCAGGTGCGGAAAAAGCTGCCGTGCGGCGCGCAATGCCCGCAAAGCGGCTTTGTAAGTGCGCAGCAGTACTGGTACGCCGCCGGGGGTTTGGGGGTCTGGCGCACCGCAGCATACCGCGGCGTCGGCGGGCAGCTCGGGGGCCAACACGGCGCAGCCTGCAGGCAGATATCGGCTCAGATAGTAATGGCCCCGTGCGGAACGGCCGATATCATGAAAGTCGATCAGCACGCTGGTGGGGGTAGCTGGCCGGAGCAGCCGAGCGCAGAGTACGTCCTCGCCGTTTTGCAATATCAGGCGGCAGAACGCGGCCTGCGGGGAGGAAAAGTCTTCGGTTTCGTGCAGATCGTCTGGAGCAAGACTCGCCTGACAGGTGTTCCAGAAAATGTCAAAATCCACAGGATGCTGCGTGGAGCAGGTGGGTGCAGGCCAGTTGGTACGGTTTGTCATACATATTCCTCCTCTTCCCAGAGATCGGGCCCCTGACAGCAGAAAAAGCGAATCAGCCGGTCATCAAATTCCTGAATCTCTTCATGGGCAAAATCCGGATACAGCAGATGTCGCTTAGGCGAGGTGATCCGGTTGTAGACCGCATACTGGGTAACAGGTGGGCAGATCGTGTCTTGAAAACCGGTGGCAAACAGCACCGGGCAGCGAACCATGGGGGCAAAGTTGATGGTATCCACATAGCCAAGTTTGCGGAAGATTTCGTCAGTATGCAGGCCCATCGGGTCGAACCAGCGCATGTAATAGCGCAGACCCTCGTAGGCGATCAGATCGGCATCCAACTCCCAGACTTTCTGGAAATCACTGAGAAACGGATACTGGATGCCTGCCTTCCGGATCAGATCCGAATGGAGGGCGGCGGTGGCCAGCGCAAGCGCACCGCCCTGAGAACCGCCGTTCACATAGACCCGGTCCAGATCCAGGCCGGGCAGCTGCCGGGCAATGCGGATCAGCAGGGCAATATCCTGATGAACCTTGACATAATACATCTGTTCAGGTGGACCGTCCAGTCCAAGAATCATGTTGCCGCTGGCACGAGTGCTCTGGTAGGAGGCGGCATCCAGGCTGGCACCCCCCTGGCCCCGGCAGTCCATGGCCAGCATGGCCACTCCCATGCTGGCGGCGTAGCTGGTCAGCTCCAACCAGCTGCGGGTGGCGCCGGGGTAACCGTGGAAATGCAGCAGCAGCGGTACCGGCTGCTCCGACGCGGGGCGGATGTATTTGGCATAGAGCAGCGAACCATCTGCCCCGCGAAAGCGCAGCTCCTGATAGCGCACGGAACCACGGGCGGGAAATGGGCCGTCACGCAGTTCCCATTCTAACGGGACACGATTCATCTCCGCCATGCGTTCGGCCCAGAAGACGGCGAAATCCTCTGGGCAGGGGGTGGTACCCCGATAGGAGTCCAGAAAAGAACGGTCATCGGGTTTCCATGTCATAAAAACACTTCCTTATTTGTTGAGTATTTGAAGGCAGAATTCGGAACGAACCGGACTTGCCTTGTATCAGTTGAAGGTGGTGCGTTCAAACAGATGGGATACCTGGGCCGCCAGCAGGCTGTGATCCGGGGCCGAGAGCTTGGGGTCTTCCTCCAGCAGCTCGTGAGCGCATTTTTGGGCGGCTTCCAGGGTGCGGGTGTCGCCCATCAGGTCGGCCAATTGCAGGGTGGGCAGGCCGTGCTGCCGGTCGCCGAAGAAGTCGCCGGGACCCCGGGTCTCCAGGTCGTATTTGGCGATCTCGAAGCCGTCCTGGGTGTGGCAGAGAAAGCGCAGCCGGTCCCGCACCGCTTCGCCGGTGTGGTCGCTGATGAGAATACAATAAGCTTCACCGCCGCCGCGGCCCACCCGGCCCCGCAGCTGGTGCAGCGCCGACAGGCCGTACCGCTCCGCGTTCTCGATCACCATCACCGTGGCGTTGGGCACGTCCACGCCCACCTCGATCACGGTGGTGGAAACCAGCACGTCCAGCTCGCCGTTTTTGAACTGGTCCATCACGGCGGCCTTTTCCTTGGGTTTCAGCTTGCCGTGCATCAGGCCGATGCGCCGGTGGGGCAGAAGGGCTTGGGCCACGTCGGTGAGGTAGCTGGTCACCGCCTGCAGGTCCGCCGCGCCGGGCGCGTCGGTGTCACTTTCCTCCACCCGGGGGCAGACGATGTAGACCTGGTGGCCCTTGTCGATCTGGTCGTCCAGAAAGTGGTACATGTCCCGCCGCTTTTTGCCGGTCACCGCGTAGGTTTTTACCGGCAGGCGACCGGGGGGCAGCTCGTCCAGGATGGAGATGTCCAGGTCGCCGTACATCAACAGGCCCAGGGTGCGGGGAATGGGCGTGGCGCTCATCACCAGCACATGGGGGGCGATGGATTTGTCCGCCAGCAGGCCCCGCTGGCGCACGCCGAACCGGTGCTGCTCGTCCACCACCGCAAAGCCAAGGCGGGCAAACTCCACCCCGCTGCTGATCACTGCGTGGGTGCCCACAATCAAATCGGCTTCGTGGGCGGCGATGGCCGCCAGCGTGGTGCGCTTCTGGGCGGCCTTCATGCCGCCGGTGAGCAGGGCCACCCGCAGCCCGAAGGGCGCGAGAAAGGTTTGCAGGGTGGCCGCGTGCTGGGCGGCCAGAATCTCGGTGGGGGCCATGAGGGCGCTTTGGTAGCCGTTCTTCGCCGCCATGTAAACGCCCGCCGCGGCCACCAGCGTTTTGCCGCTGCCCACGTCCCCCTGCAACAGCCGGTTCATGGGCTGTTTGGCGGCCATGTCGGCGCAGATTTCCGCTGCGGCCCGCCGCTGGGCCCCGGTGGGGGAGAAGGGCAGGCTGTCCCAGAAGGGGGTCAGGCCGGTGGGCTGCATGGGCGCGCCGCTCTTCACCGCGCCCCGGCTTTTGAGTAAGCTCAGGCCGATCTGCAACGTGAACAGTTCCTCAAACACCAGCCGCCGCCGGGCCGCCGCCAGCGCCTGGGGCGAGGAGGGGTGATGGATGTTCTTCACCGCCGTCCATTTGTCCGGCATGCGGAACCGGGGCAGGTAGTCCGGCGGCAGCGGCTCCGGCAGCGGGTCGGCGGTGGCCAGCGCGTTTTCCACACAGCGGGCGATCTGGCCGCTGGCCAGGCCCTCGGTCTGGGGATAGACCGCCACGAAGGGTTTGCGCTCCACCTCCGCCTGGGTGCGCACGATGGGGTTTGCCATTTCCCGGCGGGAGAGCGCGCCTTTCGCCCGGCCCTCAAAGTAGTATTCCTCGCCCAGCAGCAGCTTGTCCGCCATGAAATGGGTGTTGAACCAGGTGAGGGTCAAGGTGCCGGTGTCGTCTGCGGCAGTGGCCTGCACCATGGTGCGGCCGCCGGGCAGGCGCACCGCCCCCTTCTTGGCGCAGACCTCGGCCTTGATGACCACATCGGCGCCGGAGGGGGCTTCGGCGATGGGGCTGGGCTGGCTGTAATCAATGTAGCGGCGAGGATAGTGGCAGAGCAGGTCGCCCACGGTGGCGATGCCCAGCCGGGCGAAGCGCTCGGCCAGCTTGGGGCCCACGCCCTTGACGTATTGAATGGGGGTATCCGGCTTCATGGCGGGGCCTCCTTTTTTGTGTGAATCAAAGGGTAGAAAAAAGCGCCGCCGGTTTCCGGCGGCGCTCAGAATACGCAAAACGCTGTGCGATCAGGGAAGGATTACTCCACGCTGATCATGTAGTAGTAGACGGGCTGGCCGCCGTTGATCAGGGTGACCTCGATGCCGTCGCCCACCTTGGCCTGCACCAGCTCCAGAGTGCGCTGGGCGTCCTCTTCGCTCACGTCACAGCCGGAAATCAGGGTGATGAAGCTGGTGTCCTTCTTTACCATGCTGCGGGCCAGACGGTAGGTGGTCTTGGTGATGTCGGTGCCGATGTTCACGATCTTGCCGTTCTCCATGGCCATGATCTCGCCCTTCTTGATCTTGTGGCCGTCGAAGTCACTGTTGCGGGCGGCGAAGGTCACAAGGCCGGTGCTCACCTGACCGGCGGCGTCCATCATGTTGATGGTGTTGGCGTCCACGGTGGCGTCCGGGTCAAAGCTCAGCATGGCGGTGATGCCCTGGGGAACGGTGCGGGTGGGCAGCACCACGATGCGCCGGTCGGCCAGCTTCTGGGCCTGCTCGGCGGCCATGATGATGTTCTTGTTGTTGGGCAGCACGAACACGGTCTTAGCGGGCACGCTCTGCACCGCGGCCACGATGTCCTCGGTGGAGGGGTTCATGGTCTGGCCGCCGGAAACCACGGCGGAAACGCCCAGGTCGGTGAATACGTTGGCCAGGCCCTCACCGGCAGCCACGGCCACAAAGCCGTACTCCTGGTCCGGGTCCACGGCGGCGTACACAAAGGGGCTGGTCTGCTCGGCCTGCTCGGCTTCCTTCTGCTTCTCCAGGCCCTTGCCCTGCTTCTGGCGGGCCAGGAACTGCTCGTGCATGTTCTCGATCTTGAAGCCGGTCAGGTAGCCGTACTGGATGGCGTGGCTCAGAATCTTGCCGGGGTCGGCGGTGTGCACGTGGCAGTTGATCACGTCGTCGTCCTCAATGACCACCACGCTGTCGCCGTTGCTCTCGCAGAAGGCGCGCAGCTTGTCGCTGGAAACGCCCTCGTTCTTGTTCACCAGGAACTGGGTGCAGTAGCCGTTCTTGATGTCCTCAACCTTCATCAGGTCGTCGCTGAACACGCCCTTGCCGGCGGCGTCGCTGGAGTGCTTGACCTTGCTCTGGGTCTGCTCCTCGCCCTTCACGGGCTCGCCGCCCTTGAACACGATGTCCATACCCTCGAAGATCACCATCAGGCCCTGGCCGCCCGCGTCCACCACGCCGGCCTTCTTCAGGACGGGCAGCTGGTTGGGGGTGTTGTCCAGAGCGCGCTGGCCGGCGGCCAGCACCAGGGTCCACAGCTCGTTCACGTCGGCCAGACCGCTGGCACTGGCTTCCTCGCTGGCGATGCGGGCCACGGTGAGCATGGTGCCCTCGGTGGGCTTCATCACGGCCTTGTAGGCGGCCTCAACGCCCTTTTCCAGCGCGTGGACCAGGTCCTCGGCGCCGGCTTCCTTCTTGCCGTCCAGCGCCTTGGACAGGCCGCGGAACAGCAGGCTGGTGATAACGCCGGAGTTGCCGCGGGCGCCCCGCAGCATGGCGGAAGCGGCCACCTTGGCGGCCTCGCCCACGGTGCAGCTGTCGGCCAGGTTTTCCAGCTCACGGGCAGCCGCCATCACGGTCATGCTCATGTTGGTGCCGGTGTCGCCGTCCGGCACGGGGAAAACGTTCAGCTCGTCCACACGGGAGCGCTGGTTGGAGATGTTGTTGGCGCCGGAGATGATGGCGTCACGCAGGATCTTACCGGTAATCATAAGCTATTGCACCTCATGTAAAGTAAAGTATCGTTGTTGGTATGGGGCGGGCTTTAGTCCGCCACGATGTCGTCCACCGAGACCTCGATGCGGGCCACGGTCAGGCCGGTGGCCTTTTCCACCTCGTGCTTGACTTTGTGGGTGATGCTCTTCACGATGGTGGCGATGTTCAGCCCGTAGCCCACCTTGATGTGCAGCTCGATGGTGAGCTGACGGTCCGACTGGGTCACGCGCACGCCCTTCTCCGGGAAATCGCTGCCGAACACCAGGCTCTTCAAATCGTCGCCGCGGCCGCCGGTGGCCATGCCCGCCACGCCGTAGCAGCTGCGGGCCGCCTGGCTGACCAGCTCGGCGAAGTAGTCCGACGTCATGCTTATGGTGCCCATGGGGTTTTGCAATGTGATCATAAACTGCCGCTCCTTTGCATTTGTATCCGCCCGTGGGCGGTGGGGTCGGTTATTCGGCCGCGTCGAAGCGCAGGCCTTCCAGCGAATAGAATACGTTGCTGATGGAACAGCTCAGCCCGCTGATGCCGCGGCTGTGCACCACCGTGCCGTTGCGCCACAACAGGGGCACATAGGGCATTTCGGCGGCAAAGGCCTCTTCCAGCGCGGCGGCGGAGTTCTGGTCTGCCTTAAAGGCGGCGTAGGCGGTGGCGAGCGCTTCGCTCTGCACGATGCCCACACTGGCCTGACCCCCTTCAAAAAAGGGGCTCATATCCATATTATTATACAACTTGACCTCGCCGATGTACAGGTCAAAATCACCGGATGCAACTTTTTGGCTGTAAACGTCAAAATCCGACGCCTCTTCCACCGTCACATAGATGCCGGCCGCGCCCAGCTGCTCCTTGAGCAGGGTGGCGGCGTAGCGCTTGTAGGTGTTGCCGCTGTAGACCAGCAGCCGCAGGTTCAGCCGCTCGCCCTTCGCGTTCTGGTAGTAGCCCGCGTCGTCCAGGCTGTAGCCCAGGGCGGCCATGTCGGCGGCGGCCTGGTCGGCGGTCAGCTCGGCGCCCGAGAGGATCACGTGGCTGTCCGCCACGCAGTCGTAGTGGTCGTTGATGCAGCCGGTGGCCGGGTAGGCCCGGGAGTAGTAGCTCTTCTGGGCCAGCTGGGCGCGGTCGATCAGCTGGCTGAGCAGGCCGCGGCCCCCGGGGGTGGTGAGCAGGGGGCTTTTTTCGCCGCTCTCCGGCGGGGTAGCGTTGATGCCCAGAAAGACCAGATTGTTGGTCTTGTAATAGTCCGACACGCTGGAAAAGCCCGCGCTGGTCTGGGCGGAGTCGCTGGCGGTGTACAGGTTCAGGCTGCCCACCGCAAAGCCGGAGACCATCTCTTCATAGCTGCTCACCTCGGCCAGATAGATGGTGTCCGGTCCGTTTTCCGCGAAGGCGCAGGAGTCGTTGCGCACCAGCGACGCGCTGTCGCCGTAGGTGTAGCGGCCATTCGGGGTGGGCTGGGTGGCGGCGGTCTCGGCGGCCTTGAGCACCGGAATGTCGCACAGGTAGGCGAACATGGAGTCCGGCGCGGCCAGGATCACGGTGACGGTGTCGCCGCTGGCCTTCACCTCGGTCACATTGGCGAAGCGGGCGGCGTAGCGCTCACTGACACGGGCGGCCTCCAGACTGGCGGCGGCGTCCTGTGCGGTGACGGGGGTGCCGTCCGCGAAGGTGCAGCCCGAGCGCATGTGGATGGTCACCGTCTCGCCCGCACTCACGATGGAATCCGACAGGCGGTATTCCAGCGAAAGCTCCGGCGTCAGTTCCACCAGGCACTCGAACAGCAGCCCGGCGTTCTGCTCCACCAGATTGGATGAGGAAGCATAGGGGTTAAAGCCCGCCGAGGGGGTGTAGCCCAGCACCAGAGCGGTGGGCGCGCCCGCGCTCTGCTGGGGCACAGAGGCCGCGCCGGAGGTGGAAGCGGACGAAGCGGACGAGGCCGCCTGGGAAGAGGCGGAAGAAGCGGCCTCGCCGCCGCAGCCGGCAAGCAGGGCAAGGCAAAGCGCAAAAGCCGCCAGACGGCGGAATCGAGCCATGGGCAACACATCCTTTTCAGGTCAGAATCGGTACCTTAAAGCATATCATAAATCAAGGCCGTTGACCAGTGAAACCGGGCAAAAAAGCCCCTTTGCGCCGTCCGGCGCTTCCTTCATAAGTTTTTCACACCAAGGGCGGCAAAATGTGATAAACTATAGATACAGAATCATGGAATCCCGGGCCGAAGCCTTCCGGCTCGTTTTTTGAGCAGCACCGTTTGTAAATCATGCGGGGCTGCCCGAAGAGAATGCAGCGCGTAAAGTGAGGTTTTGTGAGTGAATTTGCTGTTCTTTTTGACGCCCAAGCAGGACGTGGCCTTTTTGTATGAGGACTTCACCCTGCGCCAGGCGCTGGAAAAAATGGAGTATCATCGCTATTCCAGCATCCCGGTGCTGAACCGGGTGGGCGAGTATGTGGGCACCATGACCGAGGGCGACCTGCTCTGGGCCATCAAGAACCAGGGCATCGACCTGGACGACGCGGAGGATATTCCGTTAAGCAGCATCCCCCGCAAGCGGGATTACAAGCCCGTGGCCGTGACCACCCAGATGGACGAACTGGTGGCCGCCGCCATGACCCAGAATTTCGTGCCCGTGCTGGACGACAAGAAGAGCTTCATCGGCCTGGTCAAGCGCAATGCCATCATCCAGTATTGCTACGACCGTTACCGGGCGGTGGCCCCCATGCTGGACAGCCAGAAAATGGGCAAATCGAGCGAGAGAAAGGTGTTTTGACAAATGGAGTACCGGAAGATCGAACCCGCCGCCATCAGCGGCAATCCCTTTGAGATGATCGGCAAGGAGTGGGCGCTGGTGAGCGCCAAAAAGGCTGACGGCACCGTGAACACCATGACCGTGAGCTGGGGTTCCATGGGTGTTTTATGGAGCAAGAACGTGGTGCAGATCTACCTGCGCCCCCAGCGCTACACCAAGGAATTCGTGGACCAGGCCGGCCGCTTCACCCTGAGCTTTTACGGCGAGGGCGCGAAGAAGGAGCTGGGATACCTGGGCAAGGTGAGCGGCCGGGACGAGGATAAGATCGCGAAGGTTGGCTTCAACGTGCGGGACTTCGACGGCGTGCCCGCCTTTGAGGAGGCCCGGCTGGTGCTGGTCTGCCGCAGCCTGTATGCCCAGTCGCTGGAGCCGGAGTGCTTCTTGCCCGGCAACAGCTGCGACAAGGACTGCTACCCCTTGAAGGATTACCACACCATGTACGTGGCCGAGATCGAGGCTGTGTACGAGAAGGCGGAATAATTTTTTTAAAAGCAGCAAGGCCCCCGGAGAATGCTCCGGGGGCTTTTTTGTGTTTGCTTTAAAAGGGATGTTTATTGGACTACATTTTCTGCCAGAAATACTTGAAGTACAAATTATGGGACGGATTGTTTGATAGAATAGGACAATCGGAAGGGGGCGCGGCCCCCGAAAACAGTTTCAAGTAAAGAAAGGCAGGGTCGAGTATGGATTGCATCATTCGGAACGTGGGGTCTCATGTGGAGGTATACAGCCGGAGCGGAGTGTTTCTGTTCTCGGCCGACAACACCCGCGAGGCCATGGAGGAGCTGGGCCAGGCAGGCTAAGCCGGAAGAACGCGTGGGACACGCCCGGCACAGCGGAGTGAAAAAAGGCGGCGGGGGGCGAATCCCGCCGGAATGTGAAATAAACGCCCGCCCCGGCACGTTATCTCTATGAAGGACAAAACAGAGGGGAGTGTGCCGCCATGACGAAAAATCGACAAGTAAAACGCAGGGGAGCAGGAAGAGGAGCGCTGGTCTGTGCTCTGGCGCTTTGCGTCCTGCTGTCCGGCTGTGCTGGATGGGGGCAGAACTCCACGGAGGGAAGCAGCCCCGCCAGCGGCAGCGTGGTGGCGGGCAGCAGCATCCCCCAGACCGGTCAGGAGGCCATGGCCTTTCTGGAGGGCAGTCTGCGTCCCTATGACAAGGGCGTGGAGTTCACCCTGCCCGAGGGCTGGCCCGGCGAGGACTGGAACATCCATATCAGCGGCCGCGCCGCCATGGGCGATGGCGGCATGAGCATCCACCTGATGGAAAAGGAGAACGCCGCAAAGGCCTGGCAGGCGGGAAAGACCTATCAGATCGAGTGCGCTCAGGGCTATCTGGACCTGAACCTGAGCGCTTACCTGTATTCCGACGAGGAGCAGGAGCTGTCGGTGGATCTGCTGGCTCTGGCCCAGGGGCAGCCTCAGCCCCGCTCGCCCGCCGCCCCGGAATCGGAACCGATGGAAAGCGTACCGGAGAGCGCCAGCGAGCAGGATATGACCCAGCGGGTGAGCGCCACCTTCCCCGCCTATCAGGAGGGACGGAGCGAGTATAACGGGGAATATTACGACCAGGCACCCTTCACCGCCAGCTTCCTTCTGCCCCAGGGCTGGAGCCTGAAGGAGCCGGAGAAGAGCGACCGGGTCTTTGACCAGGGAATGAACACCCAGCTTCTGGTCTGCGACAGCACGGGCCGCGCCGCGGGCAGCATCGGCTACGGGCTGATCGAGACCGCCGAGCCGGGCAATGAGCCGGAGGCCGGGGAGGAGTACAAGCTGGTGTATTGCTATCTGCGCACCCCCTCCAGCTGCCACTGGGAGGACTACCGGGCAGTGAAGCATACCGCATCCGGCGAAAACGCCGTGGCCACGGTGTATTTTGAAGAGTCCGAGCCGGGGTACGCCGCCGAAGAGCGCACCGCCCACGGGGCCCTGGCGTATGACAAAGAGCTGGGGGTTTACGTGGCCCTGCGCATGGAGGAGGACGCCCCATTCACCGCCGACCAGGTGGAAGCGCTGGCCCAGAGCCTGACCCTGGCAGCCGCCTGAGCCGGGTGGAGAAGCCAAAAAGGAACAAAAAACCAGCCGCCGCAACCGGTTCCGTTGCGGCGGCTGGTTTTGTTTTTGATTGCAGGGGCTTGTCCCGCGTTTATGCGCTTACACGTAGAACAGCATGGTGCTGTAGCTGGGCAGGGGCCAGTACTCCGCGCCGCAGATGGACTCGGCGGCGTCGGCGGCGGCACGCAGGTCGCTCATGGCGGGCAGCACCACGTCGTGGTAGCAGCGGGCGGTGGCCAGCGCGCCCTCGCTGCGCTCGGCCTTCTCCACGCAGGCTTCCAGACGGTCGGCCGAGTCGCTCATGGCGTCGGTGTAGTTGGTCAGCTGGCGCAGCACCTTCTCCTCGGCCTTGCAGCTGATGCCCGGGCAGGCGGTCTTCTTCCGGTTCATGCCCTTGGCGATGTCGCCCATGTAGCGGCTGGCGGCGGGCACCAGCTGACGGCGGGCCATTTCCAGCATGGTCACGGCCTCGATGTGGCGCAGCTTGGCGTAGTGCTCCAGCTTTACTTCATAACGGCTGCGGCACTCGGCCTCGTTCAGCACGCCCATCTGCTCGAACAGAGCGATGTTCTTGGGCTCCACGAAGGCGCCCAGGGCTTCGCAGGCGCTGGGCTCGTTCTGCAGGCCGCGGCGGGCGGCCTCCTCTTCCCATTCCTTGCTGTAGCCGTTGCCGTTGAAGATCACCCGCTTGTGGTCGCGGATGGTGCGGCGGATCAGCTTGACCACGGCCTTGTCGAAGTCCTCGGCCTGCTCCAGCTCGTCGGCGTAGCCCTTCAGCTCCTTGGCCACGGCGGTGTTCAGCACGGTGTTGGCATCGGAAATGTTCACCGAGGAACCGGGCATGCGGAACTCGAACTTGTTGCCGGTGAAGGCGAAGGGGCTGGTGCGGTTGCGGTCGGTGTCGTCCTTGGCGAACTGGGGCAGGACCTCAACGCCCAGGTCGATCTTGGCGGCGGCGGGAGCCACGTACTCGCTGCCGGAGGCGATGGCGTCCAGAATGCCTTCCAGCACCTCGCCCATGAAGATGGACACGATGGCCGGGGGCGCTTCGTTGCCGCCCAAGCGGTGCTCGTTGCCCGCGCCCACGATGCTCATGCGCAAAAGGTCGTTGTATTCATCCACAGCCTTGATGATGGCGGCCAGGAAGATCAGGAACTGCAGATTGTCCTTGGGGGTGTCGCCCGGGTCCAGCAGGTTCATGCCGGGGGCGGACAGGGACCAGTTGTTGTGCTTGCCGCTGCCGTTCACGCCCTCAAAGGGCTTTTCGTGCAAAAGGCACACCAGGCCGTGCTTCGGGGCCAGCTTCTTCATCATCTCCATGGTGAGCAGGTTGTGGTCCACAGCTACGTTGCACCGGTCGAAGATGGGGGCCAGCTCGTGCTGGCAGGGGGCGACCTCGTTGTGCTTGGTCTTGGCGGAGATGCCCAGCTTCCACAGCTCCTGGTCCAGGTCCTTCATGAAAGCGGACACTTCCTCGCGCAGCGCGCCGAAGTAGTGCTCCTCCATCTCCTGACCCTTGGAGGGGGCAGCGCCGAACAGGGTGCGGCCGGTGAGGATCAGGTCCTCGCGGGCTTCGTAGTGCTCCTTTTTAATCAGGAAATACTCCTGCTCGGGGCCCACGGTCACGTCCACGTGGCTCACGTCCTTGCCGAACAGGTGCAGGATGCGCTTGGCCTGGCTGGTCACGGCCTTCATGCTGCGCAGCAGAGGAGTCTTTTTGTCCAGGGCCTCGCCGGTCCAGCTGCAGAAGGCGGTGGGGATGCACAGGGTGCCGTCCTTGATGAAGGCATAGCTGGTGGGGTCCCAGGCGGTGTAGCCACGGGCCTCGGCGGTGGCGCGCAGGCCGCCGTTGGGGAAGCTGGACGCGTCGGACTCGCCCTTCACCAGCTCCTTGCCGGAGAACTCCATGATGGCGGTGCCGTCCTTGTTGGGGCTCAGGAAGCTGTCGTGCTTTTCACTGGTGATGCCGGTGAGCGGCTGGAACCAGTGGGTGTAGTGGGTGGCGCCGTTCTCGATGGCCCAGTCCCGCATGACGCTGGCCACGATGTTCGCCAGGTCCAGATCCAGTGCCGCGCCCCGCTGCAGGGTGGCTTTCAGGCTTTTGTAGGTGGCGCTGGGCAGGCGCTCCTTCATCACATGCTCGTTGAACACGAGCGAACCGTAGATCTCTTTGGTGTTGGCTGGTGCCATAACTGTTCCTCCCTCACGAAAGGCCGGACGGGCCGGGGTGACATAAGAAAACGACGGTTCTGCCGTAGGATGTTGGCGAACAAAATCTTCAAAGGCGCGGGCAAGCCACCAAGGCTTGCGCCGCCCCTTTTCGCACCTTCTGCATCCAAAATCCTGGGGCACGGGCTGCGGGCGCGTCAATGATGCGCCCGCTCTGCTTTCGCAGACCGCCCAGCCGGTCCAAGACCCCACTGGGGTCTCGGCCGCTCCGCGGACCCGGACTGCTTTGCACCGGAAAAGGCACGATTTTGATGGGAGTGCAAGGAAAAGGCCCGCAGGCACCCTTGGCGGTTGTCAAGGGGCTTTGACGCTGCAATCCCGCAAAAGCGGCCCTTTTCCGGCGTCGTTTTCTTGTGTCACACCGGCGAAAGGCCGGCGGTTTCCCATACGAATATTTCACAAAAAATTATATGTTTTTTTACACCCGCCGTCAATTCAAAACAAGGGCCCGGCTTTGCGGTTTGGCGGGTTTGCAAAGACCGGGCCCACGCGGGCAAAAATTGTTGGTGACAGTGCCGAGAACCGGCGGCGAAAAGTGTGATTTTTCCCCGCCGAAACGGCGGATTCAAAGGCCTGTCCGGGCGGCGGTGCGCCGGTTCGGGCGACGCCCGGTTAAATGACCTGGAAGAGGAAGAATTTCAGGTAGTTGGTCTCCTCCACGTTCCACAGGATGGGATGGTCCGGAGCCTGCTGGCGCACCTCGATCTGGCGCAGCTGGCGGCCTGCGTCCGCCGCGGCGCTTTTCAGCATCTTGATGAACATCTCCTCGGTGGCAAAGTGGCTGCAGCTGGCGGTGGCCAGGTAGCCGCCCCGGGGCAGCAGCTTCATGGCCCGGTAGTTGATCTCCTTATAGCCCCGCATGGCGTTGGCCGCGGTCTTGCGGGCCTTGGTGAAGGCGGGCGGGTCCAGAATGATGAAGTCGTAATTGTGGGTACCCTCCAGCGTGGGCAGCAGCTCGAACACGTCGGTGCACACAAAGTCCATCCGGCCCTCCAGGCCGTTGCGCTGGGCGTTGGCGCGGGCCATATCCACCGCCGCCTGGCTCACGTCCACCGCGGTCACGTGCTCGGCCCCGCCGTAAGCGGCGTTCAGCGCGAAGCTGCCGGTGTGGGTGAAGCAGTCCAGCACTCGCTTGCCCCGGGCCAGCTTGGCCACCTGGCGGCGGTTGTATTTCTGGTCCAGGAAAAAGCCGGTCTTCTGGCCGTTCTCAAAGTCCACCGCGTAGCGCACCCCGTTCTCGCAGATCTCGGTGGTGGTGGAGGCAGGGTGGTCCTCGCCGTGCAGCTCGAACCAGCCCTTGTTTTCAAACAGGCCTTCCCGGGCGCGCAGGGCCACGTCGTTGCGTTCGTACACGCCGCTGATGATCTGGCCGTCCTTGCGCAGCACGTCCACCAGCAGCGGGAACAGCTGGGCCTTGCGAATTTCCATACCATAAGAGAGGGTCTGAGTAACCAGGATGTCACCGAAGCGGTCCACGGTCAGGCCGGGCATCTGGTCCGCCTCGCCGAAGATCACCCGGCAGCAGGAAAGGTCCTCAGGGCCCATCACGGTCTTGCGGTAGGCCCAGGCGTATTCAAAGCGACGCCGCCAGAAGGCTTCGTCGAAGCTGTCGTTGGCGTTGCGGCTGATCAGCCGGATGCGGATTTTGCTCTCCCAGCTCAGGAAACCGGTGCCCAGATAACGGCCCTTGCTGCTCACCACGTCCACCAGCGCGCCGTTCTCCGGCTGGGTTTCCGGTTGGCCGGTCAGTTCGTCGGCATAGACCCAGGGATGGCCGCTGAGAATGCTGTTCTCGGCCTTCCTGGTCACGGTGTAAACGGGGTAGGGACGGGTCTGTTTCATGGTGCACTTTCCTTTCCTGGCAGTTTCTTTTATAATAAAACCGAGCGTTTGTGCGGGGCCCCGGGCCCCGGCTGAAAAAATTTTTATGGCAATACCGCATAATTTCAGGTGGTGGAGCACGCCGGAAAATTTTGGTGCGAAACGCCGCCTGAACCGTTCGGTGTAAATTGTGCGGGATTGCCTTATATCAATTCAAGTATACCCGGTTTGCACCCGGGTGGCAAGCGAAATCCGCCGCCGGTGCAGGCCGCGAAAAAGGAGAAAAGACCATGGAGATCGAACGCAAATGGCTGGTGAAGGGCTGGCCCCAGGGCCTTGCCCCGGTGAAAACCTTCGTGATGCGCCAGGGGTATGTGACGACCCGCCCCACCGTGCGCATCCGCAGCGAGGAAAGCGAGGGCAAAACCGATTACATCCTCTGCTTTAAAGGCAAGGCCAGCGTGGACGGCCTGGCTCGGGAGGAGATAGAAGCGCCCATCGACCCGGCGCTCTTTGCCCGGCTGGAGGCCTTTTTGCAGCGGCCCCTCATTCAAAAGGAGCAGCGCCGCTACAAGCTGGAGGGCGGTCTTGTGCTGGAGGTGAACCGGGTGGACGCGGGCCAGCCCGGCGAGTTCTTCTACGCCGAGGTGGAATTCGACAGCGAGGACGCCGCCCGCGCCTGGCAGCCCGGTGCGCTGGCGGAGTATCTGTCCGACGAGGTCACCGGCACCCCCGGCCAGAGCATGGCCGCCTACTGGTGCGCCACCCGGGGGGATCTTGCCGACGAATACCGGGTGGAATAATTCCCGGCGGGAAAGTTTTCCACAAAAATACGAAAAGTATTCCACGGTTTTCGACAGGTTTTCAACATCGGGGTTTTCCCCCGGGTGTGGAAAACCCGGTGTTTTGTAAAATCCCGGCAAAAAATTGGCCGTAAAATGGCAAAAACCAGGTAACAGGAATTATTTTCAGCAAGCAGAAGGCCCCGGATTTTCCCGCTGTGTGGAAAACCGGGGCCGTTTTCAGCGGGTTTTCCACACAAAAAAGTGGAAAGTGTTGAAAACAGGCAGGTTTTCCCCATGCACGGAAGAACCCTTGTCAGGAACCCCCGCCGCTCCCTTCGCATAGGGTGAAGGCAGAGGAAAGGGGGAGAAAAGGGATGCACCAGATCTTGACGGCGGTCTCGATGACCGCCTTTCCCTGCCTGTGCACGGCGCTGGGGGCGGGGGCGGTGTTTCTGGCCCGGCCCGCGCCCGGCGGCGGACCGGGGCAGGGGCTGGCCGGCGGCGTGATGCTGGCGGCCTGCGTGTTCAATCTGCTGCTGCCCGCGGCCGAAAGCGGGTGGCTTGCCCCGGC
>CASFJO010000017.1 GCA_949295035.1 uncultured Gemmiger sp.
CCAGGCGTCTTTGGAAAGATAAATCCCATGCGCCGCCTGTTCCAGCCCACGAGACTGCACGAATTGATAAAAAACAGGTTTTGAGATCCCGGCCGCGAGGGCCTGCCCGGTGCGCAGCATCCCATCCTGACGTTCCATCAGCTGGTCCAGCTGTTGAAATTGGCTCACGTTCTTCACCTTCCTTTCATGCTAATATTATACGCAAAATTAGCACGAAAGTAAAGTCAAAAAATTGCCGGTCAATCACTCCCGGCAATTCTTCGCTTCCAATTCAACCATACACCGCGTCCTGGATCGCATATCGCAGGTCCTGCACCTTACCCACCAGCCAGGCGGCGGCCATCGGCAGGCCCAGCGGGCTGACCAGGAAGGCAATCACCAGCAGGATCACGCCGTTTTGCGGCGAGTAGGTCACAAGCACCGCGATCCCCAGCAGCGCCACCACTGTGGAGGCCAAGCCGAAGATAAAGCTGGACACATACAGCAGCCCGAAGCACAGCCAGGTGAACAGCATCAGCGCCAGCACCACCGGCGCGGCAAGGATTTTCAGCACCAATTTCAAAATAAACAGCACCGCTCTCATTTCAGCGCCTCCTTCCGCCAGTCCAGGTATGGCTGGCACAGTTCCTCTACGGCCTTTTCGTCCGCCTCTGTGACCTCCCGGCGTCCCCGCGTCCGGCAGATCATGGCAAAATCCTGAAAATCCGAGAGAAGTATATCGAACAGTTCCTCCGGGGTCCGGCAGAGAATGCCATCCACACAGTAGCGGGAATCCTTGTCCCAGGTCAATCGGACATAGCCGCGTTTACAAGGGAGAACTTCTTCCTCCGGGTCGCGCAGCAGGTATTCTTGAAAAATCTCCAAGACGTTTTCAAACGTCAACATCAGCCATCACCTCGTTTCTGACTCCATTATCAAGCACAACCCGCCAAAACGCAACGATACCGACAAAGAAAAAAGAGGGAGGCCCGGCGATGCAGCCCGCACGCGCCGGACCTCCCTCACAGCCGGGGCGTATGCCCCTGTCACGACAGCTTTGCCAGCTGGGTCAATACCTGATGTACCCCATCCCACAAAGCCTCTTGCCGCCGGGATATATCCTCCAGGTCAGCGTCGTAAATGCGCCCGGTTTCATGCGCACGGCGGGCCAGCTGGTTCAAGTTGTTGCTGGAATAGCGCATCAGGGACACCAGCTCCTTCAGTTCCGGCAGTTCCAGGCGCACCACATAGCCGTCCAGGGCCATCTTGCGCAGGTAGGCTTCCCGGTTCTTTGTCCCCAGCTGGGCCATCTTCTGCTCGATCAGCGCCAGTTCTTCCGGCGAGACCCGGAAGTTCAGCTGTACTTCCCGCTTGCGCTTGGGGGCGCTCACCGTTCCGGCTCCTTTTTCTTATGGATGTGAGCTTTCTTTTCAGCGGGGCGCGGCTCCTGCTTCAGCTGGCGGCGGACCGAGCGGCGGCGCTGGCGCAGCTCCTTGGAGCGGTCCTCACTGGCCAGGATGGTAACATAGGTGCCGGGCAGGTCCTTCATGCCGGTGATCGCCAGACTGCGGAACGGCAGCAGCGTCATCAGCTGGTCGTGGGCCTGGGAACCTGCGCGGGCCAGAAAGTCCGGCGAAACGCGGGCCATGTAATGGGTGCCGAGGGGGCTGTTGGGTGTACCCGGCGCACAAAGCTCCTGCAAGAGCCGGGCGGCCTCGGCGCGGATTTCCTCTGGCGTCAGCGGCTGGAGCCGCAGATAGTCCTGCCGCGCCTGGCTCAAGAACAGATCGACCAGGCCGGAGTGGCTGTCCACCACAAAGTCCAGGTTGCGTTCGCCGCCAAAGCCGTCCGGGTTGGGCGGGATGTCCACCGTCTTGGCCCACGCCTTGTTGGCCGGGCTGAAACGCTCATCCCACTCTTTCTGCTGCACGGTGTTTGCCAGCACATAGAGGGTGCGGGTATAGCCGAACTGCTCAATCACCTGGGGCACAGCGTCCTTGTCCAGCCGGTTGTCCCGGTAATGTTCCGAAATGGACGCCTCGATGGCCTCCTTGCAGGCGATGTTGGCGC
>CASFJO010000018.1 GCA_949295035.1 uncultured Gemmiger sp.
CCTTAAACGCAAACGGGATGGCTTTCTGCTCGTCCAGTTCCAGCTGATAGAGTACAAACCTCTGTTTCCGCCGCTGGGGTTCCAGCAGGGCGCCGAGGGCATCCCCGCCTTTCTGCAGGAAGGTTTCATGTTCCTCTCTGGTCAAGCCCAGATATTCCGTCAGGCAGGTCTTGTTTTCGGCCAGGTGCTGCCATAGTTCGATGCAGTCCTCAATATGCGCCAGTTCACACAAACCGCGGAGGTACTGCGCCTTAAAACTAAGTCTATCGATCTCCTTTCTCCGTTGATTTTCCCGGCGAAGTGCCAGCTGCCAATCGTCAAATCCCTTATAGTTGGGATTCCAGGTCAGCCTCCGGCAGTTCATGCCATACTTCCGGGCCGTCAGATAAATTTTCGACGCCCCGGCCATCGTCATTTGATTGTTGTACTTGTCCATATCGTGGGCTTCAATGATTTCCTCCGTGCCGTTCTGCGCCAAAAGGGCAAACAACGGGTCCAGCGGGCTGGTGTTGTTGGCCCCGGCAATCGCGGCAAAGGTGCGCCCGGTCAGACAATGGGAAATATCTGCTTTCAGCAGCCCCTCGATCACATAGACCACCCGGGCGGATGGGTCACCGATCAGATGTACCGGGCTGCCGGAGCCTGTCCCGTCTGTCTTTGAGGAAGAGGAAAACCAGATGTACTTGGCCCCCGGTTTCTCCGGCGGGTCATCCTTGTGTTTCAGCGGTACATCCAGCATGATCTGAAATCCCTGAAGCCGGCCGTCAAAGCCTATGGCGGGGATCAGGATGCCGGAGGTCTTCTTATAAAATGCCATTGTCCAGTGGCCGCTGTCGTCCCGGTAAAATCCGGGTACGCCCTGCACCCTGCAGCCCTGCCTGATCAGCCGGTCTGTGATAGAGCGGCATAAGAAGGGCGGCGGGGTACTCTTAAAGCCCAGCGCCTCGATTTGTTCATCAGACAGCCCACGCTTTGGTGAGCGCAGATGTTCCCGATGTGCCGGCCGCAGCGTAAGCTGGGCCAGCAGCAGGGATAGCGTCTGGTGGATCTCGGCCGGGCTGGCTTTGTCCGATTGCGGCACAGTTTTTCGCTCGGAAGAAGAATGACCTGCAGCGGTCGCCCGGGCCCCCGAAGATGGGGACCCGGTGCTGACCGGCTGCTGTGGGGCTTCATTCCCGGAGCGTGCGTGTTCCTCATGGGTATTGTCACACAGAGCTTCTGCAATCTCCCAATAAGCGTCAGAGGTCGTCGTGTGATTGAATTTTGCATACAGCGCCAGCATTCCGCCATGTTCGTCGCAGTGATTGCACCGCCAGACATTTTTGACGAAATTGACATTCATCCGCCCGCGGCGGTCGCCGCAGAACGGGCAGTCCACATAGACGCTGTTTGCCTGCTGGCGCCTGACCCGCAGGTGCAGCAGTTCCACAACTTCCATGATACCGAAGGGAAATTCATCCGGGTACGAGCCCATCTGTCATTCCTCCCTTCATGCCCTCACCGGGGACCATATCAGCCGGCCTTTTGAAGTGAATCCAAAACCAGCTGGGCGGCGGCGCGGACCATGTTGTTCTTGCTTTTGCCCGGGATCAGGTAGTACCGCAGATTGACAGGCCGCTTCTCGGCCACCTGGGCAATCGTCATACCCTTGCAGATGCCATCGTCTACGATGACCTGCTGGGCCTGTTCCAGCGTCATGACCTGCAGAATATCCTCCATAGGCGTGTCCTTCGTATAAGAGGGGGTATCCACCGCAGTATCCGCCGCTCCGGCAGCGCCATCTTCGGGCTGCAGCGGCTCGGCGGCGGGTTCGGATTCCTCCGTGTGCTGGACCGGCAGCTCCGTTACATTGCCGCGGACGGGCAATTCATCCGCCTGCTCATTTTCAGCCGCCGGCTGTTCCGTCTTTGGCGAAGCGTCAACCGGGAGCGTATCGAATTTCTTCGCCGGCTCCACCGGCAGGTGCTGCTCCGCCGTTTCCGAAGCAGTGCCTTTCACCGTCGGGGCAGTTGTCACGGTTGCCGCCTTTTCTGCCTCTAACGCCCTCTGCGGCGTTTCAATGGGTCTGGCAGGGGATTTCACCTCAGCAGGCGTATCGCCCTTCTGCGGGGCGCTGTGGGGCTCCTGCGGCGGTGCCGTGCGTGCCGCCGGCCCGGCAGGCGGTTCTGCGGCCTTCTTGACCGGCGTTTCAATGCTTTTCTCCATCAGGTCGGCCTGGGCGCCGGCGCTGATCATCTGGA
>CASFJO010000019.1 GCA_949295035.1 uncultured Gemmiger sp.
CAGCAGTTCCAGCGCGGTAAAGATGCCGGCCGGGCCGGCGCCAACGATCACAACGTCATACATGTGTGCATCCTCCTGCAAAGGTATTTTTACGCAACAAAAAACCAGCTGCCGCGTAAGGCGCGCCCAAACCCGGGCGGCGGCCCGGCGGCGGGCAGCTGGTTGCAAAGCCATAGGAGTTTATAGCACACACCGGACAGAAAGTCAAGTGTTTTTGTGCAGAAAGGCAAAAATTCACAGAATAAGTGCGACTTTTGCGATTTGGCGCGGGATCACAGCTGCGGCCCGGACCCCTGCAGCGGCCGGATCACGCCGGCCTCCCGGCTGGAGCGCAGCCCCGCCATGACGGTGGGCACCATGCCCAGCAGCAAAAACAGATACAGCATCACCAGGTTGCCCCAGTAGACCGAGCCCTCGATGGCCTGTTCCTCCAGCAGCAGCGGGATGATGCGGAAACCGGTGAACAGGTCCACCTCCAGATCCCGCATGGCGATGATGGCCCAGTCCAGCCGGTCGGCCACGTAGGTCATGATCAGCATGATGACCACGCTGATCGCCGCCCCCTTGCCGGAAAGCCGGCCGCCCAGCATCTCGTACCCCTTGATGGCGCAGACCCCCATCACCAGGCCGCTCAGCGCCGCCACATACCCCAGCTGGCTGAGCAGGATGATGCAGACCGCGCCCGCCAGGCTGCCGATCAGCGCGCCCACCGCGCCGGCCACCGGGTTTTCGGGCTTGGCGGGCTTGGCCGCCTGCTGCTGCATGCCGGCCAGGCAGTTCGGGCACAGATGCAGATACCGCCCGCCCGCGAAGCAGCCCTCGGTCGCGCCCGCGGCGCCGCAGGTCTGGCAGACGTTCTCAAAACCGGCCTGCTGCAGGAACTGGGTAAAATCTTCCAGCAGGGTGTTCAGATCCTCCGGCTTGACGCCGTTGCGGATGCTCAGGGTCGCCAGCCGCCCCTGGTGGGTCAGGCCGTTGCAGGCCTTGCGCCCGTGGCGGAACTGCTTGATCTCGGCGGCGGAGAGCGGCCCGGCCGCCCGCTGCACCGATACGGTGGCCACCAGCGCCCGCGGCGCGGAGACTTTGGGCGGGTAGACCAGCAGGTCAAAGCCGTTGCGGCTGCCGAACATTACCGGGTATTCCGCGTCTATGTCCAGGCCCGCGCTTTCCCCGTAGCCGCTGTAATACTTCTGCCAACGATTCGCCATATACGATTTCCTCTCTTCTCTTGATTCTCCGGGCCAAGGCCCGCTGCTACCAGTATAGCATATTTTGGCAGGAACTGTGCAAAAAATGTAAAAATCGCCAAAACAGGGGACAGGCTTGCAGCAGCCCCTCCCCGTCCGTTTTTCAGCCGCCTCCGCCAGCGGCGGGCAGCCGCAGCAGCCACCGGGCGCACAGCCCCAGGTAGACCAGCGCCGCCACCGTGCCCACAAGCCCCAGCCCCAGGGGGTTTGCCGCCACAAAGGGGCCAAAGACCCCGCCGAACAGCCGGGACAGCTGATCATCAAACAGCACCACCGCCATCCAGATGCACCAGAGCACCCAGCCGGCCTTGCCGCCGAACTTCAGCAGCGGCGCGCCCATCAGGTAGGCCACCGCGACGGGCCCGGCCAGCAGCAGCGCCAGCACCGCCGGGATCATGAAGGTCCAGACCGAGAACACCAGCTGCACCCCGCGGGGCTGCCACAGCAATCGGTAGATGCCCTCGCTCACCCCGGCCAGGGCCAGCGCCAGCCCCACCGGCACCAGGCTGTGCAGAACGCAGGCTAGCATCTCCCCCGCCAGCAGCCCCCGGCGGGTGGCCCCCAGCCGCAGCCCCCGGCGGAAATCCATCCATACCCGGCCCACATTGATAAAGGCCGCCATCACCGCGGTGCCGAACACCGTCAGCGCCCCGGCAAACCCCACCGTGCCGCAGGCGGGGCCGTCCTTATAAAAATAGTATCCGGTCACCAGGTTGGTGCCCAGCTCCACCAGCAGCCAGACCCCGGCCACGGCGGCCAGCTCCAGCCACAGATCCCGCAGGCTGATGGCCACGCAGGCCTTGATGGTTCGCAGCATATCCATTCCTCCTTTACATCTGTTGGGGGGCCAGCCTCATCGCCAGCCGGCGGCCGGCCACAAACAGCGCTGCCACCGCCCCGGCGCAGACCACCTGGATGCCCTGGTAGACCGGGATGGGCAGCATGCTTTGCTGCCACAGCCAACTCAGGATTATGCCGGTCAGCGCTATCCCGGGAATGCCCGCGGCGATCACCAGATCCCAGGCCCGCCGGCCTTGCAGCAGCCCCACCGGCAGCGCCAGCTGCCCGGCCAGGGCCAGAAACAGCCCGTGAAACACCGCGTCGGTGGAGAATAGCATCTCCATCCCGAAGACCCGCGCCATCCGGAACATCCCCAGGCTGATGGCCAGCAGCGCCGCCCAGCACAGCCAGGTCACGATCTGCATCCCGGCCCAGGCGGCCCGGCGGGGGCAGCTCATGGCCACCATCAGCCGCATCAGGAACATGGCCATCGACGAGCCGCTTACCAGAAAGAGGACCTCCGCGATCAGCGGAAAGGCCACCAGATAGCCGGCCAGAAAGTTGCCCTCGGTGCCCAGCAGGGCGGCGGAGCCCACCGTGACCAGGGCAAGCAGCACCGCTATCCCCAGCAGCAGCGCCGCCCACCGCAGCAAAAACCGCACAGCCCGCCCCGTCATGCCGCGCCGCCTCCCTTCTCCTCGTGGCCGCAGAGGGTCACGAACACCTTTTGCAAGGTCAGCGGCTCCACGTCCACCTGGCTGCCGGCGCGCAGCGCCCCGGGCCCGCCGGGCAGCCGCACCACGCACTGTTTCTGGCGGCCCAGCCGCTCGGTGGTCAGCACCGTATGCCCGGCGCAGACCGCGTCCACCGCCTCCTCCGCGCCGCTCACCGCCGCGAACTGGCCCACCAGCGCGTCGGTCGCGCCCATCTCCCGGATGCGGCCCTCGTCCAGCAGGATGACCTCCTCGAACACCGAGGCGGCCTCCTCGATGATGTGGGTGCTGATGACGAAGGTGCGGCCGGTCTCGGTGTAGTCCTCCAGCAGCAGCTTGTAGAAGTCCTCCCGGGCCACCACGTCCAGCCCCGCCACCGGCTCGTCCAGCAGGGTGATGGGGGCCCGGCTGGCCAGCGCGATCACGATGGTCACCATGCTCAGCATCCCCTTGCTCAGCTTGCAGATCTTTTTGCGCTCGTCCAGCCCGAACCGCTGTACCAGCCGGGCGGCGTAGGCCTTGTCCCAGTGGGGCAGAAACAGCGCCGCCGCCTCCAGGTAGTCCCGCACCTTCAGGTTGTTGGGCCCGTTGCCCAGGGTGGTGCCGATCTCCCGGGAAAAGCACAGGTTCGCCAGGGCGGCCGCGTTCTCCCACACCGGCGCCCCGCCGCACATCACGGTGCCTTCGCTCACCGCCAGCTGGCCGGTCAGGCAGCTGAGCAGGGTGGTCTTGCCCGCCCCGTTGCGCCCCACCAGGCCATAGATGCAGCCCGGCCGCAGGGTCAGATCGATGCCGTGCAGTACCTCCTGCTTGCCGTACCGCAGCCGCAGGCCCTCGGCCCGCAGTTCGGGATAGTTTTTCTGATTCATGGTCAGTCCTCCTTCTGTTCGGCGGCCCGGCGTACCATCTGCGCCAGTTCCTCCGCCCCGATGCCCAGGCTGGCGGCTTCCTTCGCCAGCGCGATCACATAGTCCTGGTAAAAGGCTGCCTTGCGCCGGGCGGCGATGGCCGCCGCCGCCCCCGGGGCCACGAACATCCCGATGCCCCGCCGCTTGTACAAAACCCCCTCATCCACCAGCAGGTTGATGCCCTTGGCCGCCGTGGCCGGGTTGATCTTGTACGCCCGGGCCAGCTCATTGGTGCTGGGCACCTGCTCCTCGGCGGGGTAGACGCCCCGCAGGATGCCGTCCTCCAGCATTTGGGCCACCTGCAGATAGAGGACGCTCTGTTCGTTGAAGGGTTGCAGCAACCCTCTCACCTCCTTGTCCGTTTCCCACAGGTTAAGTGGTTCATTACTTATATAACTAACCATAGCACCTGCCGGGCGGGTTGTCAAGAGGATGGGGCAAAAAAATTCCCGTCTTGTCAAAAAGGCGGGATACGGGTATGATGGAGGCAGAGAGACAACGTTTGCCCAAAAGGAGGAAGAGCCCATGGCGACCCTGAAGGACGTGGCGAAGATGGCGGGGGTATCGGCGAGCACGGTGTCCCGGATCATCAATGGGAAGGGCGAAAAATGCGCGGGCGCGGCGGTACAGGGGCGCGTGTGGGAGGCGGTGCGGGCCACCGGCTATGTGCCAAATCCGGAGGCCAAGCGGCTGAAGGAGGGCGGCGGCGCGCCCAAGGAGCCGATCACGGTGAGCTGCCTGTTCGCCCGGGCGGAGGATTACCGGGAGGACAGTTTTTTCAACGCGCTGGCAGCCTGCGTGGAGGAAGAGGTGCTGCGGCAGGGATGCCGGCTGGGGCCCCGGTACAGCCATAAGGACGCGCAGCGGCTGAGCCGGGACGGGAACTTCGCGGCAAGCCGGCGGGACGGGCTGGTGGTGCTGGGTAAGAGCGGGCCGGACAGCGAGGGGCTGATCGGCCGGTTCAAGAAGCGGGTGGTGCACATCACCCTGAACCAGATGGAGATCCGGCGGGACCACATCGTGTGCGACGGGTGGCACGCGGCGGAACTGGCGCTGCAGTACCTGTATCAGGCGGGGCACCGGGCGATCGGCTATGTGGGCGAGACCGAAAAGGAGATCCGCTACCGGGGGTACCGGGCGTTCATGCTGGACATGGGGCTGCATCCGGGGCCGATCTTTCCGGCGGCGATGACCCCGGCGGGGGGGCAGCGGGCGGTGGAGCGCATCCTGGCGGGCCGCACCCTGCCCACGGCGCTGTTCTGCGCCAACGACGCCACCGCCCAGGGGGTGCTGCGGGGGCTGGCCGAGGCGGGGGTGCCGGTGCCGGGGCGGATGAGCGTGATCAGCATCGACAACATCCCCGAAGCCGAACAGACCAAACCCCTGCTCACCACCGTCAAGGTGCCCTTCCGGGATCTGGGCAGCTTCGCGGTCAAGACCCTGCTGGACCGCATCGACCACGGGCATACCGTGCCGCTGAACATCTTCATGCCCTGCGAACTGGTGGTGCGCCAGAGCGTGGCCGCGCCCTGCGGCGAGGGGTGAAGGCAGGGGACAGCGCCCGAGGGCGGCCGGATCGACCGCAAAAAATCGGCCTGAAACGCGAGCGGGATCGCTTCGTTTCAGGCCGATTTTTTGTGTCGGCTCGCGGGGTCTGCGCGGGCCGTCATCGCTTTTTTCTCGGCGGGCGCCGTTTTCAGCCCGGCATACTGGCCAGAACGGCCTGCGCGATGGCGCCGGCCTCGGCCCAGATGGTGGTCTCGTCGGAGCAGCTCTCATACTCGGCGGGCACGGTCATGAACCCGGCCTCCACCAGCACGGCGGGGCAGACCGCGCTGCGGGTGACGTAATAATAGTCCTGAAAACTGCCCCGCAGCGCCCGGCCGGTGACACCGGTCAGGTACGCGGTCAGGTTTTCGGCCAGGGTCTTGCCCGAATCAAAGAAATAGTACGCCTCGGTACCGCCGTTTTCGTTCAGGTCGCTGGTCAGGGCGGCGCTGTTGTGATGGATCGCAAGGAAGAAATCCGGTTTCTGCTGGCGCAGGATCTCCACCCGTTCCCCCAAACTCAGGGTGGCGTCGTCCTGGCGGGTAAACAGCACCGTCGCGCCCAGCTGTTCCAGCCGCACCGCGGCGGCCTTGGTCAGCGCCAGGTTCAGATCCTTTTCCACCGGCGCGCTCATGCCGGCCGCGCCCATGGCGCCGTTCTCCTCGCCGCCGTGGCCCGCGTCCAGCAGCACCGTGACCCCGGCCAGGGGGGTGCTGTCCTCGCCGCGGGCGGGGGCGTGCTGCAGATACACCCGGATGCCGTCGGCGGTATAGTCCACCGTATACCCCCACAGCGGCTCGGACGGGTCAAAGGTCACGGTCAGGCAGAAGCCCTGCCCCTCCTCCCAGGCGGCCGCCGCCAGGCTTTGGGCGAACCCGCACGCGCCGGGCATCTCGCCCTCCAGCGCGGCCGACAGAAAATACAGCGTCAGGGAGGTGTCGGTCTGCTCGGCGTACCAGATCGGGGCCCCCTCGCCGGGCAGGGTCAGCACCACGTCGCCGCTCTGCTCCTGGGCGGCGGTAATGCCGCTAAAGGCAGCGGGCGCGGCGCCGCTCACCAGTTCGCAGTCCTTGGCCAGCACATAGTCCCCGGTATCCAGCTGATAGGCGTAGGTGTACTTGTTGCTGCGCACGAACCGCACGCTGTCCGCCACACGGGCCATCCCGCCCGCGTAGGCGGTGGTCTGGATACTGCCGCTCACCGCCTTGTCCTCCAGCACGCTGGCCAGGGCCTCGGTGATCCGCACATATTCCCCCTCTTTGGCGGCGCGGCTGCCGTCGGAGGTGGCCTTGGCGCTGGTCCAGCCGGAGGCGCGGCGGGTGACGGTCAGGGACACCTCCTGCCCGCCCTGGCTGGCGGTGTATGTATTGTCGCCCATCTCCGGCTCCACCAGCAGGCCCCAGACCCCCTCGGTGCCATACCGGGGCACCTCCTGCCCGTTGACGGTCAGGGTCTGGGCCGGGTCGCTGGTGCCCATCAGGAACACGGTATCGGTATAGACCACCGTGTCCGGGTCCGGATAGGCGAAGGCCAGCTGAGTGGGCACGCCCTTGTCCAGCAGGGTCACGGCGGCGGACGCGTCGTCCCCGCCGCAGAAGGCCAGGGCAACGGCCATGCGGCCGGTCTCCTCCGGCAGCTGGCCCCAGCCGCCCAGCACCAGCCCCGCGCCGGGCTGCTGC
>CASFJO010000020.1 GCA_949295035.1 uncultured Gemmiger sp.
CCGCGCCCGCGCCGCAGCCCGCCAGCCGCAGCCGCCTGGCCGCCGGCCGCTGCCCGTGCACCGGCACCCGCAGCCGCCAGGCCAGCACCGCCAGCACCGCAAAGATCGCCAGGCTGGCCCACATGGGCCCGGTGAGTTTCAGGTTGGATTTGCCCGCCACCGCCGCGGCCTCCTGCCACTGGGACAGGTCCCAGGGCAGAAACGGCTCGCCCCGGAAATCCAGCTTGAGCCGGGTCACCGCCGCCGGTACGCAGGCGATGAGCCCCACCGCCGCCACCGCCAGGGTATGCCGCCCCGCCAGATGGCTGAAGAACAGGTAGATCCCGGCAAGAAACACCCAGGCAAGCAGATAGCTGCCGATGTGCCCGCCCAGGTACTGGCTCCAGAAGGTGCCGTCCAGCTTGCCCCGGTGGATCCATTCGCAGCAGAGCAGGGCGATGAGCGGCACCAGAACGGTGGCCGCCGCCCGCAGCCAGATGGGCGATGTGTCTGAATGTTTCGCGGTTTGGCGCACCGCGTGTTCCGTTGTGACCGACGCCAACCCTTTTCCCCTCCGTTTCCCTCAAAAGCCGGGCCGCGCCGGGCCCGTGACACCTCATTATACCGCCGGTTTGTGTAAAATTCCAGTAAAGGCGCCAGCTTTCGCTTTGTTTTCACAAAAACGAAAGATTTCCGGGCAAAAAACGCCCCCCGCGGCCGGGCGGCGTCTGTTCGCCGGGTCACAAGGGGCCTTTGACCTTTTCGTCCCATTCCTCCTCGCCGGGGGCGGGGGCGTTCTCCTCCATGCGCAGCCCGTCCAGCCCCAGCTCGTTGCCCACCCGGCTGCCCGCGCCGATGGACCCGGCGCCGTACCGGCGGCGGATGCCGTCCAGCGCGCTCTCCAGCTTTTCCCGTTTGGGGTCGGGGGCGGGCGCGTCCCCGAACAGGCTCTGCTGCACCGCGAAGGGCTCGTCGGTCAGGGCCAGGGCGGTCACTGTGAGCATCCGTACCGGGCGGCGGGCCGGGTCCCAGTTGGCGGCCACCAGCGCCAGGCACTCCGCCGCCAGGTCCCGGGCCAGGTGGGTGCTCATGGCCAGCCGCTTTTGCCGGGTGATGGTGTGCAGATTGGTGTCCCGGATGGTCACCTGCACCGCCCCGGCCCACAGCCCGTGCCGCCGCAGCCGGGCGGCCACCTCCTCCGCCAGCGCCCCCAGCGCGCTGCGCACCTGCGCCAGATCGGTCAGATCCTTGCGAAAGGTCATGCCGTTGCCCACGCTCTTGAGCGGCTCCCGCCAGCCCGCCGGATGTACCGGGGCCTCGTCCTCCCCCCGGGCGTAGCGGGAGAGTTCCGCCCCCAGCTTGCCCAGGGCCTCGGTCAGAACGCCCGGGTCCGCCGCCGCCAGCTGGCCGATGGTGCGGATGCCCAGCCGGGCCAGCCGCTCGCCCGCCGCGCGGCCCACATACAGAAGGTCCCCCGCCGGCAGCGGCCAGACGATCCGTTCCACGTCCTTTGGGCGGATCACCGTCATGGCGTCGGGTTTTTTGTAGTCGCTGCCCAGCTTGGCGAACACCTTGTTGAAGCTGACCCCCACGCTGATGGTCAGGCCGGTGGTCTGGCGCACCTGGCGGCGGATGCGGTCGGCCAGCGCGGTGGGCGAGGCGGCAAAAAGATGCCAGGTGTGGGTGATGTCCAGCCAGCTCTCGTCGATGCCGAAAGGCTCCACCAGATCGGTGTACCCGGCGTAGATGCCGTTGAGGACCGCCGAAAAATGCCGGTACCGCTCCCGGTGGGGCGCAAGCAGCACCAGGTCCGGGCATTTGCGCTTTGCCTGCCAGATGGGCTCGGCGGTGCGCACGCCGGCGGCCTTGGCCGGCTCGTTCTTTGCCAGGATGATGCCGTGCCGGGCCTCAGGGTCGCCGCAGACGGCCACCGGCTTGTGTTTCAGTTCGGGGCGTTCCAGCAGTTCCACGCTGGCGTAGAAGCTGTTGCAGTCGCAGTGCAGCACCCAGCGGTCCGGGGTCATGGGCGGCGCCTCCTTTCGGTTTGTTCTGATTGTAGCACGTTTTGCGCCGGGGGGCAAAGTGTGGTATACTGATTGTCATCTTTTGCTTATAAAAGGAGGGTGCCCCCTATGCCCCAGCCGCAAACCCTTTACGCGCTGTGCTGGTACTTTTATCTCTACTCGTTTCTCGGCTGGTGCGCCGAGGTGGCCTTTGCCGCCTGCAAGACCCGGCATCTGGTCAACCGGGGCTTTCTGAACGGGCCGGTCTGCCCGATCTACGGTTTCGGGATGCTGGCGGCGGTCACGGCGCTGGGGCCGGTGCGCGGCAGCCTGCCGGCGCTGTTTTTCGGCGGCGCGCTGCTGGCCACCGCCCTGGAACTGGTGGGCGGCTGGGCCCTCAAGACCCTGTTCCACGCCCGCTGGTGGGATTATTCCGACAAACCGTTCAATCTGGGCGGGTATATCTGCCTGCGGTTCAGCCTGCTGTGGGGGGTGGGGGTGGCCGCCGTGATGCGGCTGCTGCACCCGGCGGTGGAACTGCTGGTGGGCCGGCTGCTGACCAACCTGCCGGGGGCCGTGCTGCTGGGGGTCTGCACCGGGATGTTCGCGGCCGACCTGATCGTCACCCTCATCACCGTCACCGGCCTGATGCGCCAGCTGGGCGAGCTGGAACGGCTCACCGCCCTGCTGCACAAAAGCAGCGACCTGCTCACCAAACAGGTGGGCGGCGCGGCCCTGGCCGCCGACGAGCGCATCAGCGCCGGCCGGGAAAAACTGGAAGGCCGCACCGGCGCCGCCCGCGCCGAACTGGAGATGCGCCGGGACCTGCTGCGGGCCGGCATCCTGGACCGGCAGCTGGGCGCCCAGCGGCTGCTGCGTGCCTTCCCCACCCTGAAAAGCTCCCGTTACGAGGACGCTCTGCGCACGCTGCGCCAGGAACTGGCCGAGCGGCTGCGCCGGCGCTGAACATCCGCTTCCAACAGCAAGGGCGCGCTGCCGGACCGGCAGCGCGCCCTTGCGCGGCTTATCAGCGCTTTTTGCCCAGCAGCCGGGTGCGGATGTGAGCAAAACAGGCGTCCTCACCCCGGTCCCGCAGCACCTGCAGGGCCTCTTCCAGCTGGGCCCGGGTCTCGGGATGCAGCAGGTAGTGGTCCCGGCCCCGCTGGTAGTATTCCCAGGGATGGGCGTCGGTATAGTTCTCTTTCTGGTAGGTCTTGCTGGCGGCGATCCGGTCGCAGATCATCTCCGCCACGTATTTCTCCGGCATCCGCATGCCGCACATCCCGTGGTCGCCCCGGGGATCGTAGTCGATCCAGTATTCCAGATGATGCCGGTTGCGGCCCTTGTGGTGCAGCCAGGCGGCAGAGTACCCTTTTTCCAGCCGTTCGATCTCATTGGGGCTGCGGTAGCCCCGGAAGTATTTCACCCCCGGCCAAAACTCCACCAAGGAAAACTTGCTCAGATCGTGGGTCAGCCCCTGGCGGTACAGCCCGATCCTGAAACAGTGTCGGGCCACCAGCCGCTTGTGGTGGCATATCGTGCGCAGATGCCCCCAGAAACTTGCCATCTCACGCACCTCCCGCCTGCCGGGCATTCTGCACGGCGATGCAGCGGCGCAGCCAGCCGCCCGCCAGGAAGTAACCGATATACAGCACCGATGTGAATCCCCAGCTGATGGGATAGCTCACCAGCACGCCGGTGAGGGTACCGAAGATCGGGGCCGCGCCCAGCACCCACAGGATCCGCAGCCCGCACACCCCGCCGGCGGTCAGGGCCATGGGCACCCAGGCGTCGCCGGAGCCGCGGATGGTGCCGCTGAGGGCCTCGATGGCCGCGTAGGTGATGAAGCTGGGGGTCAGCAGATGGATGATCTCCAGCGCCCGCTGCACCACCTGGGCGTCGTCGCTGAACAGGCCCACCAGCGGCGCGCCGAACACATAGATCAGCGCGCCCAGCGCCACCGACAGCACCGCGCAGAAGGACAGGCACACCCAGGCGCCCCGGCGCACCCGGTCGTACTGCCTGGCGCCGAAGTTCTGCCCGGCGAAGGTGGTCACCGACAGGCCCATGCTGTTCATGCTCATCCAGAACAGGCTGTCCAGCTTGCCGTAGGCGGTCCAGGCGGCCACGGTGGTGGTGCCGAAGGCGTTGATGCTGGTCTGGATGATGATGTTGCTGATGTTGTACATCACCGACTGCAGCCCCGCGGGCAGGCCGATGCGCACGATGTCCGCCAGGGTAGGGCCGTCCATGGCCACCCGGTACAGTTTCAGGTGATAGGGCTGCAGCTCGGCCCCGATCAGGCTGGCCAGGATGAGCAGGGCGCTGACCAGCTGGCTGATGATGGTGGCCAGCGCCGCCCCCAGCACCCCCCAGTGGAACACCGCCACGAACACAAGGTCCAGCACGATGTTCACAAAAGCGGCGGTGATCAAAAAGTACATGGGCCGGCGGCTGTCGCCCACCGCCCGCAGGATGCCGGTGCCCATGTTGTAGATCATGCTGGGGATCATGCCCGCGAAATACACCCGCAGATAGAGGGTGGAGCCGTCCAGGATATCGGCGGGGGTGTTCATGGCCCGCAGCGCGCCGCGGGCAAACAGGATGCCCATCGCCATCAGCACCGCGCCGCCGGTAAGGGCCAGCCAGATACTGGTATGTACGGCCTTCTGCACGCCGGGCAGGTCCCGGGCGCCGTACCGCTGGGCCAGCACCACCGAAGCGCCGCTGGCCAGGCCCACAAAAAAGCCCACCAGCAGGTTGACCAGGGTGTTGGTGGCGCCCACCGCCGCCAGAGCCTGGGTGCCCACGAACCGGCCCACGATCAGCGCGTCGGCGGTGTTGTACAGCTGCTGAAAAAAGGTGCCCAGCCAGATGGGAAAGAAAAACACAAGCAGCTGCTTGCCGATGCTGCCCTGCAGGATCGGATTGGCGCTGTTGTCGATGGATGCTGCGCTCACGGATGAACGACCTCCGCTCTCTCATAGAATGGAAACGGGCGTTTGCCCCGCAAACCCCCATGGTATGAGTGTATCCGTTTCCGCAAAAAAAAGCAAGGGGGCTTGCAGCGCGTGATACAATAAAAGAAAAAGGAGTGGATGACCATGAAGGTATTGCTGATCAACGGCAGCCCCCACCGGGAGGGCTGTACCCACACCGCCCTGGCGGAGGTGGCGGCCGAACTGGAAAAGCAGGGCGTCGAGACCCGGGAGTTCTGGACCGGGCCCGCGCCCGCGGGCGGCTGCCTGGGCTGCGGCGGCTGCGCCAGGACCGGCCGCTGCGTACAGAAGGACAAGGTGAACGAGGCGCTGGAACTGCTGCCGGACATCGACGGGCTGATCGTGGGCTCTCCGGTACATTACGCGGCGGCCAGCGGCAGCGTGACCGGCTTTCTGGGCCGGCTGTTCTACGCGGGCGGGGCGGCGCTGCGCTACAAGCCGGGCGCGGCGGTGGTGAGCGCCCGCCGCGCCGGCACCACCGCCGCGCTGGACCAGCTGAACAAATACTTCACCATCGACCAGATGCCGCTGGTCTCCAGCCAGTACTGGAACATGGTCCACGGCAACACCCCCGACCAGGTGCGCCAGGACGCCGAGGGCATGCAGACCATGCGCCAGCTGGCCCGCAACCTGGCCTGGATGCTGCGCTGCCTTGAGGCGGGCAGGGCCGCGGGCGTTCCCCTGCCGAAAAACGAGGAGAAGGTCCGCACCAACTTCATCCGGTGATCCCCCGCGGCAAAACACGGCCGGGGCGGGCGCGCAAACCGTTTGCGCGCCCGCCCCGGCTTTTTGTCGTTTCAGAAAAAGGCTTTGGCCCGGCCGTCACATGATCCGCAGGTCGTGGTACAGGCCGGTGCCCCGGCAGATGACCCACTCGCAGATGTTGACGGCGTGGTCGCCGATGCGCTCGGCGTACTTGCCGATCATCAGCCCGTCCAGGATGGCGTCGGCGTCGCCGCTGCCCGCCGCCACCTGGCGGATGAACCCGTCCTTCAGGCGGCAGAAGGCGCCGTCCACCTCGTCGTCCCGCTGGATGGTGGCGTGGGCGCCCTCCAGGTTCTGGTCGGCGGCGGCGCGCAAAGCGCTCTCCACCATGGCTCGGGCGATGCCCAGCATCTCGGCCAGCGGCGCGGCGAGGGGCGCGTTCAGGGTGCGCACGATCTCCGCGATGTCGGCGGCGTGGTCCCCGATCCGCTCCAGATCGGTCACCAGTTTCAGGCTGGTGCTCACCCGGCGCAGGTCGCCGGCCACCGGCTGCTGGCGCAGCAGCAGGGTCACGCAGAGTTGCTCGATCTCCCGCTCCATCCGGTCGATCTCGGTATCCCCGGCGATCACCCGGTCGGCCAGTTCCCGGTCGGGGTCGCTCCCGGCAGCCACCGCGCCGTCCAGCGCCGCCAGCACCTGGGCGCCCATCCTCTGCACCAGTTCGTCCAGACGGGCCAGTTCCCCGTCATAAAACACACGATTCATGCCAAACTCCTCCCCTCAGCCGAACCGGCCGGCGATGTAATCTTCAGTGCGCTTGTCGGCCGGATGGCTGAACAGTATCTCGGTGGAGCCGTATTCCACCAGTTCCCCCAGCAGGAAAAAGGCGCAGTTGTCGCTGATGCGGGCGGCCTGCTGCATGTTGTGGGTCACGATCACCACCGTGTACTCCTTCTTCAGTTCGGTCATCAGGTCCTCGATGCGCATGGTGCTGCCCGGGTCCAGCGCGCTGGTGGATTCGTCCATCAGCAGCACGTCCGGCTGCACCGCCAGCGCCCGGGCGATGCACAGCCGCTGCTGCTGCCCGCCGGACAGCCCCAGCGCGCTCTTTTTCAGCCGGTCCCTGACCTCATCCCAGAGCGCCGCGCCCCGCAGGCTCTTCTCCACCAGCGCGTCCAGTTCGGCCTTTTTGCGCACTCCGTGGATGCGGGGCCCGTAGGCGATGTTGTCGTAGATGCTCATGGGGAAGGGATTCGCCTTCTGGAATACCATGCCGATCTTGCGGCGCAGCCAGGTCACGTCCACGCCGGGGGCGTAGACGTTCTCGCCCCGGTAGAGCATCTCGCCCTCCACCCGCACGCCGGCCACCAGATCGTTCATCCGGTCGATGGTGCGCAGGAAGGTGGACTTGCCGCAGCCGGACGGCCCGATCAGGGCGGTGATCTCGCGCTCCGGGATCTGGATATTCACCTTTTTCAGCGCCTGGGTCTGGCCGTAGTACAGGTCCAGATCCTTCGCTTCCAGGATGGTGGGATTCATCTTATCGCTCCTCCTCGCGTTTTGCCCGTTTGCCGGCGGCCCCCGCCGCCAGGTTGATCAGCAGGGTGAGCGCCAGCAGCACCACCGCCACCGAAAAGGCGTTGTCGTATTTGTACCGTTCCTTGGCGTAGACGTAGAGGGCCACCGTCAGGGTGGCGCCGCTGCTCTTGACCAGGCCGCCGCTGCCGAAAAAGTTCTGCATCGAGGTGCTCATGCCGGCGGTGAAGATCAGCACCGCCGACTCGCCCACGATCCGGCCCACCGCCAGGATGCAGCCGGTCACGATGCCGTCCAGCGCGCAGGGCAGCACGATGGTGCGGATCATGTGCCAGCGCCCCGCGCCCAGGCCGGCCGCGCCCTCCCGGTATCCGGCGGGCACCGCCTTGAGGCTCTCCTGGGTGGTGCGGATGATGGTGGGCAGGGTCATGATCACCAGGGTCAGCGAACCGGCCAGCAGGGTGGTGCCCAGGTCGCAGAACTGGCAGAACACCAGCATGCCCACCAGCGCGTACAGGATGGAGGGGATGCCCGCCAGCGTCTCGGTGGCGAACTCGATGGCCCCGGTCAGGCGGCGGTTGGTGGCGTATTCGGTCAGGTAGACCGCCGCCCCCACACCCAGCGGCAGCACGATCACCAGGGTGACCAGAATGACGTAGAGGGTGTTCTGGATGGCGGGCAGGATGCCGTCGGTCCCCTTCAAAATACTCTCCTGGGTGGTGAGGAACTCCCAGGACAGCCCGGGCACCCCCCGCCACAAAATATACCCGATCAGCCCCAGCGCCAGCGCGCAGGTGGCCCCGGCGCTCAGGTACATGGCGGCGCGCACCGCCCAGTGCCAGGCGCGGCGGCGGCCGCTCAGGCCGCGGGGCGTGTCCACAGAGGTCTGCATACCCGATTCACTCCTTGTTCTTTTTCAGCACCGTGTTCAGCAGGATGTTGATGAACATGATAAAGACGAACAGCACCAGCCCGATGGAATACAGCGCGTTGCGCTGCAAACTGCCCACGCTGGCGTAGCTCATCTCGCTGGCGATGGCGGTGGTCAGGAACTTGACGCTCCGGAACAGGCCGGGCATATTGGCGGCGTTGCCGGCCACCATCAGGATGGCCATGGCCTCGCCGATAGCCCGCCCCACCCCCAGCACCACCGCGGCGGCCACGCCGCTGCGGGCGGCGGGCAGGATCACCTTGAAATCGGTCTCCAGGCTGGTGGCGCCCAGCGCCAGCGAGCCCTCGGCATACTCCCTGGGCACCGCCTTGAGGGCGGTCTCACAGACGCGGATGATGGAGGGCAGGATCATCACCGCCAGCACCAGGATGGCGGCCAGCAGGCTGTCGCCGGCCTTCAGGTCAAAGGCGTCCTGGATGGCCGGCACCAGCACCATCATGCCCACCAGGCCGTAGATCACCGAGGGGATGCCCGCCAGCAGGTCCACGGCGGGGCGGATCGCCGCCGCCAGCCGGGGCGGGGCCACCCGGGCCAGGAACACCGCCGTCAGGATGCCCACCGGCACCCCGATCAGGATGGCGCCGCAGGTGCCCCAGACGGAGGTGAGGATAAAGGGCAGGATGCCGTAGGCCGGGTTTGTCTTGTTGGTGGAATCCCAGCGCTCGCCCAGCAAAAAGTCGAACAGGCCCACTTGCCGGATGGCGGGCAGCCCGCTCAGGATCAGATAGACCGAGATCAGCAGCACGAAGGCGATGGCGATGAATCCGCAGACCGTAAAGATCAGCCTCATCGCCCCCTCGACGCTGTCCCGGAAGGCGCGTTTGCCGCGCGCTTGTGGCCGCATAGCTACCAACCTTTCTTTTGCAAAAAGGGCTCCCCGTCCGCAGGGCCGGGGAGCCGGAGTTCAGGATGCCGGCCGCTGTCAGCCGTTGGCCGATACCGCGCCGGCCACGGTGATGATGGGGGCGGCGTCCGGGCTCATGGCAAAGTCCAGGAACGCCTGGGCCGCGTCGCTCAGGGCCGCGCCCTCCCTGGTTACCATGACGAAGGGCCGCTGGATGGCGTAGCTGCCGTCCTTGACGGTGGCCTCGGTGCACGCCACGCCGCCCACCTTCACGGCCTTGACGGTGTCGTCCACGGCGGACAGGGAGGCGTAGCCGATGGCGTTCTCATTGCCGGCCACGTTGCCCACCAGGTCGCCGGTGCTGCTGTACTCGTTGGTCAGCTGGCAGGCGTCCACCACCCCCACGATCTCCTCGAAGGCGCCGCGGGTGCCGCTGCCGGCCTCACGGCCGTAGACCGCGATCTCCCTGTCCTCGCCGCCCAGATCCTTCCAGTTGGTGATCTTGCCGGAGAAGATGTCGGCGATCTGCTCCACCGTCAGGTCCTCGACCCCGTTGGCCGGGTTGACGATGACGGCCACGCCGTCCTTGGCCACCACGTTGGACACCGCGCCGGCGGCGGTCTCCTCTTCGGTCAGTTCCCGGCTGCTCAGGCCGATGTCGCTGGTGCCGGTCTGGGCGGCCTCGATGCCCGCGCCGGAACCGGTGCCGCTGTAGTTGATGGTCACATCCGGGTACAGTTCCTTGAACGCCTCGCTCAAAGCCAGCATCACGCTCTCCATCGAGGTGGAGCCGGAGGTGTTGACCACGCCGCTCAGGGTCTCGGAGGCGGGCTCGGAAGCGGGGGCGGAAGAGCCCTCCTGCGCGGCGGCGGAGGAAGAGGGCGCGGTGCTGTTGGCGCCGCAGGCGGTCAGCAGGCCCAGCGCCAGGGCGATGGTTGCAAACTTTTTCATGATGAATGACACTCCTTTTTCGCGTCAGTCGGCCGGGACCACCCGGCCTTGGTTTCCCTTTTTTCAAGGCTGTAGGCATTGTAGCACGCCCCGCCGGGCGGCCGCTATCAACCCCGTGCATGATTTGGGTAAAATCCCGGTGCGGAATGTAAAGTTCCCGCCGGAATGTAAAATCCCGGTAACGCCGGCTTTCGGGCCAAAAAGCGCCGGGGCGCGTCCTTTCGCGGACGCGCCCCGGCGCGGTCTTTTCGGCGGCTTTTGTCACAAAAGCGCGCCATGGCGGCGGATATAGGCTTTTTTCAGCACAGTGGCCAGCGCCATATAGAGCAGGATGCAGGGAACAAGATAGGCAAAAAAGAGCGGCGGCAGCGCGGCAAAGCCCAGCGCCGGCGCCAGCGGCGTAAAGGGCAGCAGGGTGACCGCCCCGATGCCCAGCGCGGTGAGCCCGGTGAGGGGCGCGGAGGCCCTGCTCTGGAAGAACGGCAGCCCCGGGGTGCGGATCATGTGGATCACAAGGGTCTGGCTCCACATGGATTCCACAAACCACCCGGTCTGGAACAGGGCGATGCAGCTCGCCTTCATCTGGGCCAGCTGCGCGGCGGCAAACCGCGTTTCCAGCTGGCTGAACCGCATCCCGCCGCATCCCGCCGGGCAGAGCACGAAGTACAAAAACAGGTAGGTGAGCAGATCGAACACCGAACTGGCGGGCCCCATCCAGAGCATAAAGCCGCCCACCGAGGAGGCGTCCCACCGGCGGGGCCGGGCCAAAAACTCCTCGTCCACGTTGTCCCAGGGGATGGCGGTGCAGCACAGATCGTAGATCAGATTCAACAGCAGCAGCTGCAGGCTCTCCATGGGCAGGAAGGGCAGCAGCGCCGAGGCCGCCAGCACCGAGAACATGTTGCCGAAGTTGGAGGAGGCGGTCATCTTGATGTACTTGATCATGTTGGCGTAGGTCTTGCGGCCCTCGGTGACCCCCTGCTCCAGCACGGTCAGATCCTTTTCCAGCAGGATGATATCGGCGGACTCTTTGGCCACGTCCACCGCCGTGTCCACCGAGATGCCCACGTCGGCGGCCTTCATGGCGGCGGCGTCGTTGATGCCGTCCCCCAGAAAGCCCACCGTGTGGCCGTCGGCCCGCAGGGCGCTCACCACCCGGGCCTTCTGCTCGGGGCTGAGTTTGGCAAACACCCGCACGGTGCGGGCGGCCCGGGCCAGTTCGTCGTCGCTCATGCGGTCCAGAGCGCCGCCCAGCAGCATCCCCTGTACCGGCAGCCCCACCTGGCGGCAGACGGTGCGGGCGACCTTTTCGTTGTCGCCGGTCAAAACGCGCACCTCCACCCCCCGGCGGCCCAGCGCGGCGATGGCCCCGGCGGCGGATTCCTTGGGGGGGTCCAGAAAGGCCAGATAGCCCAGCAGCACCATGTCCCGTTCGTCCTGCGGGCCGAGGGCGCCGGCGGGGGCCGGGTCGGCCTTTTGCGCCACCGCCAGCACCCGGAACCCCTGCTCGTTGAGCCGGTCGGCGGTGCGCAGGATGGCCTGCCGCACCTCGCCGGTGAGGGGCCGCGGCCCTTCACCGCACTCCACCCGCGTGCAGACGGCCAGCATCTCCTCCACCGCGCCCTTGGTCACCATTTGGGCGCCGCCGTCGGCACGGCGCACCACCACGGTCAGGCGGCGGCGGGAAAAGGTAAAGGGGATCTCGTCCACCTTTTCCCAGCCGGCGGCCGGGTCGGTAAAGGCGGGGTCCTCCGCCGCCAGCTCCCCGATGCGGCGGATCACCGCCCGGTCCATCAGGTTGCGGTAACCGGTCTGGAACCGGCTGTTCAGATAGGCGCAGCGCAGCACCCGTTCGTCCTCGTTGCCCAGCGCGTCCAGGCTGTATTGCAGCGCCACCCGGTCCTGGGTAAGGGTGCCGGTCTTGTCGGTGCACAGAAGATCCATCGCGCCGAAATTCTGGATGGCGTTCAGGTTTTTGACCACCGTGCGCTTGCGGCTCATCGCCACCGCGCCCCTTGCCAGGCAGGTGGTCACGATCATGGGCAGCATCTCGGGGGTCAGGCCTACCGCCACCGACACCCCGAACAAAAAGGCGTGCATCCAGTCCCCTTTTGTGAATCCGTTGAGGAAAAAGACCACCGGCACCATCACCAGCATGAACCGGATCAGCACCCAGGACACCGCGTTGACCCCTTTCACAAAGCTGGTCGGGGCCGGCTGCCCGGCCACGGCGGACGTGGCCGAGCCAAACAGGGTGTCGTCCCCCACCGCCAGGGCCACCCCCACGGCGGAACCGGAGATCACATTGGTGCCCAGAAAAGCCAGGCAGGCGCAGTCGGTCACCGCGTCGGCGTCCGGGGCGGGGGCGGGCCGCTTCTCCACCGGCTCGCTCTCGCCAGTCAGGCCCGCCTGGCTCACAAACAGATCCCGGGCCTCCAGGATGCGCAGATCGGCGGGCACCATGTCCCCGGCCTGCAGCCGCACGATGTCCCCCACCACCACATCCTCCAGCGGGATCTCCCGGCCGGCCTCGCCGTCCCGCTGAACGGTGCAGGTGGTGGTGATCAGTGCCAGCAGTTTTTCGGCGGCGCTGCCGCTGCGGCTTTCCTGCACAAAGCGCAGCACCCCGCTGACCCCCACCATCCCCAGGATGATCGCCACCGTGACGCCGTCAAACGCCTCCGGGGCGGTGCCGGCCAGCCGGAGCGCCGGCAGCAGCATGTCGGTCACCGCCGACACCGCCGCCAGCGCCAGCAGAATGGCGGTAAAGGGGTTCACAAACGCCCCGGCCAGCCGGCGGGGCAGAGATTTCTGTTTTTCCCGGGTCACCCGGTTGGCGCCCCACCGGGCGCGGCGCACGGCCACCTCGGCGGTATCCAGGCCTTCCCGGGTGGCCTCCACCTGATCCAGCGCCTGGTCGGCGGTACCGCAGGCGGCCCGGCGCAGGCGGTCAAGCCGCTGCTGACGGCGCACCTCCCGGGCGGCGTCCCGGCGGATGCGGGCAAGATTCTTCTTTTTGTTCTTTACGGTCATGGCATATCCCTCCCTTCGGCGCGGCGCGGCCAGGGGTGGGCGCGGGGCGGATGGGCCCCCGCCCGCCCCCGTGGGGCGCGGCGCTGTGCGTTCGATCGTGACTTCGATCCGGGTCCATCCAGTTTCACCTCGCTTTGCGCAGAATGGGGCGCGGGGCGCCCCGGGTCTATCCTACTCCCCCGCTTTGCGGGCGGCCATGACCAAATCCTTGCGATTTTCTTGCCGGCCTTTCTGCTGATGGCCTACGCCTGCGGCGGAAAAGGCAACGACGGGGTGCGGTATATGGTGGTGTCGATCGGCAGCGTCTTTTCGATCCTGATCGTGCTGCAGATCGTCGCCGCGGTGCGGGTGTTCTTCTTTCCGCCCCGTTCCAAAGACCCGCCGCCCGACAGGCGATCCTGACCTTGCCATTCTCCTGTACAACTTCTGAACAGAGAAACGGCCCCGCAGAAAGGCGCGGTGTTCATAAGACAAGTGAATTGTCAAACTAAGTGCAACAGGAATTGAGTTCAAAGTCCCATAATTCCTGGGCAGAATGGAAGTTAAGAACCTTTCGAGGCCTGGCGTTAATCAACGCCAGGTTTCGTTTTAGTGTAGCGGGGGCAACACGGGA
>CASFJO010000021.1 GCA_949295035.1 uncultured Gemmiger sp.
ATATCACCCGCTTTGCCCCGGCGCTGGAGCCGGTGAGCCGGGCGCTGCCCCCCACCTGGTATCTGCTGTGGGCGGATGGCCGCGCCCCCGCCCTGCTGCCCCTGGGGGCGGCGGCACTGTGGGCCGCCGCGCTGGCGGCGGGCCGGCTGGGCCGGAACGCCTGATACAACAAGACGACACGCCCCCGGCGCGCTGCACCGCGCGCCGGGGGCGTGTCGCGTATCGTTTACAGGCCGAACCGGGTGTAGGGATGCCAGCAGTCCAGGCAGACGGGCTGGCCGTTCTCCAGCCGCAGCATCGACTCCATGGTCATCTCGCCGCAGACCGAACAGGGCCGGCTTGCCATGAGCCGGGCCTGTTCCGGCAGCGGGCAGGCAGGCTGTTTTACCTCAAACAGCTCGGCGGGGGTACGCGCCTGCAGCCAGGCGAAACTCTCCTCCTTGCTCATGCCCTCGGGGCGCGGGCGCAGCACCAGCCGCACCCCCTTGCCGTCCGACCGGCGGTAGAAACCGAACGCCTGCTTGCCCCGCAGCCGGAACAGAAGATTGCCCTTGCCGGCGCTGCAGCCCAGCACCACCTGGATGGCGTCCACCCCGCAGGCGTCGTTCTCGCTGATGCAGACCAGCTGTTCGTCCTCCGAAAAGCCGCTGTTCAGCAGTTCCATCGCGTAGAGCGCCGCCTTGAACCCGATGGTCAGGCCGCCGCAGGCATGGCCGTGAAAGGCCACGCATTTGTCCCAAAGCTGTTGTTCCTTCTCGGTCATTGCGCATCCTCCAGTTCCTGTTCGATCCTGTCCAGGTCCACCGGTTCCAGGCGTCCGTGTTTCAAAAGCAGCACCCGGTCCGCGATCTTGCGGGCCGCGTGGGGGTCGTGGGTCACCATCAGCAGCGCGCAGCCCTCCGCGTTCTGCAATCCTTTCAGCAGCCGCAGCAGGTTCGCCCGGCCGGAGGCGTCCAGCTGGGCGGTGGGTTCGTCCGCCACCAGCACCGCCGGACGCAGCACCAGCGCCCGGGCCATCGCCACCCGCTGGGCCTGCCCGCCGCTCAAAGCCCCGGTGGGCCGGGCCAGCAGTTCGGGCGTGGGGTCCAGGCCCACCTGTTGCAGCAGCTGCACCACCCGCTCGTGCTGCTGGTCCGGGGTGGCCCACAGTTTGGCCAGCACCCCCGGCTCGGCCACCGCCCGCTCCACCGTAAAACGCGGGTCCAGGGCAGCAAAACTGTCCTGCCACAGCAGCTGCACCCCGCCCGGGGTGCGGTGCAGCCGGGCGTAATCGGCGGCCTCGCCGTTCACCAGCACCCGCCCGGCGTCCGGGGCCAGAAAGCCCGCCAGCACCGCGGCCAGGGTGCTTTTGCCCACCCCGCTGGGCCCCACCAGGGCTACCGTCTCCCCGCAGTCCAGCCGCAGGCTGGCCCCGGCGAGCACCGGCCTGCCGTCAAACCGCTTGGCGATGTCCCGGGCGGTGAGGGCCGCCGCGATGCCGCCCCGCACGCAGGCCACCTGCCGGCCCGGGCCGATCCCGGTCAGTTCCGGCACGCCGGCGGCGCACTCGGGCACACACTGGGTACACCGGCCCCGGAAGGGGCACTCCCCCTCCCGGGGCCCCGGCCCGGGGCGGATGCCCCACAGATCCCGCTGGGGATACAGTTCCGGGAAGGACCGGATCAGCCCCCGGCTGTAGGGATGCCGGGGATCGGCCAGCAGTTCGGTGGTGGGGGCCAGCTCCATCACCCGCCCGCCATAGAGCACGCAGCTGCGGGCGCAGAGCGCCCGGGCCACCGTCACGTCGTGGGTCACGATCAAAAAGGCCGTGCCCGCCGCGGCCCGGCGGCGGATGAGTTCCAGCACCCGCCGGCGGGAGACCTCATCCAGCGCGCCGGTGGGCTCATCCAGCACCACAAAGCCCGGGTCCAGCGCCAGGGCCAGGGCCAGCAGGGTCTTTTGCACCATGCCGCCGGAGGCCTGCCGGGGCAGCAGCCCCAGATCGCCCACCTCCAGCCCCACCTCGCCGGCCAGCAGCGCCGCCCGGCCCGCCCGCTGGGCGCGGGGATACCGGCGGGCCAGCAGTTCTTCCAGATGCTGCCCCAGGGTCAGGCTGGGGTTGAGCCAGCCGTGGGCGTTCTGGAACCCGATCGAGAAGCGGGCCATCCGCCAGTCGGCCAGCTCTTTGGGGGGCAGGGCGGTCAGGTCCCGGCCGTCCAGCCACACCCGCCCGCCGGGGACGGCGGCCGGTTCCAGCAGCCGCACCGCGGCCCGGGCCAGGGTGCTCTTGCCGCTGCCGCTCTCCCCCAACACGGCCAGGCATTCCCCCGCGGCCAGTTCCAGGCTCACCGGGCCCAGGGAAAAGCCGGGATAGCGGGCGGTGAGCCCTTCCAAACGAACGCGCGGCGTCATACGTCTCCCTCCAGCAGTCGCTGCTCCAGCCGGCGGGCCAGCAGCCGGGTGAACAGGATGGTCAGCATCAGCGCCGCCACCGGCGCGGCCAGCCACCATTTCCAGTAATCGGTGAAATAGATGCCCGCAAAGCGGGAGGCCCGGTTGATCATGAGCCCCCAGCTCTTGGCGGTGGGGTCGGACAGGCCCAGGTAGGCCAGGGCGCTCTCCTGCAAAATGGCCTTGCCCACCACCGCCAGCGCCCCCACCAGCACCACCGGCAGCACCTCCGCCGCCAGGTGGTTTTTCAGGATGTACCAGCTGTTTGCGCCCCAGCTTCTGGCGGCCTGCACATAGGTGCGATGGGCGGCCGAGCGGGTCTTGGCGGCGGTCTGTTTGGCCACCGGCGCCCAGGAAAAGGCCGCGATCAGCCCGATCACCAGCCGCCGGTCCTGGCCCCAGAAGGCCCCCAGCACGATCAGCACCGGCAGCTGGGGCACCGCCAGGAACACCTGTACCGCCAGGTCCACCGCGGCCTGCACCCCGCCGCCCTTATAGCCCGCCAGCATCCCCAGGCCGCCGCCGATCAAACCGGTGAGCGCCCCGCAGGCCAGCCCCAGACTCATGCTGGCGAAAAACCCTTGGCTGAGCTGGGCGTAGATGTCGATGCCCAGATCGTCGGTGCCCAGCCAGTGGGCGGCGCCGGGGGCTTCCAGCGAGGCGCCGCTGGGCTGGGTGGGGCTGCAGGGCCAGGCCAGCGCCCCCCAGGCGAAAAAGGCCGTCAGCGCCAGCAGCCCGGCGCAGAGGATCAGTATGGGCCCCCAGCCGCCCCGGATCGCTTTACCCATCCTGCCGCACCCCCTTGTCCAGCCCGGCGCAGAGCCGGTCGCTGGCCAGCATCCCCGCCAGCACCAGCACGGTGGAGAACAAAAACACTCCCTGGATCAGCGGGTAGTCCCGGTAGCGCACCGCCTCCCGCAGCACGGTGCCCACCCCCGGGTAGGCAAAGACGTTTTCCACCAGCAGGGTGCTGCCCATCAGCCCGCCGATGCTCACAAACAGCTTGGCCACGATGGGGGTGGCGGCGTTGCGCAGGATGTACCGGCGGCGCACCAGCCCCTCTTTCAGCCCGCGGGAGCGGGCGGCCAGCAGATAGGGCTGCCGGCGCACCGAGAGGAAGCTGGCCCGGGCGGTGAAGAAGTAGCCGGGCAGGCTCACCACGCACAGGCTCACCGCCGGCAGCAGCCCGTGCAGCGCCAGGTCCCCCAGCCGCTGGGCCGCCCCCGCGTACCGGGCAAAGGCGGTCTCCCCGCCGGAGAGGGGCAGCCAGTCCACCCGGGCGGCCACGAGAAACAGCAGCGCCAGCCCCACCAGGTAGGGCGGCAGCTGGCATATAGCGGAGAACGTCCCGTACACCGCCTTGTCCATCCGGGGGCGGCGCACGCAGACCAGCGCCAGCCCCACCGCCAGCGGCAGGCTCAGGGCGGTGGCGAAGGCCATGAGCCCCAGCGTCCAGGGCAGGCGGCCCAGGATCACGGCGCTCACCGGCTGCTTGTAGTGGATGCTCTGGCCCAGGTCCCCCCGCAGGTTGGCCGCCAGGGTGCGCAAAAACTGAGCGGCCAGCGGCTGGTCCAGCCCGTAGTAGGCCCGCAGCTGGGCCAACTGCTCGGCATTGTAGGCCACCGTCATGTCCTCGCCGGACACCGAGGAGGAGTATTGCAGCGGGTCCCCGGGCATCAGGCGGGGGATAAAGAAGTTGCATACATAGATCACCGCAAAGGTGGCCAGCAGCAGCGCGGCACGGCGCACGGGGGTCCCCCTCCTTTCCCGGGAAATGGTCAGCGCAGCATGTAGCTGAGCCGGTTCTGCTCCGCCTGCTGATAGGCGTAGGTCTTCATCCAGCCGTCGTAGCAGTCTTTGCGGTACATGCTGTAGCTGGACTGGTTGGCGATCACGATCAGCGGGATCTCCCGGCTGATGAGCACCTGCAACTGCTGGAACATAGCCTTGCGGGCCTCAAAGTCGGTCTCGGTGCGCTGGCCCTCGGCCAGGGCGGTGATCTCGGCGTTCTCGTAGCCGATGGGGCCCATGCTGTGGGGGTTGCCCCCCTGGTTTTTGGAGACGTCCGAAAAGATGGTGCGCAGGTAGGTGGGCGGGTTGTTGCCCCAGCCCCCGTTGCCCACCAGGGCGAACTGGTAGTCCCCCCCGTTGACCATGCTGTCCCGGGTGGCGGAGTCGTAGCTCTCCACCGTCACCGCCACCCCGGCGGCCTCCAGGTCCAGCTGGATCAGTTCCGCGATGGCCACGTCGCTGCCGCTGTCGGCGGCCAGCAGGGTCACCGACAGATTTTTGTCCGCCAGCACGGCTCGGGCGGCCTCCGGGTCGTATGGGTACTCCACACAGTCGGGGGAATAATACAGGCTGGAGCGGGGCACATACCCGGCGCTGCCCACCGACCCGGCGCCCCGGAACACCTTGTCCACCACCGCTTGCCGGTCCAGCGCCGCGTAGACGGCCTGGCGCAGGGCGATGTCCAGAAATTCCGGGCACTCGTCAAAATTGATCAGGAGCTTGTAGCCGGTGTCGTCAGCCTTTTCCACAAAACCCAGGCTCTCGTCGGCGCGATACCGGTCCAGGAGATCGGCGGGCACGCCGGTGATGTCGATCTCCCCGTTCTCAAAGGCCAGCAGCGCGTCGCTCGCCGGCACGAACTGGATGCGCGCCGCCGCCTGGGTGCCGGCGCAGAAGTCGTTCACCGCGGTGAACTCATAGCTGCCGGTGGGGCCGTCGTAGGCGGTGCAGGCCCAGGCCCCGCTGCCGGTGAGCCAGCCCTCCCCGGTGTAGGTGTAGGGGTCCTCCACCGATTCCCACACATGGCGGGGAAGGATCTCAAAACTGCCCAGGCTGGTCAGGGTGTCCCCGTCCGGGGCTTTGACCGTCAGGGTGATGGTGCGCTCGTCCACTACGGTGTACCCCTCCAGGATGCAGGCGTCGGTGCCCGCCGCCAGCGGGTTGCTCACCGGCGGGTGGGCGTTGTAGTAGTCGATGGTGAAGGCCACATCGTCGGCTGTCAGGGGCTCGCCGTCCTGAAAGGCCGCCCCCTGGCGCAGGGTGAAGGTGTAGTCCTTGCCGTCCACCGTCCAGCTCTCGGCCAGCCAGCCGATGTCGCCGGTCTCGTCCTTCTCCAGCAGGCTGGCGTAGACCAGTTCCATCTTGGCGGTGCCGGGGCCCCGGCTCTGGCACTGGAAGGGGGTGGGGGCGCCCCAGTCGGTGCCGCCCTCCAGCCGCAGCACCTCCACCTGGCCGTCGGGCCGGCTCTCACCGGCGGAGGCCGCGGGGGCGGCGAAACAGCCCGCCGCCAGGCTTGCGAGTATCAGCAGCGCCGCCGCGGCGCTGAATAACCGGGATACGAATTTCATGATCTCCTCCTGCAAACGCGGGGCAAAAACGAAAAAGCGGCGGCCAGACGCCCCCTCCACGCGCGGCCGAAAGGCCGTGCCGCAGGGTATGGTCTGGTCGCCGCGCTGCCGCTGCGGATGCCGGGGCTTCCGCCCGGCGTGCGGCGGGGCCTGCCTGGCCCCACGCGAACCATCGTTTTTGCGCCCGGAAAAGGGCGTGCTTGCCCGCCGCAAAGGGGCGGAGGGCCGCGCCTTCCTGGCGGGCCGGTTGCTGGTTACAAGGATACCACATCCCGGCGGGCACGGTCAAGCGCGGGGCAAAGCAATCGTTTGTCTTGCGCGGAGCCGGGCCGGTAGGGTATAATCAGGAAAAACCGCCGCGCAAAGGAGGCCCCGTATGTACAGCGAACAACTCAGCCGCCTGCCCTTCTGGCCCCATCTCACCCCCGCCCAGCAGGCGGCCGCCGCGGACCAGTGCCGCCGGGTGGAATACGCCCCCCAGCAGGAGATACACGGCCCCGCCGGCGAATGCCTGGGGGTACTGCTGATCGAGAGCGGGGCGCTGCGCATCTATCTGAGCAGCCCGGAGGGCCGCCAGGCCACCATCGACCGGCTGCACGCGGGGCAGATCTGCGTGATGACCGCCGCCTGCATGATGCGGGGGGTGAGTTTCGACGTGCAGGTGGAGGCCGAGAGCGCGGTAACCGCGCTGCTGCTGCCCGCCCGGGTGTTTGCCGCCCTGATGAAGGAAAACGTCTATGTGGAGGCGTTTCTCTATCGGGCGGCCACCGAGCGGTTCGCCGCGGTGCTCACCGGGATGGAGCAGATGCTGTTTTTGACGCTGGAGCAGCGGGTGGTGAGTTTTCTGTTGGACGAGGCGGTCCGGGAGGGCGGCGACGTGGTGCGCCTGACCCAGGAACAGCTGGCCCAGGCCATCGGCAGTGCCCGGGAGGCGGTGAGCCGGGCGCTGAAAAAGCTGGAGCGGCAAGGCCTGGTAGCGGTGGAGCGGGGCGCGGTACGGCTGTGCGACCGGCCGGCGCTTTACCGGCTGCTGTGAGGGAGGACGGGCATGGAACTGCTGGAGACGACCTTGTGCTATCTGGAGCGGGACGGGCGCTATCTGATGCTGCACCGGGTCAAGAAAGAAAAGGACGTGAACCAGGGCAAGTGGATCGGGGTAGGCGGCAAGCTGGAACCGGGCGAGACCGCCCTGGCCTGCGCGGTGCGGGAAGTACGGGAGGAGACCGGCTATACCATGGACGCCCCCCGCTACCGGGGAATGGTGGATTTTTACAACCCGCCCTGGCCCGCCGAGCGGATGCACCTGTACACCTGCTGCGAGTTCACCGGTGAGGAACACCCCTGCGACGAAGGGGACCTGGCCTGGGTGGAGAAGGAGCGGGTGCCCGCGCTGCCGGTGTGGCAGGGGGACAAGATCTTTCTCGCGCTGCTGGCAGAGGAGGCGCCCTTTTTTCATCTGGCGCTCCACTACGCCGGGGATACGCTGAAGCGGGCGGTGCTGGACGGCCGGGAACTTTCCCTGCCCGGCGGCACGGAGGTGTGATCATGGACAAGCTGGAACAGGCCTTTCTGGCCGAGATGGCGCAGAAAACGCAGCGGGCCAGGGACCTGGGCATCGACGGCGGCCGCACCCTGACAGCGCTGGAAAAGCAGAGGCCGGCCCGGCTGCTGGCCCGGCAGGCGGCCCGGGGCGCGGTGAGCGGCGAGTTCGCGGCGCTGGCCGAAGCCGGCCGGCTGGAACTGAGCGCGGAGGCCACGGCGGTGGAAAGCCGGTACGCGGCCCTTTTTGACGACAATACTGTGAATTTCTGTTTGCAGGTTTTGTGCGAACAGGGGTATTTTGCCCTGTAGCGCGGCACAAAGCAGCACCCCCGCGGCGTTTGCCGCGGGGGTGCTGCTTTGTGTTTACAAAGTCTCGATCTTGTAGCCCACGCCCCATATCGTGCGGATGTACCGGGGGCTGGTAACGGTGTCCTGCAGCTTGTGACGCAGATGGCGTATATGCACCGAAATGGTATTGGCCGCGCTGCAGCAGCGCTCGTCGCGCCATATCCGGCGGCAGAGTTCCTCGGCGCTGACCACCGCGCCGTTCTGTTCCAGCAAAATGCGTAGGATCGAAAACTCGGTAGGGGTCAGGGCCACCGGCCGGCCGTTCAGCAAACATTCGTGGCGGGCCACGCTCAGCCGCAGATCGCCCACGGCATACTCGCTCGGCGCCGCGGCAAACCCGGGCGCGGCCCCGCCCAGCGGGCGCGGGGCGGCAATATCGTCCAGCATAGGGATATCCTCCTTGCATACCGCCTCCGCCCGCGCCGGTGCGGCCGGGCGGGCCGAAGCGGAAAAAGCCTTCCCGGCCGCGCGGCCGGGGCGTTATCTGTATACTAGACGATTTTACCCCCGGGATTATTTCCTTTTTTGTCGCAACGCCCTATTTCTCGCAATTTGATTTATAGCGCACCCTCTACCCGTTCAGACAATCCAGCAAAAAATCCCGCGATTTTTTGCGATCGATCCGGTTATCAAAGTTCTCCACGATCTCTTCCAACATTTTCCCGTCATATTGCGTGACGCTCCGAGAATTTCTTCCCGCCCAGTGCCGGATCACTCTTGTACCGGACAGCAGCTGGCAATGGAACAACGAACAAAGACGTGTGCGTATCGTCTTTTCTCCTGTTATCGCCACAATATAAACCAAATACACACTTTTTTCTTCCGCGAGAAACGCCAGCAACTTATCAAGATTATAACCTTTTGGATTGCTGGAAAGGCATACTATTTTTGTTTTGATATCCGTTTCTGTATTATATTGACTGAATTCCCGTCTATAATCCCCCAGCGTGTCCGCGGTAAAAACTTCGGGAAGCGGCTCTCTTGTATGTAAACAACGCATCAATGTCGTTTTCAAATCGTCTTCGGCAGTGATCAGATATTCTATGATCCTCCCCCGCAAATTCACATTGTCAATCAGCGATGCAATTATAATTTCCGATTCTACCGCATGAACGCGCTCTTCTAAATCCTGGCTCAATATTCTGTATTCATCTGATTGCAAAAAGGAAATTGCCCGATCGACAGAACGTCCAATACATCCAACTTGCGATTCAGATGGTACAAAGCGCTTTCCAGTGGGCGCAATCTGATTTGTTGATTCCACCAAACGATCCAGATTTTCTTCAAACGTAAAGTTTTCATGGGAAGAAAACAAAAACTCAAAGTTTTCAGGAATGTTAGAGATCCCCTCAAACTCTCGCATGATATCACTCCCATTAAAACTCCCCTTAATATTATCTCTGCGCAACTCCTGGGAAGAATGGCTGATTTTTTTCAAAAATGTTGTGTTTGCCAACAACAGATCATTCTGTTTTGATGTAATAAGGCAAACGATAAAGGGAATGTTATCATATTTATGGAGCGCTGAAAGCGACAAAACCGTATTGCCGAAATTTCTGGTTGCCGCGCTGCAGAAGCGGATGGCAAACCAGGGCCCATAAAAGACGCTTCTCTCTTTTACAAGGTTGAACGCGCTCTGAACCATGGTGGATAAATATTTTTTTATCTGCAATACCATCTCTGTCCTGGATAAATCGCACCAACCGTTCTATAATCACTCTGTTGTACACGATTCACACACCCTATCAAAACGGTCCTTTCGCTTTGACCTTTACTTTATATCTGAATCTGATCTTTTTGTTTGGCGTTTACATCCTTTTGTGCGGCTTGTTGCCGTTTCATCCTGTATCAATTTTTGTTGCGGCAGAGAGTTTCTCTCCCAAAATACACCATCCACATAACCTTGAATGGCAGGATTCATTTCCGCCATTTTCAAACGCTGTTCCGACCAGACGCAGTACTGTTTCTCTCTTTCAATTCCGATATAATGCCGATTCAACTTTTTGGCCACCACGCTGGTTGTGCCCGACCCCAAAAAGGGGTCCAGCACTACATCTTGCTCAGACGAACTTGCCAACATAATTTTCGCAATCAACTTTTCTGATTTTTGCGTTGGATGCGCTGTATTTTCTTCCATAGACCAAAACGGAATTGTAATATCATCCCAAAAATTAGAAGGACAGGTATCACGGTAGTTTCCATTTTGTGTCTCCTGCCAATCTTTTGGGATTCCATTCACTCTATAGGGAGCAATCACCTTTTTGCGGATCTTAACCGCATCCAGATGGAATATATATTCCTTGCTGCTTGTAGCAAACCAGATATCTTCCATGCTGTTTTTCCAGTTTGCTTTTGCGCCACGCCCTTTTTCCCGCTGCCATGTAATCCGATTCTGTATATAAAACAGTTCTTGCAGCACCTTGCCCACAATAAGGCTGCTCTGCCAGTCACAGCAGACATACAAAGAGCCAGTATCCTTTAAGAGCGGTTTGATCGCCTCCAGCCACTGCCGGGTATAGGATTCATAGTCCATCTCTTTTTTCTTGGAAAATGTCGTTCCATTAAAAGATTTGGTTAGATTGTACGGCGGATCTGCGATCACTAAATCAACACTTTTCTCCGGAAGGAGCGGACACACCTTCAGCATGTCTCCCAGGATCGTCTTATCTATAATAGTATCAAGGTTGTACTGTTCCTCACAAACCGTAACGCAACAATCAAGAAACGCTTCTCCCTCTTGCACCGACGTATCAATAGTTTTGTTTCTGCCCGACTTTGTCAATGCCATGCTTTTCTCCTTTTTGTGGCCTGTAGCTGCAAAGTTCCCCTGCTATTTATAGTAGGCCGATTCTTTGCTCATGTCAACCAAAACGCATCGTTCCAGCTATGCTCTTCGCTGCGCAAAAAAGGAACAGCGCAGAGCCAGTGCGCTGTTCCTTTTCCCAATTTTAGAGCGACGCTTTTTTCTTTTACTGCCCGGCGCTTTTGCGCACCCGTAGCAGCACAAGCACCAGGCTCACGCCCAGCAGGATGTGGCCGATGCCCGCCACGCCGGACAGCGAGGCGTTGAGCGCGGTGGAGAGCGGCGTGCCCAGTACCTGCACGATCCCCCGCGCCAGCAGGGTGAGGGCGGTCACGTTCAGGCCCGCATGAAATACCGTCAGGATCCGGCCGACGGCCCGGTCGGTGAAGCCCAGCTGTTTTTCCAGCGCCAGCAGCACCAAGAACAGCAGCGTGCCCAGCGCAAAGTAATGGGTATGTACCATCGACAGGGTCGTGCGGCCGGTAAAGCCCTGGATCTTGGTGAACTCCCGGTAAAACACACCGGCCGCGGCGGCGAGCAGGGCATAGACAAGGGCTGCGTTGGCATAGCGTTTCATGATGATCTCCTCCTGAAATGTAATAGCGGGTAAAGGGCGTACAGACGTTTGCGTCAGGCGGCGGGTTCAGCCGGCCGGGGCCCGCAGCGCGCGGCCGTACCGGCGGGCAAACGCCAGCCCCGCTGCCAGCAGCACCGCCCCCAGGCCGGAATAGAACACCGCGATGAACCGCTCCGGCGCCAGACGAAAGGCGCGCAGCGCGATGCCGCCCGTCATCATGAACGCCATCACGGCAAAAGAGGGCGGGTCAAAAAAGCGGAAAAAGAACTGCCGTTCCCGGTATCCCGCGATGCGGGCGGTATGCTTGCGGACCAGACGGCGAAAGATCCCCGCGCCGAACACCGCGAACACCAGCACCGCCAGCGCCAGATCGCCCCAGCCGGCGGCTGCCGCGCGGGCCTGCAGGCCGATGCGCAGAATATTGATCCCCGCCGCCGACCAGACCAGCCCGGCCAGTCCCAGCAGGGTCACGGGACGTACCTTCATGCGATCATTTCCTTTCTGTGAACAACGTTCATTTTGCTTTTGGCAAAACCCCCGCCTGAGCGGGGGATCAATACAGGGTGCGGCGCACCGTTTCCAGCACCGTGTCGGGGGCGTAATCGCCCCGCAGCAGCGCCGCCAGCAGCAGCGAAAACAGCAGGTCCGCAAAGGCCTCCGGCGTAAACGTTTCGTTGAACGCCTCCGGCCGCACCCGGCGGTCCCGCCGCAGCACCCCGCACAGCGAAACGCGGATATGCTGCCAGGTCTGTTCCATCAGGCGCCGCCCATCCTCTTTGTCCAGATGCACAAAGCCCATGGCGTGCAGGCTGAAAAAGCCGGGATATTCCCGCGCGCCCCAGGCCATCCGCTCATACATCCAGCGCAGACAGGCCAGTGTGTCGGCGGGTTCGGCGCTTGGGCGGTGAAAGATTTCGCACCAGACGCTTTCCACCGTGGCGGCAGTCAGGCTGGATTTGGAATCGTAGTAGTTGTAGATCGAGCCCACCGATACCCCGCAGGCCGCGGCCACCGCCCGGATGTTGACCGCCTGCCAGCCCCGGGTGCGGATCAATTCCCGGCTGGCGGCCAGGATCTCCTCTTTGGATGTAACGACCGGATTCATACCGCCCTCCTGTTGAACAATGTTCATTTTACTCGCCCGGCCCCCGTTTGTCAAGCGGGGCGGGCAAAACGTTCAACTCTCCATCAGGGCGGTCAGCCGCGTGCTGATCTGCCGGTAGTACTCCTTGTACTGGGGGTCGATTTTGGCCGGGTCGCCCCAGTCGGTGAACACCGCCGCGTAGTAGGGGTCCGGGGCGTAGACGATGGCGATGTCGTGGAGCGCGCTGTTCCAGTTGCCGTATTTTTTGGCCATCGGCCACTCGGACGTCAGGTAGCTGTGTCCGGCGTCCAGAAAAGCCTGCTTCAGTTCGGCCGCGTCGGCGGTGCCGGTGTCAAAAAAGGCCTGCAGCGCGGTGAGAAATCTCACCCCGTCCGAAGCCGAGAGGGTTCCGGACATGCCGGTGGCGGGGCTCAGGTTGGTGACGCGGCCGGTCATATCCAGCCCCAGACCGGTGAGAAAATCGGCAAATCCGGTGGCGGCGGTGGCGGTCCAACGGGTGTAGAGCTGTTCCGCCGCGGCGTTGTTGCTCTGGCTGACCATGCTGTACACCGCCGCCCGGGCGGTGCGCTCCGGCGCCGTGACCAGCCGAGGGGTGGGCGCCGGCAGACCGGCGGCCAGGTCCTCCTCGCTTTGCAGCACCTCCTCCATGCGGGTCCAGCCGGGCAGCGTCTCGTTCAGATCCAACTCCCCGGCCGCGGCCCGGGCATAGAGCCAGAGCGCATAAGGGGCCTTGAGCAGGCTGGCGGCATAGTACTGTTTGTCCGGATCGCGGGCGTAGATGAGCCCGTCGGAGGGGCGCACCGCCAGCACCGACACGCTGCCGGGCAGGGTATCCAGATAGGCGTCCAGCTCGGCGCGGGCGGCGGCCTGCTCCGGCGTATCCCCCGCCGGCGTGGGGATGGGCGCGGGGGTGGGAACGACGGCCACCGCGCCGTCCTGCTCCTCATCATCCGATGTGCTCTCCTCCGGGGAACTCGCCTCCGGGGAAGCCGCCGGCGGGGCGGAGACGGGCGGCGCCGCATTGGCGGGCAGGTCGTTTTGCCCGGAACCGGCCAGCATCCAGCACACGCTGCCGGCCAGCAGCGACAGCACCGCCAGCAGCGTTCCTGCCGCCGTGAGCCGCCGCGCCCGCCGGCGCCGGCGGGC
>CASFJO010000022.1 GCA_949295035.1 uncultured Gemmiger sp.
CCTTTTTGTAGGCGTCCAGCTTGCCGCCCGCCAGCTGCAGGATGGGTTTCAGGTTCAGCGCGCTGCCCAGCAGCGCCGCCGCCGGGGTGATCCGCCCGCCCTGCCGCAGGTATTTCAGGGTGTCCACCATCAGATAAATCTGGCTTTGGGCGCCGGTGCGCTCCAGCGCGTCCCGGATGGTGCGCCCGTCCAGGCCCAGCTGCCGCAGCGCCAGCGCGTCCAGCACCGCCTGCCGCAGCGTGGCCGAGATGCGGCCGTTGTCCACCACCTCTACCCGGCCGGCGTAGGGTTCCTCCTCCGCCAGCGCCCGGGCCGTGGCGCAGGTGCCGGACAGCCCCGAGCTCATCGGCAGATACACCACCCCGTCGTGGCAGGCGAGCAGTTCGTCCCACAAAGCGGTGGTATCCGCCGGCGACGGCTGTGAGGTGGCCACCCGGGCCCCCTGCTTCAGCGCCTGATAGAACCGGTCGGCGGTCAGGTCCAGCCCCTCCTGAAAACTTTGCCCGTCGATGGTGAAGGGCATCGGCAGCAGCGCCACCCCCAGCTGCCGGGCCTCGGCGGCGGTCATCCCGCTGTTGGTGTCGGTCATGATGGCAATGCGCATGATACAGCCTCCTTGTGGGCGGACGTGTTGCGGGAGGGGTCATTCTACCCTATTACTATATACCCGCCGTGCCGGCCGGAAACAAGGGACAAAATCAAACTTATGCACAAAAATCGGGCAGAGAAGGCTCTCTGCCCGATTTTTCGCCCGACAGGGTCACAGGGTACCGGTGCTCTCCCCTTCGGGGAAGGGCCGCTCGGAAAGCTCGCGGGCGGTGGCCCGGCCGCGCAGCAGTTCGTCCAGCATCCGCACAAAAGGGCGCGGGTCCTGCTGCATTCCGGCGGAGGCCCAGTCCAGCAGCACACCCACCAGGGCGTGGGCGTAGAACCGGGCGATGAGCCGGGCGCTGGCGCTGGCCTCGCTGGCGCTCTGGCCGCAGATCACCCGCACGATGCGCTGCTCGTAAAACTGCATCAGGCAGTCGCTGAAGCTGTTCTGCCCGTGGAACTGCAGCACGTTCAGATAGAACTTTTTGTTGGACTGCATGTAGCCGCACAGGGCCAGCAGCCCGGCCGCCCAGTCGCCCCGGGCGGTGGGATCGTCCACGATGGGGGTGATCTCGGTATGGAACACCCAGCTGATCAGATCGTACTTGTCCCGGAAATGGTAGTAGAAGGTGTTGCGGCTCACGCCGCACTGGCGGGCGATGTCGCCCACCGATAAACTGGCGAAGGAGCGGGTCTCCATCAGCTCCTTCAGGCCGGCGGCGATCGCCCGCCGGGTCATGGTTGCGTTTGCCATCCTGTTCTCCTTTTTGTTTCGTTTTGTGTATGGATTCAGCGGCAGAAGATCGGGCTCACCCAGGCGCAGTCCCCGTTGCGCAGCCATACCCGCAGCCGGTACTGGTCGCCCGCTTCCAGCGGCACGGTCAGGCGGCGGCGCAGGGTATAGGCCGCTTCGGGCACGGCCTGCCGCTGCCGGAATTTATAGGCGTTGTGCCAGAACAGATCGTCCCGGTAGTGTGCCACGTCGCCAAAGGTCTGTTCGGCCAGCCGCACGCTCTCGTCATACTGGGCGTGCACCTTGCCGGTGCGCAGCAGTTCCGCCACCGGCAAAAGGAACTGCCGGCCGTCCACCGTCAGCTCCAGCCGGTCAGCGAGGCCGCCCTCCACCTCAAAGACAAAGCCCTCGGTGCGCGCGCCGCTGGCGCCCATCCAGTGGTCGCCGTCCCCCCGCATGGAGGTGGTCAGTTCAAAGTCGCAGCCCTGCCCGGTCTGGGCGCAGAGTTTCTGGCCGTAGCTGTTCCAGCATTTTTCCACCTGCACCAGCCGGCCCGGCACCCGCAGGCTGCCCACCCAGCGCTTGGACAGCTGATCCGGATAAAACCGGGGGTTCGGCCCCCAGCCGAACTCCAGAGCGAACTTGAACCGGAACCGCTCCGGCAGGGGCTGACGTTCCCAGCTGCCGGCGTGCACCAGCATCTCGTGCAGAATGTTGTTGCGCAGCACCTCCACCCGGTCGATGGCGTCGGCGGCGGTCACGGCGATCTCCATCTCGCCCCGGCCGGGCGTTACCACGCCGCCCATGGGCGCGCCGTTTACGGTGAAGTCGATATCCATGCGGGTGCGGCTCACCCCATACACCCGGCTGGCCCGCAGCCCTTCCCAGATCGCTTCCTTGGTGGTGTTCTCCGCCAGCACGCACATGGTGCCGTGTACACAGACCCCCGGCAGATTGTGGTTGTCGCCGCTGGCGATGCAGCCCACCCGCAAGCCCCGCTCCAGCCCGCGCTCGTAACAGGTCTCGCCGGTGCGGGGGCCCATGTGAGGATGCCGTTCCATGTCAAAGGGGCCGGTGTCGTTCTCGCTGCAGCCGTGGCTGGAGTAGATCTCCGCAAAGGGGCTGAACCGCTCGTCGTGGGTGGCCCAGTTTTTGCCGCGGCTGCCCAGCTGGTACGCTACGTGATGGGGGATCGCGATGGCCTCCCTGTCCCGCAGGGCGTCCCGCAGTTCGGTGTAGAGCATGGGGTGGAGCATCGGCGCGTCGTTGTGAAGAAAAAACACGTTGTGATCCCCGTCCGATCCGTTGCCCTGCCACTCATAGCCGAGAAACATCGGCCAGCCGGCGTCGTTTTCCCGCTGCACCGCCCGGCGCAGCTGTTCCCAGTCCGCCTGGATGGCCGGCTCCGGGTACAGATCCTCCAGCGGCGCGCCGGCCTCGTTGCGGCGCATGTACATCGGGTAGTAGGCCACCGGCCAGAAATCCAGCACCTGGCGGGCCTGCCCGATCCAGGCGTCCAGTTCCTTCATTTGATTGTGGTGGATGTTGGCGTGCAGATCCGTCCAGAGTTTTTTGTACGGCATGGGGTTCTCCTTTCGTTATTCGTCCCAGCTGGCCCGCACCGGTACCCGGTAGGTCCGGGGCGGATCGTTTTTCGCGTTTTCGTTGATGCGGCGGTCCAGCGCCTGCGCGGCGGTCACGCCCGCCCAGGCCGCGTCCTGCACCAGGCAGGCCAGCCTCACACCCAGTTTGTCGCAGGTGTTGGACATGGCCATCCCGGTCAGCGCCACCCGGCCCAGCAGCGCCGGGTCCCGCCGGTTCAGCTGGATGACCGTCTGTTCCAGAAATTCCGGCTCAAAGGCCACCACGCCGGGCCGCCCGTTCGCGGTGTCCCGGGCGATCCGCTGCGCGGCGGCGGGCATCCGGCCCTCCCGCCGGCATCCGTAATGGGGATACACCGGCAAGCCGCCTTGTGCCGGCAGCGCCGCGCGCACCCCCGCCTCACACAGATGGGTGCGGGCCGCGGCCTGTTCGCCCAGCAAAAGATGCAGCTGCGCGGGCCGGTCGGTGCGCAGCAGGCGTTCGGTCAGCCGGCGGGCGGCCTCCCGGTAATCCACGCTGACCAGATCGCAGGGCACCGGGTCGTCCCCGTCCAGCAGCACCAGCGGGATATCCTGCCGGGCCTGCTGTTCCAGAAACACCGGGTTCAGCCCGCAGCTGCTCACGATCAGGCCGGCCACCCGCTGCCCCTGCAGCTGGCGGATGAAGAACTGCTCTTTGGCCGGGTCCTCGTCGCTGGAACAGACGAACACCGCGTACCCCCGCTCATAAAAATAATCGCTGACCGCGCGGCAGGCCTTGGCGCAGAAAAATTCCAGATTGGGCACCACCATGCCCACCGTCTGCCCCCGGCCCTGCCGCAGCCCCCGGGCAAACGCGTTGGGCTCGTATCCCAGCTGCTGGATCGCGTCCCGGATGCGGTAGGCCGCGTAGGCGCGTACGCTGCCCGGATCGGCCAGATATCGGCTCACCGAACTTACCGACACCTCCGCCATCCGGGCTACGTCCCGGATGGTCGCTTTGCCGCTTTGTTGACCCATCTGTGTCACCTCCGCGAAAAGTGAAACCGTTATCAGTCGAAATTCGGTCCCTGTATGTTCAGTTTACCCCTTAAATACAGAATTTGTCAATGCAATTACCAGGATTTATAAAGTGGTAACGTTTTCGGTTTCGCGGTTTTTCCTCCGTCTTGGCACCGGCCGCCGCCGGTGGTATAATAAAAACGCCGGCCCGGCGGGACAGGGGCCGGAAAAATGACGGAAAAGAGGCGGCGCGGAATGCGGTGGCGTGTGGAAGGCTGGCAGCAGCAGGATCTGGCGGAATTGTGCCGGATCTGGAATCGGGTGGTGGAGGACGGCATGGCCTTCCCACAGACGGAACCCTTGACCGAGGCAGCCGGCCGGGCGTTTTTCGAGGGCCAGTCCTTCACCGGCACGGCCCGGGACGAGGAAGGCCGGGTGCGGGGGCTGTACATCCTGCACCCCAACAATGTGGGACGCTGCGGCCACATCGCCAACGCCAGCTACGCGGTGGCCGCCGATGCCCGGGGCCTGGGCTGCGGGGAGGCGCTGGTCTCCCATTGTCTGGTCACGGCCCGGCGGCTGGGATTTCGTATTTTGCAGTTCAACGCGGTGGTGGCCACCAACGCCCCCGCCCTGGCTTTGTATAAAAAGCTTGGATTTATACAACTTGGAGTAATACCCGGCGGATTTCATGCCGGAGACGGCCGCTGGCTGGACAGTATACCCCATTATAAAGATCTGACGGGAGGGACCGATGAAGGCTGAACGTTACCCGGCGCTGATGGAGGCGGTGCGCCGCCGTCCGGCCCTGGCCGGCGCGGTGCGCGCGCTCAACCGGCTGCTGCCGGCGGCCGCGTATCTGCTTTATCCGCTGGGGGCGGTCTGGCTGCTGGCGGCGCGGGACCCGCGGCTTTTCCGGTTCGTTCTGGTGCCCGGGGCGGTGTTTCTTCTGGGCACGGCGGCGCGCCGGGCCTTTCACGCCCCCCGGCCCTACCAGCTGGCAAGCTATGAACCGGTGGTGCATCGGGGCGGGACCGACGATTCCTTCCCCAGCCGGCATGTGTTCAGCGCGGCGGTGATCGCGGCGGCCTTCTGGTACGTCTTTCCGCCGCTGGGGGCGCTGCTCGCCGTCACGGCGCTGCTGCTGGCCCCGGTGCGGGTGCTGGCGGGGGTGCATTTCCCCCGGGACGTGCTGGCAGGGCTGGCGTTTGGGTTTGGCGCGGGCTGGCTGGGGTGCTTTGTGCTGCTGCCCGGCCTGCCGTGATCTGTTTGGGACCATGGGATCGCTCCGGCCTGCGCCGGGGCGATTTTTGGGATACCGTTGAGAAATCGGCCGGATTCGTGTACAATGTAGAGGAAACTGGGGCCGACGCCTTTTCTGCTTCTATATTATAATGTACGACAAGAAATGAGGGACCCGCTATGCCGGAAGGCTACACCCATATCCGAACCGCCCGCCAGGCGGCTGCGCTGGCGGATTATACGCCGGCGGTTTCCAAAGCGTTCGCGGCCGGAGCCAACGGACCGGACATCTTCTTCTGCTACCAGGCCTGGAAACCCGCCCGCCGCCGCGCTTTCGACCTGCCCGCGCTGGGCTCCCGGATGCACGACGAATGCACCGGCGCCTTTCTGACCGAACTGGTGCGCCGGGCGCATACCCCCGCGCAGCGGGATTATGCGCTGGGATTTCTATGCCATTATGCCGTGGACTGCGCGGTGCATCCCTATGTGGTCATGATCGCCCAAAAGGGCCAGCTGTACGACCGCAAGGGCGGGCACGGCTATTTTGAGATCGCGCTGGACAGTTTCCTTCACACCGAGGACGGCAAGGGCGGGGCCATCCCCTCGGCCCACGCCTGCCCGCACCTGACCGGCGGGGCGCTGGCCGAGGTGGGGGCTCAGCTGCAGGGGGCGCTGGAGACGGTGTTTGGCCTGGCGGTCAGCCGGGAGGCGCTGGCCGATACCTTCCACCACACCTATTGGATACGCAAACTCTTTATCTCCCGCCTGCGGATCAAACGGGGGCTGTTCTGGCTTGTGGAACCGCTGTTCGGCGGGCGTGGGGCCATCACGGGCCACGTCAGCCCGGCCCGGCTCAAGGGCGCCGGCCCCCGGGACAAGCGCCTACTGCCCGGCACCTGGAACCATCCGTTTACCGGGGAAACGGTGGAGGCGTCGGTGTTCCACCTGCTGGAACAGGGGGGGCGGATCGGTTCGGGCTATATCCAGGCGGCCCTTGGCTATTGGGAGGGGCGCCTGACCATGGCGCAGCTGGCGCTGGCGCTGGGCTCCTACAGCTATCTCTCCGGGCTGGAAGACCCGCGCAGCACGGCAAAGAACGCGGAGGAACTTCCGGAAGCAAAAAAAGAGGAAAAAACTTGAAAAAAGGTGTTGACAAGGGACGGGGGGCGTGGTATTATAATCGGGCACCCCGCGAGGGGGGCGGCGCTGAAAAGAGCGGCTCGAAAAAATCTCAAAAAGTGCTTGACAAAAGCGGGTTGATGAGATATAATAAATGAGCTGCCCACCCGAGAGGGCGCGGCGCACAGGACCTTGAAAATTGAACAATATCGAAGCTTGAACGGAACCCTTTTGAAGTGAGGAAACACTTGAAAA
>CASFJO010000023.1 GCA_949295035.1 uncultured Gemmiger sp.
CAAAGCCCGGGGTGGCCGGAACGGCCATTTATCCCGCTGCCGTACCGCTCGGGAGCGGCCCGGGGCGGCAACACCAACAAGCCCGCCACCCAAAACGGGGCGCGCAGCCTTTCTTTAACGGGGGGCTACAGCTGCGAGATGAATCGGTCCTCAAAGAGGGCCGATGAATCCGCAGATGTCTCCTTACCCAGCGGACGGGCGGAGAGGACGGCGGGGGCCCGGGCAAAGCCCGGGGTGGCCGGAACGGCCATTTATCCCGCCGCCGTACCGCCCGGGAGCGGCCCGGGGCGGCAACACCAACAAGCCCGCCACCCAAAACGGAGCGCGCAGCCCATACAAGGCCCACCATCCCCCACCGATTTGCAGCCCCCATCCTTTTTTGAAAATCGTACAATACCAACCCCCCTGCGGATTTATCAGCCCCTTTTTCGGGCCGACGAATCCGCAGCCGTCCTGTCCGGGGGACGGAGATATCCCCGGCTTTTCCCCCGCCAGGCGGGAAAACTCTCTATATAAATGGTAGCGGCTGTGCATCAAATGTGCAAAATTTTGCCGCAAAAACCCGCCCGGAAAGGCCCGGGAGAAACCGGGCGTAAACAGAGAGGATAGTTTTCCACATTTTCAACAGAGTTTTCAAGATTCAACATTCGCCTTTCCACACCCGGTGTGGACAAAGTTTGGCTTTCCACAGTTTGCACAATCTCTGCACAAAATCCGTGGAATATTCCACAGCCCGCAGATCCGCCCGACGGCTGGCTCTGCACGGGTTTTCCACGGTTTTCACGGCCCCTATTACTCCGGCTACATACCAGTTTGGTTTTACCGCAAGGCAAGGCTCTGGTACAAATTTTCCCACCGACCGTTCCGCAAGGCCCGCCAGGGCCAACAGGAACGATCCAACGAACTTTCCGGCTACCAACAAAAGGACAGGTGAAAACGACATGAACATTCTCTGCGACAAAGCGCTGCTCAGCGCCGCCATCGACGGCGTGTCCCGGGCGGTGACCCTTCGCTCGTCCATCCCGCAGCTGGAGGGCATCCTGCTGCAGGCCGACGGCTTTCAGCTGACCCTCACCGGCTACGACATGGAGATGGCCATTATCACCACCATCGAGGCCAATGTGCGGGAGGCCGGCGAGATCGTGCTGAACGCGAAACTGCTGGGCGACATGGTGCGCCGACTTCCCGGCGGCGAGATCGCCATCAGCACCGACACCGCCGGCAGCGCCACCGTCAAAGGCGGGGTGGCCGAATTTGACATCAACGCCATGAGCGCCGGCGACTATCCGCCGCTGCCCAACCCCGGCGCGGATCACACCCTGACCATGCCCTGCAGCCAGCTGAAAGAGATCATCGACCGCACCATCTACGCGGTGAGCCAGGACGACAAGCGCCCCGCCCATACCGGCGAGCTGTTCATGATCCAGCCCCAGCAGCTGACGGTGGTGGCGCTGGACGGCTTTCGGCTGGCCATCGTGCAGCGGGATGTGCAGGCCCAAAAAGAGATCCGGATCGTGATCCCCGGCAAGACCCTGCTGGAGGTGAACAAGCTTCTGCCCGACGATCCCGAGGAACAGGTGCAGATCAGTGCCAACCGGCGGTTCGTGGTGTTCGCGGCCCGGGGTTACACCATCATGAGCCGGCTTTTGGAGGGCGAGTTCCTCAACTATGAGACGGTGATGCCCCACGGCTGCCGCACCCGGGTGGAGGTGGATACCCGCGCCTTCTGCGAGACCATTGAGCGGGCCAGCCTCATCATCACCGAGCGGCTGAAAAATCCGCTGCGCATCCAGATCGACGACCATCTGACCGTTCGCTGCCAGACCGCCCTGGGCAAGGTGGTGGACGAGATGGAGGCAAACGTGGAGGGCGAGCCGGTGGAGATCGGCTTCAACAACCGCTACCTGCTGGACGCCATGCGCAACGCCCGGTGCGAGCGGGTGGTGCTGGAGATCAGCGGGCCGCTCAGCCCGGTCAAGATCCTGCCCGCCGAGGGCAGCGATTTCACCTATCTGGTGCTGCCGGTGCGGTTCAAGAATGACTGAAAGGCGGAGCACTGACATGGAGAGTATTCTCATCCACACGGAATTTATCAAACTGGACAGCCTGCTGAAATTTGCCGGGCTGGCCGAGACCGGCGGCGAGGCCAAGGCCCTGGTGCAGCAGGGGCTGGTGAAGGTGAACGGCGAGGTATGCACCCAGCGGGGCAAAAAGATCCGCCCCGGCGACACGGTGGAGACCGACGGCCGCGCCGTGCAGGTGCGGGACGGCCAATGAAGCTGACCGGCTTTTCCGCCGTGGGGTTCCGCAACCTGGAACCGCTGGAATTTGCCCCCGGCGCGGCGCTGACCGTGATCTGCGGGCGCAACGGCCAGGGCAAGACCAACCTGCTCGAGGCAATATGGCTGCTGACCGGAGGCAAGAGTTTCCGGGGCGCCAGGGACGCCGAACTGGTGGGCCGGGGCAGAGAGTTCGCGGTGCTGGAGGGCAACGCCGACGACGGCGAGCGGGACCAGCGCATCCAGCTGACCGTGGGTCTGCCCGGCACCAAACGCCCCGGCCGCACCGCCCGGGTGAACGGGGTGGAGATGGGCCGGGCCGGGGCGATCGCCGGCACCTTCACCGCGGTGGTGTTCGAGCCCGGGCACCTGAGCCTGGTCAAGGGCAGCCCCGGCGGGCGGCGCAACTTTCTGGACGCGGCGCTCTGCCAGCTGTACCCCGGGTATCTGGGGCTGATGCGCCGGTATCTGCGGGTGGTGACCCAAAAAAACGCTCTGCTCAAAGCCTGGAACCGCACCCCCGGCGCCGGCGAGATGCGTCAGATCTTTGACGAGCAGCTGATCCGGCTGGGGGAGGAGATCGAAAAACGGCGCGCCGATTACCTGGCCGCCCTGGCCGGGCCGGCCTGCCGGTGCTACGCCGAGATCAGCGGCGGCAGCGAGGCGCTGACCCTGGCCTACCAGCCCTCCACCCAGCCGGGGGAGAGCCTGGTCGCGGCGCTGGACCGGCTGCGGGTGGCCGAACTGCGGGCCGGCTGCTGCCTGGCCGGCCCCCACCGGGACGATTTTTCCGTGCTGCTGGACGGGCAGCCCGCCCGGGTGTTCGGCAGCCAGGGCCAGCAGCGCAGCGTGGTGCTGAGCCTCAAGCTGGCCGAAGCCGAACAGGCCCGCCAGGTGACCGGCCGCCATCCGGTGATGCTGCTGGACGACGTGCTCAGCGAACTGGACGCCGGCCGGCAGAACTACCTGCTGACCCGGATGGAGGGCAAGCAGACCTTTGTGACCGCCTGCGAGAGCGCGGCGTTTCTGCGCACCGACGGGGTCATCTACACCATGGAGGCCGGGCGGCTGGCCCGCGCCTGAAGGAAAGGAGCGAGGCGCCGTGTATCTGCATCTGGGGCAGGACTTTATCCTGCACACCCGGGACATCATCGGCATCTTTGACATGGAGACCGCCACCCTCTCCCGCCACACCCGGGATTTTTTGCGCCGGGCCGAGACCGAGGGCGCGGTGGTGAGTTTGAGCAACGACCTGCCCAAGAGTTTCGTGCTGGCCGACTGGCCGGACGAGGCGGTCTTTGTGAGCCCCATCTCCGCCGCCACCCTGAAAAAGCGGTGCGGCGCGCTGCCCGGCGGCGACGGGGAGGAATGATTCCGGCGGCCGCGCGCTGCCCAAACTCTTTGAAACGAACCAGTACGGCAGGAGGCTTTCCGCCGGGGAGCCGTCCGTCTTGTTTATGCGGACAGGAAAATTTATTTGAAATATACACATCGTATAGTCCGCGCCGCCCGGCATCCCAGACACAGGAGGAACGAATCTATGGCAGAACAAACCAACCGGCCGCAGCATGAATACGACGGCAGCCAGATCCAGGTACTGGAAGGGCTGGAGGCGGTGCGCAAACGGCCGGGCATGTACATCGGCAGCACCGGGCCCCGGGGCCTGCACCATCTGGTGTACGAGATCGTGGACAACTCCATCGACGAGGCGCTGGCCGGCTGCTGCGACCACATCGAGGTCAACATCAAGCCCGGCAACATCATCCAGGTGACCGACAACGGCCGCGGCATCCCGGTGGACGTGCAGCCCAAGCTGGGCATCCCGGCGGTGACGGTGGTGTTTACCATCCTGCACGCCGGCGGCAAGTTCGGCGGCGAGAACAGCGGCTACAAGGTGGCCGGCGGCCTGCACGGCGTGGGCGCGTCGGTGGTGAACGCTCTGTCCGAGTGGTTGGAGGTGCGGGTGCGCCGGGGCGGCGTGGAGTATCGCCAGAGCTTCAAGCGGGGCATCGCGGACGGGCCGCTGGAAAAGATCGGGCCCGCCGCCTCCACCGGCACTACCGTCACCTTCAAGCCGGATCCGGAGATGTTTACCGAGACCACCGAGTACGACTACAACACCCTGCTCACCCGGCTGCGGGAGGAGAGTTTCCTCAACGCCGGGGTGCGCATCACCCTGACCGACGAGCGCGGCCCCGAAGTGGTGCGGGAGAGTATGTGCTACGAGGGCGGCATCAGCAGCTTTGTGGAGTATCTGAACCGCAAGCGGGACATGACGGTGCTGCATCCCCAGGTCATCCACCTGAAGGGCCAGCAGGGGGACATCATGGCCGAGGTGGCGCTGCAGTACAACGACAGCTTCAACGAGCTGGTGCTCTCCTTTGCCAATAACGTGAACACCCCCGACGGCGGCACCCACGAGGAGGGCTTCAAGAGCGCGCTGACCAGGGTGATGAACGATTTCGGCCGGGAGAAGGGCTATATCAAGGACAAGGACGACAACCTGACCGGCAACGATGTGCGGGAGGGCCTGATCTGTGTGATCAGCGTCAAGCTGACCGAGGCCCAGTTCGAGGGCCAGACCAAGGCCAAGCTGGGCAACACCGAGGTGCGCAGCCTGGTGAGCGGCATGGTCTACGAGAAACTCAAGGAGTTTCTGGAGGAGAACCCCGGGGTGGCCAAGGCCATCTTTGAGAAAGCCACCCAGGCGGCCCGCGCCCGGGAGGCCGCCCGCAAGGCCCGGGACCTGGTGCGCCGCAAGAGCGCGCTGGAGACCAGCCGGATGCCGGGCAAGCTGGCCGACTGCCGGGAAAAGGACCCCGCCAAGACCGAAATTTTCATCGTCGAGGGCGATTCCGCCGGCGGCAGCGCCAAGATGGGCCGGGATTCCAACATCCAGGCCATCCTGCCGCTGTGGGGCAAGATGCTCAACGTGGAGAAGGCCCGGCTGGACAAGGTGTACGGCAACGAAAAGCTGATGCCGGTGGTCACCGCCCTGGGCTGCGGCCTGGGCGAGGAGTTCGACGTGAGCAAGCTGCGGTATCATAAAGTGTTCATCATGGCCGATGCGGACGTGGACGGCAGCCACATCTGCACCCTGATGCTGACCTTCTTCTTCCGGTTCATGCGGCCGCTGATCGAGGGGGGCTATGTCTACATCGCCCAGCCCCCTCTGTTCAAGCTGGCCCGGGGCAAGGATGTGCGGTACGCCTACTCCGAGGGGGAGATGAGCCGCATCTCCGCCGAGATGGGCCAGGGGGTCAAGGTGAACCGGTACAAAGGTCTGGGCGAGATGAACCCGGAACAGCTGTGGGAGACCACCATGAACCCGGACAACCGGGTGATCGTGCAGATCTCCATCGAGGACGCGGAGAAGGCGGACGAGGCCTTTACCATCCTGATGGGGGACAAGGTGGAGCCCCGCCGCGAATTTATCGAGCGCAACGCCCAGTACGCCACCCTGGACGTGTAAGGGAGGAACAACATGACCGAAAACATCAATCCCGGCACCCATCTGATCGTCCGGGACGTGAAAGAGGAGATCGAGCGGGCGTTTCTGGACTACTCCATGTCCGTGATCGTGTCCCGGGCGCTGCCCGACGTGCGGGACGGTTTGAAGCCGGTACACCGCCGTATCCTGTACACCATGCACGAGCGGGGCAATGACCCCCAGCACCCCTACCGCAAGAGCGCCGACACGGTGGGCGCCGTGCTGGGCAGCTACCATCCCCACGGCGACGCCTCGGTCTACGACGCGATGGTGCGTCTGGCCCAGGACTTCAGCCTGCGGTATCCGCTGGTGGACGGCCAGGGCAACTTCGGCAGCGTGGACGGGGACCCTCCCGCCGCCTACCGGTACACCGAGGCCCGCATGAGCCGGATGGCGGTGGAGATGCTCACCGACATCGAGAAGGACACGGTGGATTTCGGGCCGAACTTTGACGAGACCAAGAAAGAGCCCACCGTATTGCCCAGCCGGTTCCCGAACCTTTTGGTGAACGGCAGCACCGGTATCGCCGTGGGCATGGCCACCAACATCCCGCCCCACAATCTGCGGGAGGTCATCAACGGCTGCATCGCCCTGATCGAAAACCCGGACATCGACCTGGCCGGCCTGATGGAGTTCATCAAGGGGCCGGATTTCCCCACCGCGGGCATCATCATGGGCCGCAGCGGCATCCGGGCGGCCTACGCCACCGGCAAGGGCAAGATCACCCTGCGGGGCCGGGCGGAAATTGAAGAGAAGAAGAACGGCCGGTTCCAGATCATTGTGACCGAGATCCCCTACATGGTGAACAAGGCCCGGCTGATCGAGAGCATCGCCGACCTGGTGAAGGACAAGCGGATCGAGGGCATCAGCGACATCAACGACGAATCCAACCGCCATGGGATGCGGATCGTCATCGAGCTGCGCCGGGAGGCCAATCCCCAGGTGGTGCTCAACCAGCTGTACCGCTACACCCAGCTGCAGGACACCGTTGGCGTGAACCTGCTGGCGCTGGACAAGGGCACCCCCAAGGTGATGACCCTGAAAACCATGCTGCAGCGGTATGTGGAGTTCCAGGACGAGGTCATCCGCCGGCGCACCCAGTACGACCTGAAAAAGGCGGAGGAGCGAGCCCACATCCTGGAAGGTCTGGCCCGGGCCACCGACATCGTGGACGAGATCATCGCCACCATCCGGGCCTGCAAGGGCGGCCGCGCCGAGGCGAAAGCGGCCATCATGGAGGCGTTCGGCTTTGACGATCCCCAGGCGGACGCCATCTGCAAATTCCAGCTGGGCCAGCTGGCCGGGCTGGAGATCCTCAAGATCGAGACCGAACTGGGCGAGCTGCACGAAAAGATCGCCGACTGGCGGGACATCCTGGCCAACGACGAGCGGGTGCTGGGCATCGTGCGGGACGAGCTGACCGAACTGCGGGACAAGTACGGCGACGAGCGCCGCACCGAGATCCAGCATGTGAGCGGCGAGGTGGACATCGAGGACCTGATCCCGGAGGAGACCTGCGTCTTTACCCTGACCCACGCGGGCTACATCAAGCGCCTGCCGGAGGACACCTACCAGGCCCAGAAGCGGGGCGGCCGGGGCATCAGCGGCCTGTCCCACAAGGACGAGGATTTCGTGGAGGAGATGTTTATCGGCTCCACCCACGATTATGTGCTGTTCGTGACCGACCAGGGCCGCGTCTACCGGCTGAAGGGATACCAGATTTTGGAGGGCAGCCGCACCAGCCGGGGCACCAACATCGTGAACCTGCTGCCGCTGCAGGAGGGCGAGAAGGTGACCAGCATGCTGCGGATGCCGGCCGGCGACGAGAGCGGGTACCTGGTGATGGTGACCCGGGGCGGCGTCATCAAGCGCACCCCGCTGCAGGCCTATCACAACATCCGCAAGAGCGGCCTGCTGGCGGTGAGCCTCTACGAGGGGGACAGCCTGGCCTGGACCAAGATCACATCCGGCGAGGATGAGCTCATCGTGGCCACCAAGGGCGGCCAGGCTATCCGCTTTAAGGAGAGCGACGCCCGCAGCATGGGCCGGCTGGGCCACGGCGTGCGGGCCATCCGCCTGGCCGAGGGCGACCAGGTGGTGGGCGTGGGCATCCTGCGCCCGGGCGCCAGCGTGTTCACCGTGACAGAGCAGGGCAAGGGCCGGCGCAGCCGCGTGGACGATTACCGCATCCAGAGCCGCGGCGGCAAGGGCATCCGGAACTACACCAAGGGCTGTGTGGCCGGCATCAAGGTGCTGGACGAGGAGGACGATGTGATCCTGATCAGCCAGGAGGGCATCATCATCCGGATGCACGCGGCCGACATCAACCTGCAGAGCCGTTACGGCAGCGGCGTGCGGGTCATGCGGCTGGCCGAGGGCGACCGGGTGGTGACGGTGGCCCGCACCGAGCACAGCGAGGACGCGGTGACCGAAAAGCCCGAGGACGAGCCGGAGGAGACCCTCTCCGAAGCCGAACTGGCTGCCATCCAGGCCGAGGAGAACGCCCAGGCCGACGAGCAGCCCGAGGACGAGGGGGACGGCGAGGAGTAATGGCCAATATGGGGATATAACCAAAGGGCTGCGGGCGCAACAAGGAAGCGCCCGCCCGGCTTGGCCGACCGCCCTGCCGGTCCAAGGCCCCACCGGGGCCTTGGCTGCTTCGCAGACTCGGCCCCCATACCCCCGAAATCGCGGACCGAAACAATTCGGTCCGCAGGGAAACAGACAGATACAGCAGCGCCCCCCGCCGGGCTTTCCGGCGGCGGGGCGTTTTTTTGGCAAAAATTTGGCAAATACCGAAAAAACCGCTTTCCAACCGGGTCTCCAAGGCAAAACCGGCAAAAATCTGCACGAGATTTTCGCTTTACTTTAGCCCCGGTTTTTGGTATCATAAGGGCATAAGAGGCAGCGATCCGAACGCGCCGCCGGGGCCATGGGGGCGCCGGCGTTTGCGGCTTGAGGTTCGGCGCGTGCGGGTGCCACCGGAGGCCCGGTTTCTCCTTCGCGGGAGAGGGGTCTCCGGGCAGCCGCGCGCCCCGCACCTTGCGCCACCGAACGCCGGTTTTTCCAAAGACGCGCGCGGCGCGGGCCCGCTCCGGTCCCGGGGCGGGGGAGGGCGCTGTCAATCTGAAGTATGGAGGAAGAAAAATGCCCAGAGCAAAACAGTCCATGGACGGCAATACCGCTGCGGCACACGTTGCATACGCGTTTACCGAAGTGGCTGCCATCTACCCCATCACCCCGTCCAGCCCCATGGCGGACAGTGTGGATCAGTGGTCCGCGGTTGGCCAGAAGAACATCTTCGGCTCCGAGGTCAAGGTCATGGAGATGCAGTCCGAGGCGGGCGCCGCGGGCGCTGTGCACGGCAGCCTGGCTGCCGGCGCCATGACCACTACCTTCACTGCCAGCCAGGGCCTGCTGCTGATGATCCCCAACATGTACAAGATCGCCGGCGAACTGCTGCCCTGCGTGTTCCATGTGTCCGCCCGTACGGTGGCCAGCCACGCGCTGAACATCTTCGGCGACCACAGCGACGTCTACGCCTGCCGGCAGACCGGCTTTGCCATGCTGGCCGAGTCCAACCCCCAGGAGGTTATGGACCTGGCCGCGGTGGCCCACCTGGCTTCCATCGAGGGCCGCGTGCCGTTCATCAACTTCTTTGACGGTTTCCGCACCAGCCACGAGATCCAGAAGATCGAGAAGTGGGATTACGCCGATCTGGCCGATATGGTCAACTGGGACGCCGTGCAGGCGTTCCGCGATCATGCCCTGAACCCCGAGCATCCCGCCATGCGCGGCAGCCACGAGAACGGCGACATCTTCTTCCAGCATCGCGAGGCCTGCAACAAGTACTACGACGCGCTGCCCGCCGTGGTGGAGAAGTACATGGCCAAGGTCAACGAGAAGCTGGGCACCAACTACGACCTGTTCAACTACTACGGCGCGCCCGACGCCGAGCGGGTCATCATCGCCATGGGCTCCATCTGCGACGTGGCCGAGGAGGTCATCGACTACCTGACCGCCCAGGGCGAGAAGGTGGGCCTGGTCAAGGTGCGGCTGTACCGCCCCTTCCTGCCCGAAAAGCTGCTGGCCGCCATCCCCGCCACCGCCACCAAGATCGCCGTGCTGGACCGCACCAAGGAGCCGGGCGCTCTGGGCGAGCCCCTGTATCTGGACGTGGTGGCCGCTCTGCGTGAGGCCGGCAACAACGCCACCGTCATTGGCGGCCGTTACGGTCTGGGCAGCAAGGACACCCCGCCGGCCAGCGTGTTCGCCGTGTACGAGGAGCTGACCAAGGCCGAGCCCAAGGCCCGCTTCACCATCGGCATCGTGGACGATGTGACCGGCCTGTCCCTGGAGGAGAAGCCCGCCCCCAACACCGCTGCCGAGGGCACCGTGGAATGCAAGTTCTGGGGTCTGGGCGGCGACGGCACCGTGGGCGCCAACAAGAACAGCACCAAGATCATCGGCGACCATACCAACAAGTATATTCAGGCATACTTCCAGTATGACTCCAAAAAGACCGGCGGCGTGACCATCAGCCACCTGCGCTTTGGCGACAAGCCCATCCGCGCCCCCTACTACATCAACAAGGCGGATTTTGTGGCCTGCCACAATCCCAGCTACGTGATCAAGGGCTTCAAGATGGTCAACGACGTCAAGCCCGGCGGTATCTTCATGATCAACTGCCAGTGGACCGACGAGGAACTGGATCACCACATGCCCGCTGAGGCCAAGCGGTACATCGCGGCCAACAACATCCAGCTCTACACCATCAACGCCATCGACAAGGCCATCGAGATCGGCATGGGCAAGCGCACCAACACCATCCTGCAGTCGGCCTTCTTCAAGCTGGCCAACATCATGCCCGCCGAGGACGCCATCACCTACATGAAGCAGGCCGCCAAGAAGAGCTACGGCAAGAAGGGCGACGCGGTCGTGGAGATGAACTACAAGGCCATCGACTGCGGCGCCGAGGCGCTGCACAAGGTGGAGATCCCCGCCTCCTGGGCCACCGCCGAGGACGCCCCCGCCAACAAGGCCATGACCGGCTATGCCCCCACCCTGGAGATGGTGGAGAAGATCCTGGAGCCGGTGGACCGCATGGACGGCGACAGCCTGCCGGTCAGCGCCTTCACCAAGTATGTGGACGGCCAGTTCGAGCAGGGCGCTTCCGCCTATGAGAAGCGCGGCGTTGCCGTGACCGTGCCCGAGTGGGATCCCAGCAAGTGCATCCAGTGCAACCAGTGCTCCTATGTATGCCCCCACGCCACCATCCGTCCCTTCGCTTTGACCGCCGAGGAAGTGGCCGCCGCGCCCGCCGCGTTCAAGAGCAAGAAGATGAACGGCAAGGGCTGCGAGGACTACCAGTTCGCCGTGACCGTTTCCCCGCTGGACTGCATGGGCTGCGGCGTCTGCGTGAACGTCTGCCCGGCCCCCGGCAAGGCCCTGACCATGGTGCCGCAGGAGAGCCAGGCCGCCCAGCAGGAGGTCTTTGACTACTGCGTCGAGAACATCCGCAAGAAGCCCGGCATGATGGCCGAGACCACCGTCAAGGGCAGCCAGTTCAACCAGCCGCTGCTGGAGTTCTCCGGCAGCTGCGCCGGCTGCGCCGAGACCAGCTACGCCCGCCTGATCACCCAGCTGTTCGGCGAGCGGATGTTCATCTCCAACGCCACCGGCTGCTCCTCCATCTGGGGCGGTCCCGCCGCGACCTCTCCCTACACCCGCAACAAGGTGTCCGGCCATGGTCCCGCCTGGGCCAACAGCCTGTTTGAGGACAACGCCGAGCATGGTCTGGGCATGTACCTGGGCCAGAAGTATATCCGCGACGGCCTGATCGAGAAGGTCAAGGAACTGGCGGAAAAGACCGAGATCGCCGAAAAGAAGGCCGCCTGCGAGCAGTACCTGGCCACCCTGAACGACGGCAAGGCCAACGCGGAGGCCACCAAGGCCCTGATCGCCGCGCTGGAAGCCGATCCCGACTGCCGGTACAGCAAGGAGATCCTCTCCAAGAAGCAGTACCTGAGCAAGAAGAGCGTCTGGATCTTCGGCGGCGACGGCTGGGCCTACGACATCGGCTTTGGCGGTCTGGACCATGTGCTGGCTTCCGGTGAGGACGTCAACGTGATGGTCTTTGACACCGAGGTGTACTCCAACACCGGCGGACAGGCCTCCAAGGCCAGCCAGATCGGCCAGGTGGCGCAGTTTGCCGCCGCCGGCAAGGCCATCGGCAAGAAGAGCCTGAGCGAGATCGCCATGACCTACGGCTACGTCTATGTGGCCCAGATCGCCATGGGCGCCGACATGAACCAGACCATCAAGGCCATCGCCGAGGCCGAGGCTTATCCCGGCCCGTCCCTGATCATCGGCTACGCCCCCTGCGAGATGCACGGCGTCAAGGGCGGCATGACCAACTGCCAGGCCGAGATGAAGAAGGCCGTGGCCGCCGGGTACTGGAACATGTTCCGGTTCAACCCCGCGCTCAAGGCCGAGGGCAAGAATCCGTTCACCCTGGACTCCAAGCCCGCCACCGCGGATTACAAGGAGTTCATCGCGGGTGAGACCCGTTACAGCCGCCTGAAGCTGGCCTTCCCCGAGCGTGCCGAAAAGCTGTTCGAGCTGGCCGACGAAAAGAGCAAGGAGCGCTACGAGCACCTGCTCAAGCTGGTCGATCTGTACAAGTAAGACCCGCTGCCTGACGGCATATTGACCCAAACACCCCCGGAGGGTTTCCTCCAGGGGTGTTTTTTGTCTATGTTCGGAATTTGTGGTATACTGGCAGGGTGAAAGGGGAAAAGAGGATGCAGTTTGGGTTTTTGACGCTGGCAGCGGTTTGCGCTGTGGTTTTTGTTGTTCTTACCTTGCGGGCTCTGTGGGCTTTGCGGCGGCAGGAAACACCGGGGCCGGCGCCTGCCCGGGAGACACAGCTGCGGGCGATGGCGGCAGCCTTGGCCTTCGGTGTGGCGGTGGAACTGGTTTTTGTAGTGATAGCCCTCATGCAAAGCCCGGGCGTGGGATGGGGAGAGGCCGTTCAGCGTTTTTTTGAACGCTATCCGATCGACGCAAACCACTATATACGGATCGCCCGTTACGGGTATAGCGCTGACAATGCTGCATTTTCCAATCAGGAATTGATGATCGTCTTTTTCCCCCTCTATCCGCTCCTGCTGCGTATGATCAATCCATTTGGATCGTTTCCCTGGTACCTGTGCGGGATGCTGTTGCAGTTGGTGCTGTTTCCGGTGGGGGCGGGATTGTATTATCGGCTGGCCTATCGTCTGTTGGGACCTGAGAGGGCCGGATGGGCACTGGCTTTTTTGATGGCGCTGCCCGGAAGTTTTTTCTTTTTAGTGCCCATGAGTGACAGTTTGCTTCTGCTGTTGGGGTCTGCTTTCTTTCTGCTTCTTCTGGAAGGGCGGGCGCTGACGGCAGGAATCTGTGGTTTTCTGGCGGCGTTTTGCCGTTCACCGGGCGCTCTGCTGACAGGGGCTGCCGGGGCTTTGTATCTGTCTGTTCTGCTTTGCCGGAAGGATCGGTTCCATCTTCGCTGGCTGCTGCCGGTATTGGGCCCAATCGGCGGGCTGGGGGCGTATCTGGCGCTCAATCTGGCTGTATACGGCGACCCGTTCAGGTTTTCTTTTTATCAGGCCAGTCATTGGGGCCAGCGGCTGGGGTTATTCTGGAACACCATTCTGTATCACGGGCAGAATTTTATGATCTGGATGAACGATAATCCTCAACTGGCTTTCTGGCTATGCCTGTGGGCGGTGGGCACACTGGTGGTCGGGCTTGTGGCCTTGATACCAGGCCGGAGGTTGCCTGCCTGCATGCAGTTGTATGGGCTGGCCTATTATGCTTTTACCAACGGGGTGACCTGGCTGCTCAGCGCCCCGCGTTACGCGCTGAACAATCCGGCGATCTCTATGGGCTTTGCCTGTCTGCCCCGCGGTGTGCGGTATGTGGTTTGGGCTCTGCTCGCGATCGCCTGGACGGCCTTTTTCGTGGCATTCTTGCAGGGCTTGCCCATCTTTTGACCTCGTGATACAATAAAACGGGCAGAGACCCTGGTCCCTGCCGCTGGAAAGGTGGTATAGTATGATCGACCGGGACCGTCTGGCGGCCAAGTGCGCCGCACGGGACATTCTTCTCACCCCCGCCTGCCTGGAACAGCTGGATGTCTACGCCCAGATGCTGGTGGACTACAACGCCCACGTGAACCTGACCGCCATCACCGATCCGGAGGGCATCGAGGACAAGCACTTTCTCGACAGCCTGCTCTTTGCCTGCCAGCCGGAGGTGGCCGGCAGCCTGGTGGACGTGGGCACCGGGGCGGGGTTTCCCGGCCTGGTGGCCCGCATCTACAAACCTGACCTGGATGTGACCCTCATGGAACCCACCGGCAAGCGGGTGGAGTTTTTGCGCCAGGTCTGCGAGCGGCTGGGCTTTGCCGACGTGAAGCTGGTCAAGGAGCGGGCCGAGGAGGCCGCCCGCAAGCAGTGGCGGGAGCAGTTCGACCTGGCCTGCGCCCGGGCGGTGAGCGCCCTGCCCCAGCTGGCCGAGTTCTGCCTGCCGCTGGTGAAGGTGGGCGGACGGTTCATCGCCCTCAAGGGAGCTTCCGCGGAGGAGGAGCTGGCCGCCGCCGCCGGTGCCATCCGCAAGCTGGGCGGGCGCAGGGAGGAGTTGCGCCGGCTGCGGCTGCCCGCCGGGGACGAACGGGCCCTGGTGATCTGTGAAAAAATATCGCAGACTCCGCCCGCATACCCGCGAAACGGCGGGAAAATCGCCAAATCCCCGCTGAAATGAGCCCTCCGGCGCGAAACCGGGGGATGGAAAATACTGGAAAATAAACCGGTTCTGTGGTACGCTGAAGCCAGAAGAAAGGCAGGCGCGGGCACGGAGCCGGTTTTTTGTATGAAAAAAGGATTTTCCATACAAATGGTCAGGCCGCCCCCGTCTGCGATGGGACAAGCAGGGAAGGGCAAAAGGCCCCGGAAGGAGGAAAGCGATATGGGATGGAAAGGCGCGAAGGTCTGCGGCAAGGTGTGGCAGCTGCCGGTAGAGCAGATAGAACCGTCGCCCTATCAGGCGCGGCGGGAATTTGACGAGCAGGAGATCGCCCGTTTGAGTTTGAGCATTCTGCAGAACGGATTGCTTCAACCGGTAACGGTGCGTCGCACCGGCAAGGATCGGTATGAACTGGTGGCGGGGGAGAGACGGCTGCGGGCTTGCAAAATGGCGGGAATGACCACGGTGCCGGCTATCGTATGCGATTACGGTGACGATCAGACCGCCGCGCTGGGGTTGCTGGAGAACATCCAGCGGCAAAATCTCAATCCTTTTGAGCAGGCCCGCGGCATCCGGGAGGTGATCGACCGGTGGGGCTGCACCCAGGAGCAGGCGGCCAAACGGCTGGGTCTGGCCCAGCCCACCCTGAACAACAAACTGCGGCTGCTGCAGCTGACTGAGGAACAGCAGCAGTTTTGTCTGGCGGCGGGGCTGACCGAGCGGCACGCCCGGGCGGCGCTGCGGCTGCCCCCGGAAAGACGCAGCGCCGCGCTGGAGCACATTGCCCGGCAGGGAATGAACGCCCGGCAGGCGGACGCCTACATACAGTCTCTGCTGGACGCGGCCGAAAAGCACCGTCCCCGGGTGATGGTGCGGGATGTGCGGTTGTTCGTCAACACCATCAACCGGGCGGTGCGCCTGATGGTGGACGCGGGGGTGCCGGCCCGCTGCCAGCGCACCGAGGACGAGGAGTGCATTGAATATCGGGTGCGCATTCCCATGACGGCGGCCTGCCGGGGGGATTCCGCGAAAAAATGAGGCCGGTAGAGGGACTGGTACTTTTTTAGAAGAGGACCAGAGAGGTTTTCCTCTCTGCAAAAAAGCCGAGAACGCCGGAGAGAAATTGTCCGGCGTGCGCCGGTCAAAGAGCGGCGCAGGGTACAAAAACAGAACGGCCGGTTTTCGGCCGCGGCGCTCCGGCTTCCTGGATATGACCGCAAGGCCCGACGGGTTCTTCCGCCGGGCCTTGTGCTTTGTAAAACTGTTCCACGTGGAACATTGAAAATCTGGCGCCCGGGGCTTGCGTGTTCCACGTGGAACATTTCCGGGCGGCCGTTCACTGCTTGTTCCACGTGGAACATTTGCGGCAAAATCACGCCGACGGTTTTCTTTCCCCCGAAAGTATGCTATAATAGTGCTTGCACCGAAAAAATCGGGCCGAAAGATGAATCAAATCCGTGCGGGAGGCTGAAACAGTGGGCAAGGTAGTGGCAATCGCAAATCAGAAGGGCGGCGTGGGCAAGACCACCACCGCCGTCAATCTGGCCGCCTGCGTGGCCGAAGCGGGCAAAAAGGTGCTGCTGGTGGACATGGACCCCCAGGGGAACACATCCAGCGGCTACGGTGTGGCCAAGCGCGGGGTGGAGAACAGCGTTTACGACCTGCTGATCGGCGAGGAGACGGCTGAAGCCTGCATCCTGCACACCCAATACGGGGTGGATCTCATCCCTTCCAACACCCAGCTGGCCGGCGCCAGCATCGAACTGGTGAGCCTGCCCCGGCGGGAGAGCCGCCTGCGGGAGGGCCTGGCCCCGGTGGCCGGCCAATACGATTTTGTGTTTATCGACTGCCCGCCCAACCTGGACCTGCTCACCCTGAACGCCCTGTGTGCCTGCGATACGGTGCTGATCCCCATCCAGTGCGAATTTTACGCGCTGGAAGGTCTGAGCGAGCTGATGGCGACCCTGAAAAACGTCCGCAAAAAGTACAACAGCTACCTGGACGTGGAGGGCGTGGTCTTTACCATGTACGCCGGGCGGCTGAATCTGACCCTTCAGGTGGTGGAACAGGTGAAAAAGTACTTTGGAAACAAGGTCTATAAGACCACCGTTCCCCGCAATGTACGGCTTTCCGAGGCGCCCAGCTACGGGATGCCGGTGAACCAGTACGACCCGGGATGCACCGGCACCGCCGCCTACCGGGAGATGGCCGCCGAATTTTTAAAAAACAACCGATGAAAGGGGAGAGGGTATGGCGACAAAACGAAAAAGCGGCCTGGGCCGCGGGCTGGACAGCCTGTTTGAGGACGCGACCGGTCTTGTGACCAGCGATTCCGATCAGATACAGACCCTGCCCTTGCGGGAGATCGAGCCTGACCGGGATCAGCCCCGCAAGGTGTTTGAAGAAAATTCCCTGGCCCAGCTGGCCGAGAGCATTGCCCAGCACGGGCTGCTGCAGCCCATCGCGGTGCGCTCCAACCCGGCGGGGGGCTACAAGATCATCGCCGGCGAACGCCGCTGGCGCGCCGCCCGGATGGCCGGTCTGACCGAAGTGCCGGTGGTGGTGCGGGAGGTCACCGACCAGCAGGCCATGGAACTGGCCCTGATCGAGAACCTCCAGCGGGAGGACCTGGACCCGGTGGAGGAGGCCATGGGGTACCGGCAGCTGATGGACCGGTGCGGCCTGACCCAGGAGGAAGTGGCCAAAAAGCTGGCCAAGAGCCGAAGCGGCATCGCCAACAGCCTGCGTCTGCTGGCCCTGCCCGCCCCGGTGCTGGACCTGCTGCGGCAGGACGCCCTGACCGCCGGCCACGCCAAGGCCATTCTGGGGCTGCCGAGTGAGGAATTGCAGTGCCAGGCGGCCAGCCAGGTGGTGGCCCAGCAGCTGAATGTGCGCCAGACCGAGGCCCTCTGCCGCCGTCTGGCCCGTCCGCCGGCGGAAAAACCGGCGGTGCTGCGGCCCGCCCTGCCCACCGAGGTGGAGGTGAGCCTGCGGGAGGTGCTGGGCAACGAGGTCAAGGTGGACTACAAGGACGGAAAGGGCTCTCTGACCCTGCATTTTTACTCCGACGACCAGCTGCGGGCCTTTGCCAATCTGCTGGGACAGTACAACAAGGAACAGCCCAACGGCTGACAAACACAACAAAAAGGGGATAGAAAACCATGCTGGATATTCGATTTGTCCGGGAGAACCCGGAACTGGTCAAGGAAAACATCCGCAAGAAGTTCCAGGAGGCCAAGCTGCCGCTGGTGGACCAGGTGATCGCGCTGGACGCCGAGAACCGGGCCGCCATGACCGAGGCCAACACCCTGCGGGGGAACCGGAACACCCTGTCCAAGCAGATCGGCGCGCTGATGGGCCAGGGCAAAAAGGAGGAGGCCGAGGCTGTCAAGGCGCAGGTGGCCGCCCAGGCAGACCGGCTGAAGGAACTGGAGGCCCGGGAGGCCGAACTGGAGGAGCAGATCCGCACCATCATGCTCACCATCCCGAATATGATCGACCCCAGCGTGCCCATCGGCCCGGACGACAGCTGCAACGTGGAGGTGCAGCGGTTCGGGGGGGCGAAGGCGCCGGAATTTGAGATCCCCTACCACACCGAGATCATGGAGCGGTTCGACGGCATCGACCTGGACAGCGCCCGCCGGGTGGCCGGCAACGGGTTCTATTATCTGATGGGGGACATCGCCCGGCTGCACTCGGCGGTACTGAGCTACGCCCGGGACTTTATGATCGACAAGGGCTTCACCTATGTGATCCCGCCCTTTATGATGCACGGCGCGGTGGTGCAGGGGGTCATGAGCTTCCCCGAGATGGACGCCATGATGTACAAGATCGAGGGTGAGGACCTGTACCTGATCGGCACCAGCGAGCATACCATGATCGGCCGGTTCGTGGATCAGATCATCCCCGAGGCCAAGCTGCCCCAGACCCTGACCAGCTACAGCCCCTGTTTCCGCAAGGAAAAGGGCGCCCACGGCCTGGAGGAGCGGGGCGTCTACCGCATCCACCAATTCGAGAAGCAGGAGATGATCGTGGTCTGCAAGCCCGAGGAGTCGATGGACTGGTACGACAAGCTGTGGCACAACAGCGTGGAGCTGTTCCGCAGCCTGGATATTCCGGTGCGCCAGCTGGAGTGCTGCTCCGGCGATCTGGCCGACCTGAAGGTCAAGAGCTGCGACATCGAGGCCTGGAGCCCCCGGCAGCAGAAGTATTTTGAGGTGTGCAGCTGCTCCAATCTGGGCGACGCCCAGGCTCGCCGGCTGAAGATCCGCGTCAAGGGCGAGGACGGCCGCAACTACCTGCCCCACACCCTCAACAACACCTGTGTGGCCCCGCCCCGGATGCTGATCGCCTTTTTGGAGAACAACCTCCAGGCCGACGGCACCGTGCTCATCCCCGAAGTGCTGCGCCCCTACATGGGCGGCAAGGACAAGCTGGTGCCCAAGCACTAAGAAATACCAAAAATTACCAATTCAGCCGATCCGGGGTCGCGGACCCCGGACCCCTTTCGCGGGCCGGAAATTTCCGGCCCGCGGTTTTTTTGCAAAAAAGGGGAGATACTAGCCGGGTAAGGAAGGGCGCGAAGCCCGGAAAAGGGCGGATATCCGGCAAAAAATCGGAAAAAACCCTTGACAAACGCCCTGCTTGTCCCGTATAATAATAAGGCGCTCTTGGCGCGGCAATTTGATATGTGGCGGTATAGCTCAGTTGGCTAGAGCATTCGGTTCATACCCGAAGTGTCACCGGTTCGAATCCAGTTACCGCTACCATTTACAGGGTTTCGCTAAAACACTCGGGGGGTAGCCCGCAACAGTGGGTGAAAAAGAGCTTGCTGTTTTAGCAAAACCCTGTAGCTTTGGCCCGTTGGTCAAGCGGTCAAGACATCGCCCTTTCACGGCGGTAACCCGGGTTCGATTCCCGGACGGGTCACCAAACAAAACAAATCCGAACCTTGCGCCGGTGGGCGAGGGGTTCGGATTTGTTTTTTGTCCGTTTGCGGGAACAAAAGATCATTCGTCCAGTGGAAGATGGGCGGCCCGGTACCGGTTGACGCTGCGCACCCGCATCCGGCTGCCGCAAGGCAGGCAGACGGTCAGGTTGCACCGGCCCACCGCCTGGGCGAAGGGGGAGGCGAACAGCGTCAGGTTCACATCCGGCGTAAACACGCAGACCCAGTGCCGGGTAAAGGCCCGGCTGTACTGCACCGTCAGCACCCGGCCCGGGGTGCGGGCCGCGCCCTCCAGCCGATAACCTTCCGCCGCGACCAGCAGCGCCGCCGCGCTCAAAAGGCAGGGGATGGCCAGAAGGCCGGTCACCGCCGGCAGCTGCCACACCGACACCCCGGTCACCGCCAGGCTGAAGGCCAGGCACAGGCCGCTTTTCCAGAAAAACACCGGCGCGGAACGGCCGATCCGGTTTTCGCTGGCGCCGCTTGGCGGCACAAAACCCGGCATCAGCGCGCCCAGCAGGTCGGTCTGCCCCTTTTTGTACACCAGCACCGGCACGTCGCTGGCATGGTAGGCGCCGGCGGTCAGGTAGACCGGGTACCGGCGCAGCAGCCGGGCCACCGGGGTCACCCGCAGATAGCAGGCGCTCACCGCCGAGGCCAGGATCCGCCGCTCGGTGTGCAGAAGAAAGCCCCCGTGGCACAGGATCACCCCGCCGCTGCAGGCCACCGAGAATCCCACCGTGCGCAGCAAACTCACCGCCAGGCTGGCCCCCCACAAAACGAACGCCGCCGTGAACAGCCAGGCCACGCCGGTGGGCACCACCTGCTCCACCAGCTGTTCCAGCCTTGTCAGGTTGTCCCGCAAAGGTAGGGTCACCGCCGCGCCCAGCAGTTCTTCGGTCTGGCGAAGGCTCACCATCAGCAAAAGCGCCGTGCTGATCAGATTGGCGCTGACCATCACGAAACTCAGCCGCTGCGCGCCCACCGGTTTGAAAAGCGGGGCTTTTCGGGGCGGGGGCAGCAGCGCGTCGGCCAGGGCCGCCGCGTCCCGCCGGGTCAGGTAGAGGGTCACGGTCTGGCGGGAACGGCAGCCGTACAGGGTCACCCGGGCGGCGCCCAGCAGCTTCAAAAAGGGGTTGCGGGCGATCTCCACCACCGCCAGTTCGCTGCGCCGCAGCACCCGCGCCCGGTGCAGCACCAACCCGCTGTGCATCTCCAGCCGGTCCGGATACTGGCGCCAGCCGGTGCGCCGCCACAAAAACAGCGAGACCGCTACCAGCGCCAGCAGGATCAGCGCCTCCTGCTGCAGCACTCCGTACAGGCTGGGCAGGTCCCAGCGCAGCAGCGCCTGCAGCAGCGGCACCAGGCAGAAGATCAGGCCGTTTTTCAGCAGATGCAGGGAATAGACGATGTGGAACCGGCCTTGCGCCGCCGGAGAGCGCGGGGCGGTCACGGGCGGCCTCCCGTCAGGGCAGATTCCAGCCGGCGGGCGTCGTCCGCGTCCAGGGCGGGCAGCAGCAGCGCGCCCGCCGGGCTGTGCACCACCACCAGGCTGGCGTGGAACCGGCGCAGCAGCGGCGTTTCCAGCCGGGTGACCCCGCTGATGAACCGGGTGGGCATCCGGCGGGTGGTCTGAAACAGCACCCCCCGGCTGACCGAGAGTTCCCCGGCCCGCACCCGGCCCCGAAGGCTGCCCAGCCGGACGCGGCAGGTCAGCAGCGCCGCGCCGCACCAGCCCAGCACAAACACCGCGCCCGCCGCCAGGCTTTGCCAAAACACGAACGGGCTCAGCGCCAGGCCGGGGACGCACCACCAGAGCCCGAATACCAGCGCGGCGCCCGGGCTGCAGCGTATCTCCATGGCGGGGACCTCCCTTCGATGCCAAGCGGCGTTTTCTATCAGTATACCGTATTTTTGCCGAAAGAACAAATCGAAAGAGGGCGCGGCGGCCACTTCTGTTTTGGGCGGCGGTGTGCTATAATGTACCAGTACGAAAACCAGACGCGGCCCCGGCCGCGGCAAACGGGAGGTTTTGCATGGATTTCCTGATAGCGGCCGTCATGGGCCTGATCGAAGGCATTACCGAATGGCTGCCGGTGAGCAGCACCGGGCACCTGATCCTGGCCGAGCGCATCTTTTTTTTTGACCAGCCGGCGGAGTTCGTCTCGATGTTCCGGGTGGTGATCCAGCTGGGGGCGATCCTGGCGGTGGTGGTGCTGTTCTTCAAAAAGCTCTGGCCCATCGGCAAACGCACCACCCGGGACGGGGAATTTCTCATGTTCAAGATGCCGGTGCTGCGGCTGTGGGGCCGGGTGCTGGTGGGCACCGTGCCGGCGCTGGTGCTGGGCCTTTTGCTGGACGACTGGCTGGACGCCCATCTCTACAACTACATCGTGGTGTCCGCCATGCTGGTTCTGTACGGCATCTTCTTCATCCTGGTGGAGCGGTTTCCCCGGCCGGTGAAGGTGCGCAGCGTGAAGGAGATCACCCTGACCCAGGCGCTGATCATCGGGTTCTGGCAGGTGCTGGCCATGATCCCCGGCACCTCCCGCAGCGGCGCCACCATCGTGGGCGGCATGCTGCTGGGACTGAGCCGGGCCGCCGTGGCCGAGTTCACCTTTTATCTGGCGATCCCGGTAATGGCGGGGGCCAGCTTTTTGAAGGTGCTCAAGTTCCTGCTGGGGGCGGGCAGCTTCACCCTGGCCCAGCTGGGCATTCTGGCGGTGGGATGCCTGGTGGCCTTTTTGGTGAGCCTGTTTGCCATCCGTTTTTTGATGAACTATGTAAAAAAGCACACCTTCACGGCGTTTGGCTGGTACCGCATCGCCCTGGGCGTGCTGGTATTGCTGGTGATGTAAAGCCGCGCCGGGTTCGCAGGGACCCGGCGTTCATACAAGGAGGAGAAAGACTATGGAAAAAGCAAAGGTATGGTTCACCGATCTGCGGGCGGTGCCCGGCACCAATCTGCAGGGAAAACTGTGCCGGCTGCTGAACGCGGCGGGTTTTGCCGAACTGGATCTGGAAAAGAAGTTCGTGGCCATCAAGATCAATTTTGGCGAGCCGGGCAACCTGTCCTATCTGCGGGCCAACTGGGCGCGCACGGTGGTGGAGATGGTCAAGGCCAAGGGCGGCATCCCGTTTTTGACCGACTGCAACACCCTGTATGTGGGCCGGCGCAAAAACGCGGTGGAACACATCGAGACCGCCTGGGAAAACGGGTTCGGCCCGCTGGCCGCCGGCTGCCCGGTGATCATCGCCGACGGCCTCAAGGGTACCGACGAGGTGGAGGTGCCGGTGGAGGGCGGCGTCTACTGCAAGACCGCCAAGATCGGCCGGGCCGTGATGGACGCGGACGTGGTGATCGATCTGACCCATTTCAAGGGGCATGAGAGCACCGGGTTCGGCGGGTCGCTGAAGAATCTGGGCATGGGCTGCGGCAGCCGCGCCGGCAAGATGGAACAGCACAACAGCGGCAAGCCGGTGGTGCATACCGACGTGTGCCGGGGCTGCCACGCCTGCGCCCGGGTCTGCGCCCAGAGCGCCATCTCTTTTGACGAAAACAACCACGCCCATATCGACCACGACAAGTGCGTGGGCTGCGGCCGCTGCCTGGGCATGTGCAACTTTGACGCCATCGAGAACGAGAACTGGTGCGCCAACACCGACCTGGTCTGCAAGATCGCCGAGTACGCCAAAGCGGTGGTGGACGGCCGGCCCTGCCTGCATGTGAACTTTGTGATGGATATCAGCCCCTACTGCGACTGCCATCCGGAAAACGACCTGCCCATCCTGCCGGACGTGGGCATCTTTGCCTCCGCCGACCCGGTGGCGGTGGATCAGGCCAGCGTGGACGCCTGCCTGGCCCAGGCCCCGGTGCCCGGCAGCCTGCTGTATGAGCGGGTGCATGCGCCCGGGTTCCGGGATAAGGGGGACCATTTCACCAACACCACCCCCGAGGTGGAGTGGAGGGCCGGCCTGGAACACGCCGAGAAGATCGGCCTGGGCACCCGGGCCTATGAGGTCACCGTGGTGAAGTGATGGGGCCGATCCCAATGCCGACAGCCGACCTGGGGGACCAGTCCCCCAGCCCCTCATCCGGGGATGGAATACTCCGGCCCCGGGGAATGCAGCAAGACCAGGGTGTATCCCCATTCGGCGTTGCCTGACTTTGTTTTCCACAAGGATTTGACAAATTGTGGAAAAGAAGGTGTACAGAAAAAGCAGAGACCTGCCGCAAAAACGGCAAGTCTCTGCTTTTTTATCTTCTCCCGGGGCCAAAGTATTTTGGTCCCTGTTTCTGGGGTATGGGGGCCCGGGTCCGCGAAGCGGCCGGGTCTCCGGTGGAGACCCGGCCCGGCAGGACGGTCGGCAAAGCCGGCCGGGCGCATCGTTGTTGCGCCCGCAGCCGATGTTGTCCCCCATATTGGCCTATTGACCTATGTCACTTTCCGGTGCTCCGGTTGACCGCGTTGTAGAGCTTTGTGTAGTTGTCCAGGCTGTAGGCGGTTTTGCTCAGGGTGACGCCGGCGCTTTCCAACAGATCCTTCTGGGAAGCGGGGTCCTCGATCATCTGGCGGCACAAGGGGTCCAGCTTGGCCCAGTTGTTCCAGAACTTTTCATAGTTCTGCTCGTCCAGGCCGCTGACCCAGTCCGCCACCAGTACGGCCATGGTATCGCCGTCCATGCCGGCGGCGTTGGCCTCGCTCCATTCCACCAAACCGGCGGCGGCCTTAAGGCTCTTCAAACTGGAGCCGGACTCACCCTGCCCATAGGCCACGCAGGCGTCCAGCGCGGCGGACAGTTCCGGATAATCCCCGATCACCGGTACCGGCGTGGGGGAGGCGGTGGGTTCGGGTTCCGGCGTGGGGGTCGCCGCTGAGGGGGTGGGGGTGGGCTGCGCGCTCTGGCTTTCGGGTTCCTGTCCGCATCCGGTCAGCAGCCCCAGGGTCAACAGAGCTGCCGCCAGACAGATTCCAAACCGTTTCATATCCAATTACCTGCCTTTCCCGGCCCGGGCGGGCCATCGTTTCGGGGTTGCGCCTCCGGCCCTGCCCTCGTATAATAAAGGCAGTGCGCAAAGGACTTCCCCATCATTATATACTATATGCGCCAAATCGGCAAAATATTTCAAAAATCCGCGATTGGAAAGGAAGTTATCGTCCCATGTCCCTGGAATCCCTGTTCGCATTTCTGAACGAAAGCCCCAGCCCCTACCACGCCGTGGCCGCCGCCGCCCGCCGCCTGGAGGCCGCGGGCTTTGCGCCGCTGGCCGAACATGAGGCCTGGACCCTGGAGCCCGGCAAGGGCTACTATGTCACCCGCAACCAGAGCAGCCTGATCGCCTTCCGGCTGCCCGGCGGGCCCCTGACCGGCTGGCGTATCACCGCCGCCCACGGGGACGCCCCCACCTTTTATCTGAAAAACACCGCTCTGGGCCGCGACAAGCTGTATGAGCGCTGGGAGGTGGAGGGCTACGGCGGCATGAACTGTGCCACCTGGCAGGACCGCCCCCTGGGGGTGGCCGGGCGCCTGGTGGTGCGCACCCCCGCCGGGGTGGAGAGCCGTCTGGCGGCCAGCGACCGGCCGGTGGCGGTGATCCCCAGCCTGGCCATCCACATGCAGCGGGATGTGAACAAAGGCCACGAATACAACATCCAGCGGGATATGCAGCCCCTGGCCGGCATGAACGGCGGCTGCCCGGATCTGTATGAGGTGCTGGGCGCCGTGGGGGAAGGGGAGACCCTGCTCAGCGCCGACCTGGTGCTTTTTCCCTGGCAGGAACCCTGCCGGGTGGGCGGCGGGCTGTTCATGGCCCCCCGCATCGACGACCAGGCCTGCGCCTGGGCCACCCTGGAGGGCCTGCTTACTGCCGATCCCCATCCCTTCGCCGGGCAGGTATACTGCCTGTTCGACAACGAGGAGGTGGGCAGCGGAACCCGGCAGGGCGCGCTGAGCAGCTTTTTGCCCGACGTGCTGGCCCGGGCCGGGCAGGCCCTGGGCCTGGACGAGGAACAGCGCCGCCGGGCGCTGGCCGCCTCCTTCGCCCTGAGCGCCGACAACGGCCACGCGGTGCATCCCAACTTCCCCGATAAATCCGACCCGGAGAACAAGGTCTGGCCCAACAAGGGGGTGGTGGTCAAGTTCAGCGCCGCCCAGAAATATACATCCACCGGCCTGACCATCGGGCTGTTCCGGGCCATCTGCCAGCAGGCCGGCGTGCCCACCCAGGTATTCGCCAACCGGGCCGACGAGCCCGGCGGCAGCACCCTGGGCCACCTGCTGGGCCAGCAGGTGAGCATCCCCATGGTGGACATCGGCATGGCCCAGCTGTCCATGCACGCCGCCGTGGAGACCGCCGGCGCCGATGACCCTCAGTACATGGCCGACGCAGTAAAAGCTTTCCACAACAGCCGTTTCGCCCCCGCCGCCGACGGCAGCTGGACCCTGTAACCCCCGGCAACCACCGGTTGCGTAAACAGATCGTATAGGATTTACATAATGTATAAACAACGATAGGGCTGGAAACGGGTCAAAATCAACATCTTGTAAATACATTACTGTTTGTATAAAATGGCGGTATCAAGCCAATAGAGGGGCAGAAAGCCCTGCGCAAAGAATTGATTTTACCCGCGGGCCAATGAATTGGCCCGCCAAATGGGGTCTGGGGTCATTGACCCCGGATCGGCCTAAAGGAGCGTGAACCCATTGTCGCAAGTTGTGGGGCGGTTTGCCCCGTCGCCCAGCGGGCGGATGCACCTGGGCAACCTGCTGTGCAGTCTGCTGGCCTGGCTCAGCGCCCGCAGCGCCGGCGGCCGGGTGGTGCTGCGCATCGAGGACCTGGACGCCATGCGCTGCCCCCGCGCCTTTGCCGACCTGCTGGAACAGGACCTGACCTGGCTGGGCCTGGACTGGGACGAGGGCGGCAGCAAGGGCGGCCCCCATGGCCCCTACTACCAGAGCGAACGCAGCGAAATATACAATTTGTATTATCAACGCTTAGTAGAACGCGGGCTGGTCTATCCCTGTTTTTGCAGCCGGGGCCAGCTGCACGCGGCCAGCGCCCCCCACCGGGCGGACGGGCAGGTGGTCTATCCCGGTACCTGCCGCGGCCTGACGGCGAGCCAGGCGGCCGAGGCCGCCCGCCGCCGTCCGCCCGCCTGGCGGCTGCGCCTGCCAAAGGAACTGACCCTCTCCTTCACCGACGGGCACCTGGGCCCGGTGACCGAGGACCTTCCCGCCGACTGCGGCGACTTTGTGCTGCGCCGGGCGGACGGGGTGTTCGCCTACCAGCTGGCCGTGGTGGTGGACGATGCCCTGATGGGGGTCACCCAGGTGGTGCGCGGCGGCGACCTGCTCTCCAGCACCCCCCGGCAACTCTGGCTCTACCGGCTTTTGGAACTGCCCGCGCCGGAGTTTTACCACCTGCCCCTGCTGCTGGCCCCCGACGGCCGCCGCCTGAGCAAGCGGGACGGGGACCAGAGCCTGGAACACCTGCAAGACCGCTATTCCCCCGAAGAGATCGTCGGCCGCCTGGCCTACGCCGCCGGCCTGCAAAGCGCCCCCGACCCGGCCCGCCCGGCCGACCTGCTGCCCGGCTTTTCCTGGGACAAGGTGCCCACGCAGGACATCCGCCTGTCGGAAGGTTTGTTTTGATACTACGGTTTGTATAAATTGCTGTACATACAACAAAAAGGACGCGCCCAAAAGACGCGTCCTTTCGTTTGCCAAAACAAGATCTTCGCATCTCGCCAAAAGGGGAGAGGGCGGGAGAGGATCATCCAACCCCCTCCTCGCTGCCGCATCCCCGTGTTTCTCATACCCGGGAGGGTACATCCCGCAGGTCGGTGCCGAGCAGCAGTTCCTTGATATCCAGCAAACTCTGGCTGGCCATGGACAGACTGTCCACCCCCAACTTTACGTAGAGGGGGGCAAATTGCGGATTGGCGGCGGCCCGCCCGCAGACGCAGACCGGGATGCCGGCCTCCTTGGCGGCCTTCACCGTCATGGCGATCATCCGCTGGATGGCCAGGCTGTCCGCTTTGTAGTATCTGTCCAGCCGGGAATCCATCCGGTCCACCGCGTGGGTGTACTGGATCAGGTCGTTGGTGCCGATGCTGAAGAAAGCCGCCCCCGCCTGGGCCAGTTCCGCCGCGCAGATCGCCGCCGACGGCACCTCGATCATGCAGCCGAACCGGAGATCCTCGTCAAACGGCTGGCCCCGCATCCGCAGATTCTCCCGGGCCTTCTCCACCTCGTCCATCGCCATGCGGAAATCCATCACGCCGCCCACCATCGGGAACATCACTTCCATGGGGCCCTTGGCGGCCGCCCGCAGCAGCGCGCAGAGCTGATCCTGAAACAGGTCCCTGCGCTCCAGACAGAACCGCAGCCCCCGCAGCCCCAGTGCCGGATTTTTCTCCGGCAGCATCAGGCCCTCCACCAGTTTGTCTGCGCCCACGTCGAAGGTGCGCACCGTCACCGGCCGCCCCTGCGCCGCCGTCAGACAGCTGAGATAAAAGTAATACTGCTCCTCCTCATCGGGGATGGAGCCCTTCATCAGGAGAAACTCGGTGCGCAGCAGGCCGATGCCCTCGGCCCCTTCGGCCACCGCCTGTTCGATGCCGCCCGGTTCGCTGCAGTTGCCCTGCAGGGACACACGCGTTCCGTCCCGGGTGACGCAGGGCGTATTCAGCAAACCGGCCAGCCGGGCCTTCTTTTTGGCCAGCGCCTGCCACTTGTGGTCTACCTCCTGCTGCAGCGCCTCGTCCGGGTCCAGGATCAGCCGGCCCTCCCGCGCGTCCAGCACCGCCTGGTGGCCGTCGCAGTGGATCAGAAATTCCTCCCCCAGCTGGATCAAGGCCGGAATGCCCATGGTGCGGGCCACGATCGCCGCATGGCTCTGGGCGCTGCCTTTGCTGGTGGCGATCCCCAGCACCATCCCCCGGTCGATCGAAATGATGTCGCTGGGCAGGATGCTCTCCGCCGCCAGGATCATGGGCTGGTCCAGTTCCAGCTTCTGGCGTGGCTTACCGTCCAGGATCTCCACCACCCGGCTGCACACGTCCAGCACATCCGCGCCCCGCTGGCGCAGATACTCGTCCGGCAGATCCCGGATGCGCCGGGCAAAGATCTGCCCCGCCCGCTCGGTGGCGGCGGCGCTGCCCGCCCCCGCCGCTATGTAGTTGCTGATCTCGGTGAGCAGCGCCTGATCGTCCAGCATCACAAGCTGGAACCGAAGAATGTCCCGCTCCTCGCCGTCGGCCTGTTCCATCAGGCCGCGCAGTTCGTCTTTGGCCAGCACCACCGCCGCTTCAAACAGCGCACGCTCCTTGCTGCGGTCGTGGATCAGCCGCCCCAGGCCGCTGACCCCCCGGTCGATGCGGCGTACCGGGCCCATGACCAAACCTTCCGATACAGTAACACCAGTGTATTCCCGCATGGATACCCCTCCTCTTCGGGGCGGGCCGGGACCCGCCGTGTACCTCTATGCTGTCCGGCCGCGGCCGGTTCAGTCGGGAAGTTCCGGGCCCCGGATCGCCCAAAAGACCGCCGCCGAGACAAATTCGGCCGGCTGCAGGGAGGCCAGGGCCCCTTCGGCCCCTGCCTTGCCCTCAAACAGCGGCCAAAGCCGCCGCGCGGGCGCCGGGTCCCAGGCGGAGAGAAACGCCTGTTCCAGCTCCTCCAGGGTGTAGGCCCGGGCAGGGTCCACCCCGGCGGTCAGCGCCGCCAGTTCCAGCGGCGCCAGCGCCCGGTCCGCCGCCGGGCCCAACCGGTTCAGCGCCAGCCCTTCGGTCAGGGCCAGGGTGGGCCAGCGCCGCAGCACCGGCCCCATCACCTCCGCGTAGGGCGCCGCGAAGGTGCGCTCCGGGTCGGTGCAGCGCACCCCGTAGGCCACCCCCCGCAGCCGCCCGAACGCCCGATAGGCGTCCAGGTAGCCCAGCGCGATGTTCCGCCGGGCGGTATCCGGTTCAAACTGCAGGATGCTGCCCAGTTCCCAGAAGCTGCGGATCAGGGTGGTGGGCAGCCCCGACCGGTTTTTGCGGGTGACGCCCACCCCGTCCACATCCACCGCCACCAGTTCCTCGGCCCCCATACGGGCCGCCAGGGCGATGGGCATATTGTCGTTGTATCCTCCGTCGATGAACTCCACACCGTCGATCTGCCGGGGCCGGAACGCCGGGAAACACGCCGCCGACGCCAGCAGGTACTGGGCCAGCTGCCCGTGAGGGATCTCCTCCAGGGTCAGCTGCCGGGGCCTGAGGCCCCGCAGTTCCACCGTCACCAGGCCGAACCGGATGGGGGAGGCCCGCAGCGCGTCCTCGTCCAGCACCCGGTCCACGATGCCCTCCAGCGGGGTCACGTCCAGGCCACCCTGCTCCACGAACTGCCGCAGCATCACCCCGGCGGGGTCGGCCGCCCGGTCGCCCGGCAGGGCCATCACGTCGTGGCTGTTGATGGTCAGCCACATATCCCGGGCCACCTCGGTCAGCCCCAGCGCGAACATCGCCCCGTTCAGGCATCCCACCGAGGTGCCGGCGATCACCCCCGGCGCCCAGCCCATCTCCTGCAGCGCCTGCCATACGCCTACCTGGTAGCTGCCCCGGGCCCCGCCGCCCGCCAGTACCAGCCCGCGCACCGGGCTCTCACGCCGCGTCATGCGCCCACCTCCGGCGGGCGATCTTGCACCGCGATCCAGTTTTGTAACAAGTGTATCATAATTCCCTCAAAAAAGATAGTGAAACCGCCGGGCAGGAGGCCCGAGATCCTTGTTGGTTTTATTTATTATACCATACCGTTTTGGCGGTTGTGTGTCGGAATCGTTAACCCGGGCGGTTTTTCGTCCCTGCGCCGGGTTTGCCGGCAAAAAGATTGACGCAGGCGGCCGCGTTTGGTATAATTAATCGTAACCTTCGCCGCGGCGGGCAGCGCGCACAAGGCATCGTACCCAGGCCGCGGAGGCTGCGTGACTCGAAAGTTTGAGGCTTTCTGGCTGATTTGTTCGCAGGGTTTGGCTTCACATGGGGCTGAATCCGGGGTGTGTATCGAAAATTTTCCCGCTTATCTTGCATCGAAATCTTGCATTTTTCCAAATGTCTTGCAAGGCGGTGCTTGAAAATTAAATATGGAGACGTATCGAAGTGGTCGTAACGAGAACGACTCGAAATCGTTTTGTCCAGAGATGGGCACGTGGGTTCGAATCCCACCGTCTCCGCCAGAAAATGGCGCTATGTCAAGGTTTATCGGCATAGCGCCGTTTTTTATCGTCCTGACGCCGACAGCATTTTTTCTGCCTTACCACCGGCTTTCCGGCAGTTCCTCGGGCAGCGCCAGGGCTTTTTCCATTGTGGCGGCGCTCAGCTGTTTCGACTGGGAATCCAGATGGGCGTAGATGTTCGCCGTGGTGGAGATGTCGCTGTGGCCCAGCCATTCCTGAATCTGCTTCATGGGCACCCCCTGTTTCAGCAGCAGGCTGGCACAGGAGTGGCGCAGATCGTGGAAGCGGATATGTCGCAGACCATGTGCTTTCAGGAGCTTTCCAAAATTCTCGGAAACTGCATTGGGAAGAATGAGATTTCCCATCTCATCTACGAATAGATATCCTTTGTATTTTTTGTTATAGCAGTTTCCGCAGAGCTGCTCGTTGTATTCCTGCTGCTCCTTCAACTCCTTCAGCCGCTGGACGAAACCCTCCACCAGCGGCAAAGTCCGCAGGCTGGACTTGGTCTTGGCCCGGTCGGCCTGGATGAGAACGTGCTTACCTTCAATATTCGCACTGGTGACGATGTGACGGATGGTCAGCGTTCCAGCCTCAAAGTCGATGGCGTCCCACCGCAGGCCCAGCACTTCGCTGCGGCGCAGTCCATAAAATGCCGCAAATTGGATGATCAGTTCCAGACGACTGCCTCGGGCCGCCTGAAATAACTTCTCCATCTCCTGGGCAGTATAGTAAGATGCCATATACTTCTGCAGTTTAGGCCGCTCTACTTTGTCCACTGGGTTGCCGGGGATGAGATCCAGCTTTACCGCATACTTCAAAGCCTTGTGCATGTTAGCATGCTGCTTGATCACGCTTGTGGCTTTGAGGGTCTCCAACTCATGAAGGTAGAAACTTTGGATATGGCTGGCTTTCAATCCTCCCAGCGTGATGCCGGTAGGCTCGAAGTACGGCACGATATGGTCCTTCACGTTGAAGCAGTAGCTGGACCAGGTGGTTGGCTCCACAGAAGTACGGATGATTTTCAGCCAGTAGAGCATATAATCACTGAACAGCATGTCTGGACTTAGGTCAGTGGAACGATCAGGTGCAGGCGGGGTAAAGCTATGGCGGGCCTGACGCAGTAGATCCTCGGCCTTTTTCTTGTTGCCTTTCACCGGCAGCCCGGTACCCTGCCATTTCTGCACCCGCTTGCCGTTGGGGCCTTTGTAGCTGAGCACAATATAAAAATATCCGTTTTTTTCGGTCAGTCGACCAGATACCATGGACATTCCTCCTTTGGATTATTGGTGTTCTCCGGGTCCGATACAAGAATACCCGGAAGTTGCCTCGAAAGCTATTCACAAAACTGCACAAGGTCACGCGCCTGGAATGGGTACATATCCACCAGACTGCCCGCGCCGGTTTGCCCGGCGCGGGCGTTTTGGCTTTAGCGGATTCGGTCTTTGTCCCGGTGTTTCTGGCGGGGCTTGTCCTGCTCCTGCTGGCGGCGGTATTCCTCATGGCAGGCGGCGGTCTTTTCCACTTTTTCGATGATGCGTTTGGCGGCTGCGTCCTCTTTGCGCAGGGCGGCGATTTGGCGGGTCAGTTCCGCCCGCCTTTGGGCTACTCCGGGCGGCGGCTCCTTCCACCGCAGTTGCCGGGCGCAGTCCGCCCGTTCTTTGAAGAGGGCGGTGATTTGCCCGGCCAGAACTTCCCGGTGGGCTTTTACCTCCGCCACCGTGGAAAAGCCCCGCTCACTGGTCAGGTGCAGTTCCTCCAGTGTCTTGTCGATGTCCCGCCACAGGGCATTGATCTCCGGCCAGTTCACTCGCGGCGCGGGCCGCTTCGGGTAGATGCCCAGCTGGTAGCAGTAGTAGAGATACAGCCGGAAAAGGCTGTTCGTTTGGCCGGTCAGCGGGCCTTTGCAGCGGCAGCGGCGCGGGGCTGGCCTGGGCCGTGGCACGGGCCGCAGGCTGTACTTCGGGTTGAAATTCAGATCATAGAAGTGGGGACCGTACCGGGCAAAGTTTTTGGCCAGCGCCCGCTCCAGGGCGGGCCAGTCGTATTCCGCCCCCAGCCGGTACACCCGCACCGCCCGGCCGCCGTCCAGCGAACGGAGGGTGGCGTACTTGCGCCCTTCCTCCCGCCGCCAGAGATACCCCTGCTGCCGCAGCACCCGTGCAAAGTCCCGCTCGGTGCTGGTCTGGGCCAGAGCCTTGCGAATGGCCCGGCGCATCGCCTCGTACCGGGTCTGCCCCTCGCCCTGGTAGAGCGGCCGGGGCTTTTTGCCGCCGGGCTGCTGAATCACGGAGAGGGCGTGTTCCCGGCACAGCTGGTCGGACACCCGGCGCATCTCCCGGTATTGGTCCCGCCGCTGCTCGTATTTCTTGCCATCCACATAGGACACCGCATTGATGACGAAGTGGTTGTGCAGGCAGCCGGTGTTCAAATGAGTGGCCACCAGCACCTGGAACCGCCCGCCCCACACCCGGCGGGCCAACTCCACCCCGATGGCGTGACACTGCTCCGGGGTCACCTCCCCGGGCTTGAAACTCTGGTAGGCGTGCATGGCCACCACTCCCTCGGTTTTGCCGAACTGCTCCTGCACCGCCCGCATCTCCGCCCAGGCAGTCCCCGGGCGGCAGTGGATGCCGCTCACCAGCTGGGCCGTTTCCTGTAAAGTGGTCTTGGCATCGTTCTCCGCGTAATGCAGCGCCTGGGCAAGGCCGCTGTACTCGGTCTTGTCCGGGTTGGCGGCGTAGTCCACCACCCGGCGCAGGCTGTCCCGCACCGGCCAGATCTTAGTGGTCGCCAGAGGCATCCTCCTTCCGCAGGAGGCTGTCCAGAAGACCTTCCCGACAGCGGCGGTACTCTTCCGCCAGAGGCGGGTCCAACCGGGCCAGCTGATCGGTCAGGTTGTCCATCCAGGTCAGGTAACTGAAAAACGCCTGGGGCGGATGGAACCGGGGCGTATACCCCAGCGCCCGCTGGCGCAAATATTCCGACAGAGTCAGACCGCACCGGCCGGCCGCTGTTTGGATTCGTTGTTTCTCGGCGGGGCTCACCCGCACATTGAGGCCCACGCTTCTTGTTCTCACAAGGCCACCTCCGCACGGGGGTTCGGGGCGCTCCCCGTACCGGCGAAGGGTTGCCCGGCGGCAACACAAAGCCCATGCTTGTTACCCCGAAGCGCCTGCCGTGACGACGATGACGGTACTGACGGTGTTTCCGGGATACCCCCGCCGTCCGGGGGTGTGCCGGTTTTGTCGTCATTCGCGTCATCACCGTCATACCAGAGCCGAAGCTGCCGGGCACTGGCGGTGCGGCGGCTCTCGCAGCGGATACCCAGGGGCGCCAGGTCGGTGGGATAAAATTCCACCAGCTTGCGGGTCAGCTGGTTGGGCTGCACGTCGGCAATGCCGGCGGCGGCCAGCAGTTCGGTGGAGGTGCCCTGCCAGCACTTCTGCCGCTGAACAAACGCGGCCACCGCCCACACGCAGGCGGGCACAGCTCGCTGGGCCATCTGCTCGGCACGTTCTTCCTCGATCAGCCCCCAGATGCATCCCTCGCTTTGCAGGTGGAGAGTGCGACTGTCCATGTCCCGACCGGTCACCAGCAGGCGGGCAGTGTTGCTCATACGCTGGCGCTGCAGCAGCCAGATGGTATCGGCGGCGCCCATCAGGCCGTTGGAGCCGGAAATTTGCTGGAACGGGTCGGCGGCGCCCTGTTTGCGCAGATGATGCACCAGTAGCAGGGCAATGTTGTGGCGGTCAGCCAGGGCTTTCAGCACGCTCATGTCCTGGTAGTCACTGGCGTAGATGCCGGTGGTCGGATCGGCCTCACGGACTTTTTGAAGCGTGTCGATGATAATCAGACCCGTTTCGGGGTGCCGGGTCAGAAAGGTTTCGATCTGTCGCTCCAGCCCCTGCCCGATGGCCTCGCAGGCGGTCTGGAAGTAGAGCCGGTCGGGAGCGGCATCCTCGGTCAGGCGGAACAGGCGGTTCTGGATGCGGGCGTATGTATCTTCCAAACACAGATACAGCACCGTCTGGGCGGGAACAATTCGGCCCCAGAATTCGCCGCCCTGGCTAAGCTGCAGGCTCAGCCACAGGCAGAGCCAACTTTTGCCGCTTTTGCTGGCACCGGCCAGCAGCGCCAGCCCGGTAGGCAGCAAATCGGGAATAAACCACCGCACCGGCGGCAGCGGAGTGGACAGCAAGGTTTGCGCATCAATGGGTTCGAATTTCGTCAAAAGCATTTCTCCTTTTCGGTTGGTTTGTTGGATGGGGCGGGACGCGGCCACAGCGGCCCCAAACAGGCCCGCAAAACGGCCTTGACCCCGGCGCGGGGGAAAACACACCTGCACCGCCTGTCAGGCCCCGCACAGGGCGAACACCGGGCGGACAGCGGCAAGGGGCGTTTTGGCGCGCTCTGGGTCAGGAGCCGGCGGCCCGGGCGGCGGGCTGCACGCCGTTCTCCACCACATAGCGGATCACGTTGATCTTGGGGATCTTGTAGGCGTTGCCCAGCTTGAGGCCCCGGATGCTGCCGTCTGTCAGCAGGTCGTAGGCTGCGTGGCGGCTGATGCCCAGCATGACCTGCAGCTGGCGCACCGTCACGATGTCGGGATAGTCGGCGAACAACAATTTGTAAAGGGTCTGGATGTCAAAATTCTTCATCGATCACCTGCTCTCAAAAGTTTTCACGGCGCAAAAAACGCGCCTGGGCGGATAAACGGACAGCGGACGCCGGCCGGAAGCGGCGGTACCCCTCCTTTCTGTGAGGTTGATGGGCAGCGGCCAAGGATTCCTTATGCAGGATTCCTTGTTTCGGATGTGACGGGATTCCAGGGTTCCTTATGTAGGGTTCCCCATGCCGCGGCGGGCGGCAGAGTTTACCCGAACAAGGAACCCATCATGCAGGGTTCCTTGACGCGGTGTTCTGGCTGGGAAAAAAGTCCTCCCATTATATACCAGTAGCTGAGACCCCCTCAGAATTTCACCCTTCCAAAAATAAATTCGGAAGTTTGTCAAATTTGACGGGGAGTCAACCACAGAAAAAGTCCCCTCGTTATATATCAGTAACACGGACCCCCGAAAATGAAACACCCCCCAAGAAAAAACGGTAAAGTTCGGTAGTTTTGACGATGCCGCGGGTCATGAAAAAAATACCCTCCATCTTATATAAGTTACAAAGACGCCTGAAAACGAAACACCTTCCAAAAAAATAAAAAAAGTTTGGCCATATTGACGGTTCCACGCATCATGAAAAAAATACCCTCTATCTTATATAAGTTACACAGACCCCTCAAAACGGCCACCCTTCCAAAAATAAATTTGTAAGTTTGGCAATTTTGATATATCTTATGGCCCCCAACGCTTTTCCCGTCCACAAGGAAGCCTAATTAGGCTTCCTTGTCGGGTCGAAAGAGCAAATTGTAAGCAAAAGTGGAAGCCTTATTAGGCTTCCTTTTTCTTTTTGCGGAGATCTGCCAGTGACGCTCACCAGCTGCGAAATACCCTGAGCACAGTTTCCCGCTGCGGCTACATGAACAGCGCAGCGCCGGCCAAAAGAACAGCGCCTGCAGCCCGCAAACCTCGCAAAACAGCCATTCCAGCCGTATATCCACCGTCCCAAAGCCTGCGAAAGATACAGTTTGTGATACACCCAGCATACAGAGCAAAATTCGCGGCCAGGCCATCGCCGTCCATGGGGATTTGGCGCTTTGTTCGTTCCAGCGGGTAATACAGTACATAGGTCCTCCTTTTCGTGACCGGGAGAAGGACCGCCGAAAACCATGTGAGCAGGGCAACAAAAAGAGCCGCATGAACAAAGGCTTCGGGAAAACCCAAACACCTGCTCACACGGCCCTGGTAGTCTTGGCTTCGAAAAGCCAGCTTCTGATCACTCGTTGTTTGCTGTTCAGTTGTGAATCGTATGTTGGCTATGACCTCCGATTCATGAGTTTAGAATAGCATAAATATAGAAAATCGCAATAGTGCTGAGCAAAGGTTCTTCGGAATTTATCAATTACCAACTTTACTTACAAAAAAGGAACATCAGTTGATGGGATATGGCAGAATTGTGATATAAAGCTAATTATGCGACTGTATTAATCCGATTTAATGTACATCAAATAAGATATAATTTTAATAGACAAGTCGCAACTAATGCGTAGCTTATATAGGTAGTGTGGAAGGAGAGTCGCAATATTAAGTTCGAGAACTCATCAAAAAGAATTGATGTCTCGATGACTCAATAGTATAATATATTTATTGTAAAAATGCACTTGGGCTAATAATAAAGACGAGGTGTATTATGGGAGTTAACTATAAGCGGCTTTGGAAACTCTTGATTGACAAAGACATGACAAAAACTGATTTGCGAAAAAAGACAGATATTGCCACAAGCACAATTGCTAAAATGAGCCGAAACGAATTTGTTTCGCTTGAGGTTCTTGTTCGAATTTGTTATGTCCTTGACTGTGAATTAAGTGATATAGCAGAAATTGAAAGGTAAAGGGTATAAAGACTAATGAGCAAGAAAATTATAGCTGTTAGCCTGTTTTCTGGCGCAGGTGGTTTAGACGTAGCCAGTTTTATGGCAGGCATTCCAGTTGCTTCTAGCACTGATTTCGATGCCGACTGTATTCAAACCTTAAAAATGAATGACCTATATAAAAATAGTGAAATCATCCAAGGGGATCTTCACAAGATTGATAGCCAGGTTTTTCAAGACATCGTTGACCGTACACCACATGATAAATTCATCGTTATTGGAGGCGCTCCATGTCAACCGTTTTCAAAGGCGGGTTATTGGGTAGGAAATAATACGCGTCGAGGGATTAATGATCCACGTGCAACATTGGTAGATGAATATTTGCGTGTGGTTACGGATTTGCATCCTGACGGCTTTGTGTTTGAGAACGTCGAAAGTTTACTTCATCCCACAAATAAAACAATCGTAGATCGCTTCATAGAAATCATTACTGAACATGGCTATAAGTACAAAATCGTAAGGGCTAATGCACTTGACTATGGTGTCTCACAGCGCCGAAAAAGGTTGTTTATTATCGGGACAACCGGGGATTTCAAGGCGGACGAACCAAGAAAAACTCATTGTCCACCTGATGAGTGTAAAAAAACAGGGCTGTTGCCGTATGTCCCAGTTGGTGAAGTAATTGCTGGCTTTGATGGGCCGGAATATTTTGAACCAGAAGAAAGAACTGAGGGGGGCACTTATTATGCTGACTTATGTGAAGTCCCCCCTGGAATGAATTATAAAGCACTGACCGCTTGGTATGGATACCCTAATCCTAAATTTGTGGCAGACAAAAGGTTCTGGAGTTTTCTATTAAAACTATCTCCTGACGTTCCTTCCTGGACAATTACCGCTCAACCAGGGCCTTGGGTTGGACCATTCCATTGGGACAATAGAAGATTGCGAGTTCCTGAAATTGCCGCAATTCAATCTTTTCCAAGTAATTATAAATTTTTCGGTAATAGAAGATCCATTCAAAAACAAATCGGTAATGCAGTGCCCTCCCTTATGGGCAAAGCGATGATAGAATTTCTGAAAGAGAGCATCGATGAATGAATGTTTTAAGTATATTTTCCGGCGGTGGAGGAATTGACTGTGGCTTCAAAAAAGCGGGATATGATATTTGCTTTTCCACTGATTTTTGGCAGCCGGCATGCGAAACCCTTGAAAAAAATAGAGTTGGTAGACTAGTAAAATGTGCTGATATTCGGACAATCAACTATGCTGAGGAATTAGCAAAAATCGGAATGGCAGTGGACGATATTGATGTTTTGGTGGGTGGCCCACCTTGTCCTGCATATTCAAAATCACGCTTTTACAGGAAAGACAAAAAGAGGGCGCTGGAGGACGAGAACTCTTTCACGTTATATGAGTATTTTAGAGCCCTGAAAGAAATTCGCCCTAAAGTGTTTTTCTTCGAAAATGTGTTTGGCTTTGTATACAAACCCCACAAAGCCGCTTTTGACCTTTTAAAGGAAAGGGCAAGCACGTTAGGCTATGAAATTAGTTACAAAGTAATTAATGCTGCAAATTACGGGGTTCCCCAAATTCGAGAACGCTTTATATGTGTTGGCGTGAAACGGGAGTATGGTAAAACTTTTGTGTTTCCAGCAGAAACTCACTACAATCCAGAAAAGATTAGCGGGAAAGCTACGAGAGGGAAAAAGCCTTGGGTAACTTGCGGCGATGCAATTGGTGACTTGGACTATGATTTGCCTGAAGATAAGGATATGCAGGCTGGGTCAAAACACAAGGATTTGCTTAAATTAGTGCCACCAGGTGATAATTATCTTTACTTCACCGCAGAACGTGGTTATCCTGAACCGATTTTCAAATGGAGATCTCGCTATTGGTCTTTCCTTTTGAAACTTTCACCAGAAAAGCCTTCTTGGACAATTCAAGCAATTTCTCGCAAGCAGTAATCGTGCCACTCGAAAAAAATGGCCTAATTGAACATCAGCGTGCAACGAGGGGGCGTGGAGGACGATCCCCGCTGGTTCGACCTACGGAACTTGCAAAACGCGAGATAGTGATTCCTTTATTGCAGCAGCTGGAAACGGTTATTGGTAAAGAAGTCTCTGAGCATTTACAAAAGCCTTTAACTGAACTAAGAAATGATATCAATTCCAATGATTCCGGACACTGCAGACCATTATAGTGCAGTTTACCACACTGGTTACCAGAGCAGCTATCCGCGCAACCGGATTTTGTTTGGTGCTCCTGGTACAGGCAAAAGTTTTACTTTGAATCGGGATAAGGGTCTTTTGCTCGCAGGTGGTGGTGACTATGAACGTGTAACATTCCATCCGGACTATTCTTATGCAAATTTTGTTGGTACATATAAACCGGTGCCTGCCAAAGATGGCGATGGAAAAGAGATAGGCGTCTCTTACTCCAAAGAACATTTTCGCCAAATGGAAAAGGAAAGTAATGAAGGTTGTAAAGAACAGACAGTTTTTAAAAAAATCATGAGCCACCTGCAAGAGTATGGCTGGTTTTATGGTGCGCTCATACAGCTTGTCGGAACAGTTGTGTTTGAAATGATTGTTTCCTAAGCAGCTGTGTAACACCAGCCAAAACGCTAAATCACACATCAGAACAGCTGAATATACCCTAGTCCGTTTTTGGCAATACCACCCCACTCCAAAACGGCAGCCAACACAAACACCGGGTCAAAGCAAGACTCACCAGGCTTCTTGCCAAAGTAGTGGATCGCAATGGCGCCGACCACTGTGTCCGCCGTGCAGCGGCCGCGGCCGACTTTATCCTCCGGACCGCGGGAATTTCCCTTGCAGGCCCTCCCTGCGGAGAATGCTGCAGCAGTTCTACGATCACATCAAAAACGTATAACTATACCGGAATCCGTTCAGCTTGTCGCTGGTAATGGCACGCTCCTTGTCTACAAGCATGATCGTGCAGGGTTCACCTCTTTGAAGAGAGATCACGGCGGTGCCGCCACTTTCCAAAAGTTTTTCGCGCAGGATGGCAGATGCCTTTTCGACGGAAGTCAGCACTGTATTTTTCCTCCTTTGATTACGGTTCAGGCGCCGCCTCAAACTCGTGGAACAAGAAATGCATCCGCCGGATCCGCTTGTTGATGTGCCAGTGCCCGCAATACCAGACGTTGCAGGTCAGACGGTCGTCGATGGTATCCAGCCACCGCTCGGTAGAGGCGTCCACGCTGCTCTGGTCGATGCCGGGCAGGAAGGCTTCCACCGGCTCATACTTAAAGGGGCAGGTGTGGCTCAGCACCACCGGCACCTGCCAGCCCCGGGCGGCCAGCACCTGCTCCACCTTGGCTTTGGTGGCTTCGTCGGGCTGCTCATCCTCCCACCAGCGGAAGCCCCGCATGAGGCGGTAGTACTTGTCCACGCTGTAGGCGCCACCGATTACCAGGTGATCCTGCCCTTCCAGCGTGTAGACCTCGCCGTCCACGGCGAACAGGACATGGGGGAACTCCGGCTGGACATACACCTGACCGCCGTTCCAATCCTGCAACACATAGCCGGGCACATGGGCGGGCCGGCACTCATGGTTGCCGTGGATGCACAAAACCGTTGGGCCGCAGGCATTGAGCGGCTCCTTGACGTAGATATCCCGCTCGTTCAGATAGTAGTTGGCCCCCACGTCGCCCAGGATCACCAGGGTGTCGGCGGGTTGCAGCCGCATCTGCCGACAGAACTCCACGATCTCTGCCACGTCGCCGTGGGGATCACCCGTGTAGAACACCATACCGCTCACTCCTTTTTTCCATTATAGCAGAGAGCTGGTCCCATAGTGTGGACTATCAGAAAACAGGGGGCGTGAAAGCACACAACTTTGTCCGCTCAGCGAACGGAAAGCGGCAAAAGTTGTGCAGAAGTTTGGCAGGCTATAGAGTATGCACCAGAGGTATTCTAACAATTTGCTGACAATGATTGTTAGAATAATGAGCAGAAAGGCAAATTGCGTCGCTTGAAAAACGCATATCTCTTGCCACAAAGCATTCTCATGGTGTACGGGCTTCTGTTGACCACCGTCACAATATGGAGTGTAATATTATGGTGTAGGGAAACGGGATATACATTGAGCCACGGTGATGGGCAGTCATATTGTGGGCAATCAGCGAAGGCTTTGCGGGAAAGAAAGTTCGCTACACTGGATTTTTAATAAAAGTGTGATTACAAAGCACCAAAACCCGTAGAAAAGTGTGATTTCGAGTCAGGTGGCTTTGTGCGCCATTAAAGCCGCAGGGCGGTGACCCCTTTGAAAAGAAGACTGTTTGGCGGGAAACTGGTTACCGCATTTTATACCTGCTCCCGGCCTGCTGCAGAAGAAAACCAATGCCCTTGTCGCGGGCAACAAAGAAGCCACCCAAAAACTGTAACGAATGACCCTTGCATTCTTTCTAACAACCGTTATAATAATTGTTAGAACCGATTGTTAGGATGGAGGACAGTTCCATGATGGAGGGCAAGACCACAGAATTCAAACGGGAATATGTGGAGGATATCAAATACACGGCAGTCGCGTTTGCTAACACCGACGGCGGCAAAATTTATATTGGCATCAACGACGACGGCAGCGTTCAGGGCGTAGGGGACACCGACGCCGTGATGCTCCGCGTCACCAATATGATCCGTGACACGATCCGCCCGGATGTCACCATGTTTACCGAGTGCGGCGTGGAGACAATCGACGGGAGATCGGTGGTGGTCCTCACGGTGCAGCGGGGCACTGCCCGGCCCTATTATCTGGCGGGGAAAGGGATCCGGCCGGAAGGCGTGTATCTGCGCCAGGGTGCGTCCTCGGTGCCGGCGTCGGAGACGGCCATCCTGAACATGATCAAGGAGACCAGCGGCGATTGCTATGAGGACGCCCGCTCCCTGAATCAGCAGTTGACCTTCCGGAAGGCGGAGGACTATTTTGCCCGCCACGAACTGCCCTTTGGCGAGAGCCAGAAGCGGACCCTGGGCATCATTGGCGAGGATGGGATGTATACCAACCTTGGGCTGCTGCTCTCCGATGAGTGTGTTCACACCATCAAGCTGGCCGTGTTTGAGGGGAGCAAAAAGACCACCTTCCGGGACCGGCGAGAGCTGGGCGGCTCGCTGCTGGAGCAGTTGGAAGATGCCTATGCCTATATTGACCAATTCAACCGCACCCGGGCGGAGTTTGCCGGCCTAGACCGTATCGACAAGCGGGATTATCCGCCGGAGGCGGTGCGCGAGGCGCTGCTCAATGCGATCACCCACCGGGACTACAGCTTCAGCGGCTCCACTCTCATCAGCATTTTTGACGACCGCATCGAGTTCGTGACCATCGGCGGTCTGGTGCGAGGGCTGACCTTCGACGACATCATGCTGGGTGTGTCGGCGCTGCGGAACAAGAAGCTGGCCAATGTGTTCTACCGCCTGCGGCTGATCGAGGCGTATGGCACCGGCATTCTGCGGATCAACGAGTGCTATGCGGACAGTGAAGTGAAGCCCCTGTTTGAAGTGACCGACAACGCCTTCAAAATCACCCTGCCGAACAGGAATTTCACCGGTGAACGAAAAGAGACAACATCCGCTGTGCCGGCAAGGACTAAGGACAAGGCGCAGCGGCAGGATACCATCCTTCGCCTGGCGAAAAAGCAAGGGGCGGTGACCCGCAAGGACGTGGAAGCGGCTTTGAAGGTATCCCAGTCTTCCGCCATTCTCGTTCTTCGGGAGATGGTGGACAAGGGTCTGCTGGTAAAGGACGGGACAGGTAAACAGCTGAAATACCGGACAGTAGAGTGAATCTGGACAACGCGGAATCTAAAGAAAAGGCGAGAATTGGCGACCAATGGGCCGAGTTAGTGGGAAAGCAGTACAAATACTACGGGTTTTCCAGACCAAGCAGCCGGATTATCCGGGAGCATATTCGATGGAGTGGTTTGTGGAAATCGTTAAGGGATTGTAACTGGTGAGTGCCCACTGGATAAAAGGATAGGCTTTGTAAAAGTAGGGAGAAGTCTTATGACAGTAAATTATTGGATGAAATGTCCAGTTTGCCAAAAAGTAACAAGGTTACGCTCACCTGCGGGATATGTATATAGAACTCCGGTGAGAATTCACTGTGGAAATTGCGGAACCTTGATGACAGGGTATTTTATTTCAGACAATAAGAAAATACGGGCATTTTATGAGCCAGAAAATGCAAGTGAAGTAAGAAGAGACGCTGACAATTTAGAAGCGGATTATTATGGCGAGGTCTCGGCTGAAGTATTAACGCATAAAGTTTGCAATTTTACAGAAATGGAATCAGCGCAGTTTCCTTGCCAATCACCAGCAATGATTTCTCTTAGAAAGATTGACATAGAGGATAATGAAGCTTTTATAAATTATATATGCTATTTAGAAGATACCTGTTCTAATTGGAGTGTCATAAAACCCGAGTATGATTTGTTCATTAATCGGAAATATGATTTTATCAAGGATCGCTGCAAAAACGAAGCTGCAAAAAAAGGATATGTTTTAACATCTGAATTTCAAATTCAACGATTTTTTGCTTGGAAATTCTTCTATGAGGTAGCAGGCTTATGGAAACCAGGAGAAATATCGTCTGCATTAAGAAGTGTAAATTATGAATTTCAGCATTTAAATAAGTTGGAAATACAACGAATTCTCGAGGTTGTTCCACCAGAAAAGCTGCAAGATATGCAAAACAAACTATTTGGTATTTTGTTTAATTATATTCGTATCTCGTTGTATTTGGCACCGGCGCTATCTACCTTTTACTACAAGGATGTGGATGATATAGACTATGAAAAATACGGATTGTCTACATGTTCCTTTGAAGACATTAAAGGGTTTTATCAAGACACATTTGAGGATTTGTGTCGGTATTGCTATATTATCAAAATGTTAGACAATATTAAATACAGAGGAAAATATGATGTAACAAACGGTTGTATGGATTTAACAGAGTTTCAGAATAGCTCTAACGGCGTCAAAATTAAAAATTTGCCTAGTGATGAGTTCTTTTCTAAAACATTTGGGGTTAATCCAGACATGAATGTTTTACGGAATGGAATTGGCCATAATAATTACACCTACGATGGAATAGGGCAAATGCTTGATTTTGTGCCAAACCCGAAAAAACCTGATGTACATCAGAAATTTTATCTTCTTGAAATAGCTCAACGCTGCTTGAAATTAATGCAGTCTACGGCTATATTGGAGTTTTATATACATGAATTGCTCAGAGAACATTATCGTGCCAAAGAGGAAAATATGAGCTTTCCCAAGTGGATGTATAACGGAGTCTCGTCGCAATCACATTGCCCATGCGGAAGCGGCAAAAAGTATGGAAAATGCTGCAAAAAGGTAATAAAGCCACAGCCTCAAAATATATGGGATTATCCCCACAAGGCGTGTATGCGAATGGAAATGTCACATTTTCCGAAGCAGAATGTTTTCGGATTCTAAAAAGGAATTTGTCAATTGCATTGCTTACAGTGGCCTTTTGCGCAACAAAATGATTCTTATGGGCAACCAAACAGGGGAGCATTTTCCTTACCGGAAAATGTTCCCCTGCTCTAGCTTTCAACTATTCTTCCTTGCTCTTTTTCGTGATGCTGTTGTAGTCCTCTGAGGTGAGGAACTCCAGCAGCCACTTCTTCAGCACCTTATAGGTGTGTTGATACTCTGATCGGAACTGTGGGCATCCCGAAAGCAGTACACCGCATCCCCCGGCGTATTTTTAAGGAACAGTCTTGCAATTCAGTCCAGTTTCGCTATAATACAAATAAATACTATTTTTTGATTTTGTATTTTAAATGGCGGTGACGGCTTGTGGCAAGAAAGGCGTATTCCGATGAGGAGAGAGAACAGGTAAAGCAGGCCCTGATGGCCACCATGATCCGGTGTATCGCGGACCGGGGCTTGATCCACAGCAGTATTGATGTTCTATGCAGAGAAGTAGGGATCTCCAAGACCTTCTTCTACAGTTTTTTCTCATCCAAGGAAGAACTGGTGCTTCACGCTTTGCGCTACCAGCAGCCCCAGCTGCTGGACCATGCCAGGTCCCTGATGGAGGATCCCGGGCTCAGCTGGCGGGCGGGAGTGGAAATCTTCCTAAAAAACTGCTGTTATGGAGCCAAAAGTGGAGTCGCTGTCCTGTCCATCGAGGAGGAGCAGCAGGTACGCCGATGCCTTTCCGAGGAGAATTTCCAGGCTTTCCGACAGGACCAGGTCGGTTTTTATGGGAAGTTGCTTTCCATTTTTGGCCTCCCTGTGGAAAGTATGGATCCCCGGCTGTTTGGCAATCTGGCCCTCAGCATGATGATGGTGCACAAGGCCATCCCCGACACCATGCCGTTTCTGTTCCCGGAAGTGTCGGAGGACATGGTGGACTTCCAGGTCAGGGCTCTGGTGGACGAGATGGAGCGGATAAAAGCGGGCGGGCGGTAGGTGAAAGCAAATGGATAGAGATCAGTACCCATGTCCAAACGGACGGGAAAGACAGAAGAATATCGTCAGGCACAGGGCCTTGGGAAAACAGGTCTTGGTTCTGTGCGGCCTTTTCACGCCCTGCGTCGGCCTGTCCAAGTGACAGGATAACGCGGGGCGATTTTGATTCTTTGGAAAGAGGTGGCCTAAAATGAATTTACCAAAACGAAACAGTGCGGACGGACGCTGCTACTGGATGAAGCCCGAGGTACAGGAGGAACTGCAACCGCTTTTTGATCAGTGCATTCAGGACGCCATTGACGGCAGAATCACGCGTCTTGATTCCCTCTGGCCACCGGTAGTGGTCAGCAGCGAAGGCGCACCCTTTGAGGTGCACGCTCTGGTGAGAAAATGGACCGAAGCGCAGCAGGCCGAAACCTTGGATGCGGAAAAGGCCATCGCCTTCAGCGAAAACCTGCGCCGCCAGAGCCGATGGGGTGAAATTGATTACTATTTACTTGGCCTGTTGGAACGGGAGCTGCAGGAGAAGTATTTTGTCGTGACCGGTCGTAAAGATGACCACCGCTGGAATCGGGAGTACTCCCTGAAACCAGGTATCCGTGCAGAGGAGGTTCCGGAGCCGCTGTTGCGTTTCGCCTGCTATGTGGCAGTGAACTATAAAGTATATGGTATGGACTTTGAGTATTTGGACACCAATTACCTCTTTGGATTGGTGGAGAAAGTCCGTCCAGATATGGTGAAAAAGCTCCGGGAAAATGGAACCGGCAGGCTGCCGCTCTCTCTGCAAAAGCGGAAAACAAAGCACTTCACCGCATCGGCCAACGATGCCTTTGCCGTTATCAGAATCACTGCCAGGGACAACACGGAGGAATGCTGCCGCGAAGTGCTGAACTACCTGTGTGAGCTTCTGGAGCAGGAGGATTTTCCCCGCAGCTACGCGGTGGAGTTCAAAGGGCCGGAAAAGAGTTATCTTCCCATCACAGGCCTGCCCAAAAAGGGAGTAAACCAGCTCTTTGCCTGTGCCGTGCGGTACCCTGGCCTCCATTCCCTGATGGAACGGTACGCCCGGCTTGCCATGCGGCAATATGAGCAGTACACCAATCTCAGCGCTGAGCAGTGCGCGCTCCCCGGAAGTTTTGCCGTGGTCGCCCTGGGAATGCTGGGGCAAGAGTGGCAGCAGCTGGTATGGGATTATCTCGATCTCTGTGATGATGAGCACTCCCACTTACAGGAAAAATTCCTCCGGGAGTATGTGAAACAGTTTGGATTTACCGCCGATACCGTCCCTGTATTTGTCCGTGGGGTGCTGTCCATGCAGAACATGAAGTATTCCAAGGACTATACAGCGTGGATGGCAAATGCAGAAAGCCTGGGCGCTCTGCTGGAGGCAAAAATCCACCTGTCCGAGATCGTTCCAAGCGGTTTTTCCTCTGACGAGGATGACGATGATGACGAGGGCGAGGAACCCGCCGAAGAAACAGAAGCCAGCCCGGAGGAAGTGCTGCAATACGCATGGGAGACGGTCTGCTATGTGATCTGGGGCAAAGCCAGCGCCAAGGGTGGTCAGAAAGTGGTGGAAGCAGCTCCGGAGGAACTGAAGGAACTTTACCGACAGTTTTTTATTCCGATAACGGAGAACCTGGAAGGAAGTGGTGGCCTGCTATGAGTTTGCCGAAACGTGATGGCGTACATGGCCGTTATTACCTGATTCATAAACCAGATACGGATCCCGAAGTGCTGGAACAAGCCGATCAGTGCATCCAGGATGTGTTGGATGGAACCGCAAAAGAAAACCATTCCGGCTACCCGGTGGTTGTTCGGAATCAAAACGGAACACCCTTTCTTCCCAGCCAGCTGCTGGAGCGGTATCTGTCCAAACTGCCTTTGAAGGGATTTCCCTATGAGGACGCGGTCACCTTCTGCGATGCCCTGCGGCGTCTGGCGGGCTGGAAGGAGATTGATTACACACTACGGCAGTACATCGAAAAGCAGGTGCAGGATCGGTACTTTGAGGTCGGAGAGCGGGAGGATGGTTTTACGGTTTTCCCGCCCTACACCGTGTGGCCCGAGCTGCGGCCGGAGGATGTGGACGAGGGCCTGCTGCGCTTTGCCTGCTATGTGGCGGTCTGCTATACCGTGTACGGCCTGAGTTTTGAGTACCTCACCACTGAGCATATCCTCGGCCTGGTTTCCCAGCTCCGCCCGGATATGGTGAAGGAGCTGAAAACCAACGGCAGCGGCAAACTGCCGCCTAACATCCAAAAACGGAAAACAAAGCATCTGACTGCCTCGGCCAACGACGCTTTCGCCACCATCCGCATCACCGCCAGAGACTGCACCGAGGGGTGCTGCGACGAGGCGCTGAGCTAATCAGAGATTCTTTGATCATGAAATTCAGATGAGCGG
>CASFJO010000024.1 GCA_949295035.1 uncultured Gemmiger sp.
ATGTTGGCCCGCGCCGCTGCCTGTGCGTATCGTTATTCCGTTTGCGCCAGCGCGTGGGGGTTGCGGGTGGCGGGGCTTTTCAGGGTGTTCACCAGCGCCTGGCACTGGGCGGGGGTCAAAGCCGCCGGCTCGCAGCTGTAATAGTGCTCCGCCGCCGCCCGCAGGCCGGTGCAGCCCTCCCCGAACCAGACCACGTTGATGTACAGTTCCAGGATCTCGTCCTTGGTGAGCAAACTCTCCAGCCGCCAGGCGGCAAAGACCTCGGCGATCTTGCGGGTGAACCGCTTTTCAAAGCTGAACCACAGATTTTTGGCCAGCTGCTGGGTGATGGTGCTGCCGCCCTGGGCCAGCCGGCCCTGCCGCAGATTCTCCGCCGCCGCCCGCAAGATGGCCAGCGGGTCCACCCCGCCGTGGGTGTAGAACCGGTGATCCTCCGAGGAGAGCAGCATCTGCCGGAAGGCCGGCGGGGTCTCGCTCAGCGGCAGAAAATCCTCCCGCGCCCGCACCCGTTCGATCGCTTCTTTTGGCGGATCCGCTGCCATGGCCTGCCGGTACATGTCCCGGCCCGCCTCCACCAACATCGCCGCGCCGGCCCCTGTCGCCAGCATCGCCAGCGCCAGCATCCCCGCCAGCAGACGGCTCAGCGCCCGCAGCGCCCGGCGAACGCCGGGCCGGATGGTCCGTTTTGTCGCTTCCATCGGCTCTCCCCCCTTGCCGTTATCCTACCACCGGCAAGGGGCGCGCTGCCATCGAATCACCTTACGGACAGCGAACAGTTTTGTCACAAACCGAAAAGGCCGGCCGCTCCCTGGGAGCGGCCGGCCCGAAATCCGGTCACTTATTCCTTTTCGCCCATGAGCAGGGTGACCCAGGCGCCCGCGGCGCCCAGCACGATGCCCACCACCAACTCGATCCAGTTGACGCCGCCGGCCAGCGCGCCGGAGGCGTAGAGGATGGCGAAGGGGGAGGACACCACCAGCCCGATGATGGCGGCGTAGGTCTGGCTGGGGAACCGGTCAAACAGCCAGTCGATGAGTTTGGCGATCAGCAAAATGCCCAGCAGCACCCCGATGCCAAAGGGCGCCAGCAGCAACAGGCCCTGGAACACCCTGCCAAAATCCAGCGCCTTGAGCGCCGAGATGGTGCCGGTGACCGCGTTGATGATGCCGTAGTAGTAGCCCAGGATCATCAGCACCATGCTGCCGGACACGCCCGGGATCACCATGGTGACGCTGGCAATCAGCCCCAGCACCACCAGCAGCAGGGCCATGCCCACGCCGGGGGTAAGGGTCTGCACCCCGTCGCCGCCGCCCTGCAGCAGGGGCATGCCCACCCCCACCGCCAGCAATACCAGGAAGGCCAGCGCTTCCGAGACGCCCGCTTTGCCGCCGGGCTTTTTGGCCACGCTCTTTTTCATGGAGGGCCACAGCACCGGCAGCCCGCCCAGGATCAGCCCCACAAAGGTCAGACAGGTGGCCAGGGCATGCTGAGCCAGCAGGTATTCGATCAGGTAGCTGAAGCCCACCACGCCGATGGCCATTCCCACCAGCACAGGGGCCAGGATGCGCACGCTGCGCACAAAGTTCTTGATCAGGCCGTTGATGGCCCCGATGAGCTTGTCGTAGACGCCCATGGATACCGCCATCGTGCCGCCGGATACGCCGGGGATCACGTTGGCGATGCCGATCACGATGCCCCGCACAATGTCCAGGATGGTTTTCATTTCGTGCTTACTCCTTTATCGTTTCGTCGTTTCCCGGGGAAAAGGCGTGCCGCAAAGGCACACTACCTATACTATATACGAAATCGGCGCCGGTTGCAATGCGTCCGGCGCCGATTTTTGCAATTTTACATTCCGCTCAGTTCCAGCAGCACCGGGCAGTGGTCGCTGCCCATCACGTCCGGCAGGATCTCGGCCTTTTCGATCCGGGAGGCCATCCGCTCGGAAACGATAAAATAATCGATGCGCCACCCCGCGTTGTTCTTGCGGGCGTTGAACCGGTAACTCCACCAGCTGTAGGCACCGGTGGCATCCGGGTGCAGACGGCGGAAACTGTCCACAAACCCCGCTGCCAGCAGCTGGGTCATCTTGGCCCGCTCCTGGTCCGAAAAGCCCGCGCTGCCCCGGTTGGGGCCGGGATTTTTCAGGTCGATCTCGTTGTGGGCCACATTCAGGTCCCCGCAGAGCACCACCGGTTTGTGCGCGTCCAGTTCCAGAAGATAGGCCCGCAGATCGTCCTCCCACTGCATCCGGTAGTCGATCCGGGCCAGCCCCTCCTGGGAGTTGGGGGTGTAGACGTTGACCAGGAAGAACTCCGCAAACTCCAGGGTGATGGCCCGGCCCTCATGGCTGTGCACCTCGGGGCCGATGCCATACCGCACCGACAGCGGGGCTACCCGGGTCCAGCAGGCGGTGCCGGAGTAGCCCTTCTTCTCGGCGCTGCTCAGATATTCGGCGTAGCCCGCCGGGGCAAAGTCCGCCTGGCCGGGCTGCATCTTGGTCTCCTGCACGCAGAACACATCCGCGTTCAGGGCGGCGAAGGTCTCGGCGAACCCCTTGTTCAGGCAGGCCCGCAGGCCGTTCACGTTCCAGCTGATCAGTCGCATACGGTCTCCTTTTCCTTGTCGTCCTTATAAAAATGTTCCCACCGGCCGCTGGCCCAACGGCCCGCAAAGCAGATGGTGCGGCAGATCCAGTCCACCACCATGGCGATCCAGACGCCCACCGCGCCCCAGCCCAGCCGCACGGCCAGCAGATAGCTGAAGCCCAGCCGCCAGATGGCCATGGACAAAATGCTCACCCACATGGGGAACTTCACGTCGTTGGCGGCCCGCAGCGCGCAGGGCAGCACAAAGCTGGCGGGCCAGATCAGGATGCCCATGGTCAGATGGATCACCACCAGCAGCCAGGACAGCTGCCAGGTGGCGTCCGAGATCTCGTACAGCCCCAGCAGCAGCGGCAGCCCCGCCAGCATGGCCAGGCTCACCCCGCCCACGCTCAGGTAGCTGCCCTTCATCATGCGGCGGGTGTAGTACCGGGCCTGGGGGATGTCCCGGGCGCCGATGCACCGGCCCACCACCGCGATCATGGCCAGCTCGTAGGCCTGGCCGGGGATGATGGCCAGGCCGTCCAGGTTGTTGGCCACCGCGTTGGCGGCGATCTGCACCGTGCCGAACAGCGAGATCATGCTGACCACCACGATCCGGCCCAGCTGGAACACGCTGTTCTCCATGGCGCTGGGCACCCCGATGCGCAGGATGCTGCCGGCCATATCCCCCCGCAGCCGGGCGGTGAAGGCCACCGGCAGGGGCATGTCCGGGCTGTGCAGGAGCCAGATCATCAGCGCGGCCCCCAGGATGTAGCTGACCAGGCTGGGGATGGCCACCCCGGCCACCCCCATGCCCAGCCCGAACACGCAGACCGCGTTGCCGATCACGTTGAGCACATTGATGATGACGCTGACCTGCATGGACACCTTGCTGTTGCCCATGCTGCGAAAAAGCGCCGCCCCCGCGTTGTACAGCGCCAGAAACGGATAACTCAGCGCCACGATCCGCAGATAGAGCAGGCCGGCGTCCATCACATCGTCGGTGATCTGGCCGAAGAACAGCCGCATCAGCGGGCGGGACAGCACCAGGGTAAAGAGCATGATGGCAATGCCGGCCAGAGCGCTGAGCAGTACCAGCTGCCCGGCGGAATCCGAGGCCTTGTGCCGGGCTTTGGCCCCCAGGAACTGGCTGGTGACCACCGCGCCGCCGGTGGCCAGGGCCGCCAGCAGCTGAAAGATCAGCTTGTTGATCATATCCACCAGGCTCACGCCGGAGATGGCGGCCTCCCCCGCCCGGGAGACCATCATGGTGTCGGCCATGCCCACGGCGGCCGCCAGGAACTGTTCGATGACAAGCGGCACCATCAGGGCCATCAGTGCCTCGCTGGAGAACAGATACCCTTCGGGCACGGGTTTTCTTGCGGGCAGACGCAGCATAACGCGGGCCGCCTCCTTTTTCACACAGGTCCTACAATCCTTTATGATAGACCAAGCCCGGGGGAAATGCAAGTGCCGCGCGGGCGGTTTTTCTCCGGCCGGCGCAAAAGGGCGCGCCTTTTGCGGGCGCGCCCTTTTGCAAAGAAAAGAAGAAAAGGAGCCGGCACCGTGCGCCGGCGGGAAAACCGTCGCACGATCCGAATCGGAGATATCATTCGTAACGCAGCGCCTCGATGGGGTCCATTTTGGCGGCCTTGCCCGCCGGGTAATACCCCAAAAAGACGCCGATGGCCATGGAGAAGCCCACCGCCAGCAGGATGGAGGAGACGCTGGGCTGGGCCGCGTAGCCCAGCAGGCCCGCGCCCGCCGCCCCCAGGCCGATACCCAGGGCCACCCCCCAGCACGCCGCCCACCAGGCAGATCACCACCGCCTCGGTGACGAACTGCAGCCGGATGGCGCTGCTGCGGGCCACCAGGGCCTTGCGGGTGCCGATCTCTCGGGTGCGCTCGGTGATGCTCACCAGCATGATGTTCATCACCCCGATGCCGCCCACCAGCAGGCTGATGGCGGCGATGGCGCTGATGGCCAGGGTCACGGTGCCCAGCATGCTGGTCATCTCCTCCAGCATGCTCTCCATACTGGAAGCCCCCACCGTGTAACTCTCGTTGCGGGTGTAGTAGCTGGCAAAGAAGGCTTCGGTCTGCTCCATGAGGGCGGTGGTATCGGCGCCGTCGGCGGCGGCCACCGTGAACTGCTGGTAGCCCTCGTCCGCCCCGGCCAGCCGGCGGGCCAGCCCCAGCGGCATATACAGCGCGGTCACCGGGTCAGAGGAGCCGGTCAGACTGACCACCGTGTCCTCCTCATACTCATATATCCCCGCCACATAGAATCGCTGGGCCGTCTCGTTCACCGACAGGGTGAAACTCCGCCCCAGCACCGTGTCGTCGGCCGCGCCGAATACACTCTCGCAGAACACATCGCTCACCACCGCCAGTGCCCGGTCCCCGTCGGTGTCCAGGATGAACCGGCCGCACAGCAGGGTCACGTCCTCCACCGCGGCGCAGTCCGCGTTGACCCCGGTGGCGGTGACGGTGACGGTGGTATCCCCGGCGGCAACGGTGCCGCTGCCCACCGACTGGGTGCAGGCCACGGCGGCCACCCGGTCGCCGAAGGCCTGCTTATACTCGGCGATCATGGCGTCGGTGAGCAGGTCCTCCGCGGCGGGGGCAGCGGGGCCGAACAGCATCCCGCCGCCGGAAAAGCCGCCCCGCCCGGAAAAACCGGAGGAGTCCTCATCCTTCTGTTCCAGGCTGACGGTGATGTTGTTGATGCCAAAGCCGGACAGGCTGCTGGTGATGCTGCCGGTGAGGGAGTTGCCCACCGTGACGATGGCGATCACCGCGCCGATGCCGATGATGATGCCCAGCATGGTGAGCAGCGCCCGCAGCTTGCCGGCCCACAGGCTGGCAAAGGCCAGCCGGACGTTATCCCACAAGGCCATGGGGCCGCCCCCCCTTCCTCTCGGCCACAAAGCGGCCGTCCTTCAGGGTCAGGATGCGCTGGCACTCGCCGGCCAGTTCCTGGCTGTGGGTGATGAGCAGGATGGTCTTGCCCTGTTCTTCATGCAGCCGGTGAAAGATGTCCATGACCATCCGGCTGGTGGCCGAATCCAGCGCGCCGGTGGGCTCGTCGGCCAGCAGGATGGCCGGGTCATTGGCCAGGGCCCGGGCGATGGCCACCCGCTGCTTCTGGCCGCCGCTCAACTCGTTGGGCTGATGGCGCGCCCGCTCGCTCATGCCCATCGCCGCCAGCAGTTCGGCGGCCCGGCGGGCCCGCTGGCGGGTGGGCAGGCCGGCGTAGAGCATGGGCAGTTCCACATTTTTCTGGGCGCTGGTGCGCCCGATCAGGTTGAAGGTCTGGAACACAAACCCGATCTTGCGGTTGCGGATGTCGGCCAGGGCGTTGTCCCGCGCACGGGTCACCTCTACCCCGTCCAGGATGTACTGTCCGGCGGTGGGCACGTCCAGCGCGCCGATGATGTTCATCAGGGTGCTTTTGCCGCTGCCGCTCTCCCCCACGATGGCCACAAATTCGCCGGGTTCCACCGTCAGGTCGATGCCGTGCAGGATCTCCAGTTCGTTGGACCGGCCCTCAAAATAACGTTTCACGATGCCCTGCATCTGTATGATCGGGGCCATGGCTCAGCCTCCCATGGCGGGGGCCATGCCGCCGCCCATCTCGCCCCGGCCGCCGCCCTGGCCGCCCATGGCGGGCCCGCCGGTCATATCACCGGGCATCCCGGCGGGCGTTTGGCCGCCTGTTTGGTCCTCCGCGGGCAGGGTGATCTGGCTCACCGCCTGGGATTCGTCGGCGGCGGCCCGCACCACCGCGCCCTCGGTCAGCTCCTCGCCGCTGACCTCGGCGTAGTAGTCGTTGGTGGCGCCCACCGTGACCGGCGTGGCCGTAAAGACGGGATCGCCGTTCTCATCGGTGCCGGTCTGGAGATAGACCACGTCCTGGCCGCTCTCATCCTGGCCGATGGCGTCCAGCGGCAGGGCGAACACATCCTCGGTAGAGGACAGGATGATCTCCACCGAAGCGTTGGTGCCGATACGCAGCGCCTCGGGGCTGCCGTCCACCGAAACCACCGCCGCGAACTGGCTGGACGAGGACCCGCCGCCGGTGGCGGTGGGGGCGATCTGGCTCAGGGTGCCGGTGAAGGTCTCATCGGTCACGTCGGTGGTGATCCGCGCCGGCAGACCCACCGGCACGCTCTCAATGTCGTATTCCGGGATACCGATCCGGATCTGCAGGCTTCCGGTGTTCTGGATGGTGGCGATGGTGGTGCCGGGCTGGCTGCCCACCGTGGCGTCCAGGGCGGTCACCTTGCCGGCGGTCTTGGCCCGCAGGGTGCAGCTGTCCACCTGCTCGTACAGCTGCTCCAGTTCATCGCTCTCGCCGCTGGTCTCCAGCGTTTCGGCGGCGGTATCCACCGCGCTCTGGGCGGTATCGTAGGTTTTTTGGGCCTGCTCATAGGCGGCGGTGGCGCTGCTGAGGGTCTGCTGCGCGCTGGTGTACGCCTGCTCGGCCGCGGTATACCCCAGCCCGCTCTTCATGGTGTTCAGCTCATTCTCGGCGTTGGTCAGCGCCTGCCTGGCCGCCTCGATCTGCGCCGTCAGGCCGGCATCCTCCGGCTGGGCGGTGGCGGCCGCGGGAGACGGCGACGCGGCGGGGTCCGCCAAAGCCGCCGTATCCGATGCGTCGGTGGGCACCGGCGTGGCCTGGGTCAGTTCGCCCGGCGTGCTTTGCAGCAGCAGCGCCTGGTAGGCGGCCAGCGCCGTGTCGTACACATCCTGATAAGGTTTGAGCTGGCTCACCACGGTATCGTAGGCGCTCTTGGCGCTGTCATAGGCGCTCTGGGCACGGTTTTGGCTGGTGTAGGCTTCGTCCAGGGAGTATTTTGCCTGGTCCCGGCTGGCCGCCGCCTGGTCATACTGCTTCTGGGCCTGGGCGGTCTGGTCGGCCAGGTTCTCCTTGAGTTTCGCGATCTGGCTCTCCAGTTCGGAGGTGTCCAGCGTACAGATCACGTCCCCCTCCTGCACCGAATCCCCCACCGCCACCAGCACCTGCTGCACGGTGTGCTTCAGATCGGTGGTCACGGTGGACACATCCGCGCTCTCCACCGTGCCGGTGGCCTGACCACGTCGTCCAGGCTGCCCAGGCTGAGGGTCACGGTGCGCACATACTCCACCGTTTGGGTCAGGGCTGCGGGCCGGGCCCGCAGTTTCCAGGCGCCTGCCCCCACGGCCAGCACCAGCGCCACGGCCAGCGCGATCAAAACTTTTTTGTGGCGGCCCGCCCATCCTGCCAGGCGGCCAGGCCGGTTTTTACGGTCTGCATGATAAAAACCCCTCGTCTTCCCTCTTTTTGTTCTTGTAACGTGTTCGACGGTGTTACTATACGCCGCAATTGTGAAATCCGGCGGGCAGAGATGTGAAGTTTCTGTGCAAGATCCGTTTTTCTCCCCACCGGTGTCGGTTGCGGCCGGGAGAGAAAGATGGTAGTATTGCAATGTAACGAGAAAAGAAAAAAGGGGGCGGCGGGGTGCTGCAGGCGGTGGAACTGAGCAAGCGGTACGGCCGGCGCACCGTACTGGACCGGGTGAGTTTTGCGCTGCCGCGGGGAGAGTGTCTGGGGCTGTGCGGACCCAACGGATCGGGCAAAAGCACCCTGTTGCGGCTGCTGGCCCAGACCGAAAGGCCGGACAGCGGCCGGGTCCTCTGGCAGGGCCGGGACGTGCGGGGGGACCGGGCCTTTGTGCGCCGCGGCCTGGGCTACGCCCCCCAGCGGGACGCGCTGCCGCCCGACGCCACGGTGGACGAAGTGCTGAGGCTGTGGCGGGGGCTGTGCGGATTGCGCGGGGGGATGGACGAGGAACTGCGCCGGCTGCTGGCGCTGGACGAGATGCGGGGGATGCGCTGCGGAGCCTTGAGCGGCGGGATGAGCCGCCGGGTGAGCCTGGCCATGGCCCTGTGCGCCCGGCCGGCCTGCCTGCTGCTGGACGAGAGTTTTGCCCCGCTGGACGCGGACACCCGCGCCCGGCTGACCGGCTGGCTGCGGGCCCATCTGGCACGGGGCGGCTGCGTGGTGCTGTGCAGCCACGACGAGGCCGACCTTGCCGGGCTGTGCGGCGCACGGCTTCGGCTGGAGGCCGGCCGCGCGATGTAGCGGACAGGCGCCGCGCGCACCTTGTCATAGAAGAAGAGAGAAGGAGGAATCTTGCTATGATCTGCAAACGATGCGGCGCCCCCCTGGAGGCGGGCCAGCGGTTCTGCGCAAAGTGCGGCACGGCGGTGGAGGCCCCCGGCCCGGATACGGCTGCCACGCCTTTGGAGGCGCCGGCCGCGGTGGCCGCGCCGACCGCCCCGCCGCCCCGCAAGCGGCACACCGGCCTGTGGGCAGGCCTGGCGGCGGCGGCCGTGGCGGTGATCCTGCTGCTGGCGCTGGGGGTGCCCGCGCTGCTGCGGGCGATGAATCCGGCGGTATACCTGTTTGACAGTTTGGTGAATACCGGCGAGGCCCTGGCCGGCGAGCAGGCCGCCCTGAGGGAAAATCTGGGGCTGGACCTGCCGACGGACAAGGCGGACAGCACCATCCGCCTGCAGCTGGACGAACTGCCGCTGGCCGGGCCGGAGGCGGACCTGCTGCAGGGGCTGGGGCTGACCCTGCGCACCCGGACCGACCTGGAGGCCCGGCAGGTGCAGTATACCTGGACGCTGGGGATGGGGGACCTGAGCCTGCTGTCGGCGGACACCTGGGCGGATGACCAGCAGCTGGCGGTCTCTTCGCCGGAATTGACCGACGGGGCCTGGTACGGTTTGCCCGTTCAGGGATTCGGCGCGCAGATCAACCGGCTGGCGGGATACGAGGCGGTGGACCCGGCGATGGAGCTGGATCTTTTTGACGCGGCGCAGAGCCTGTCGGAGAACGGCTCGGTGCTGCAGCCAAAGACCGAAGAGACCCTGTGGGACGCCACCCGCGCCCTGCTGGACGAGGTGGAACTGGAGCGGGAAAAGAACGTGACGGTGAACGCCCAGGGCCGGGACCGGAAACTGGACCGGGTGACGGTGTCCGCCACCCGGGAGGCGCTGAACGGCTGGCTGAATGCCTGTGCCGACGCCCTGCTGGCCGACCCCTACCTGGCCAGTATCCCGGAGACCTCCGGCCTGAGCCAGGAGGAGTTCCGTCAGGCCCTCAACGACACTTTTGCCGACCTGCCGGACACATTGCAGCTGGTCTTTCTGGTGCAGAACAAGCAGGTGGTGCGCCTTTCCATTCCGGATACGAACGGGGCGGAAGCGCAGTTTGAACTGGGCATGGACGGGGTGCTGAGCGACACGCTGGCCTTCCGTGTGCTGGATGGCAACGGCGCCGAGGGGATGGCCTTTGTGATAAGCGGGGCCCACACCGCCCCGGACGGCCATCTGACCAGCAGCGGCCGGCTGACCTACTATGACCAGGTCCCGCTGACCTTTATGCTGGACCTGGACGCCAAACAGACGGCCGACAACCTGACCGCTGAACTGCAGAGCGCCGACGGCTGGGGGGCTACCGCCTCGGTGCGTGTGCAGGGCAGCTGGGCGGCCGATCCGGGCGCCCACACCCTGACGGTGGACCTGGCGCGGCTGGAGTTTGACGCGGACGGCACCGCAATCGTTTTCAGCGGCGGCCTGACGATGGCGCCCGGCGAAGCGATGACCGGCCCGGACGAGACCCCGATCCTGCTCAGCGAGATGAGCGACCAGCAGCTGGCGGACCTGGCGACGCTGCTGGAGACCAACCTGCAGTTCGTGCTCTATCAGGCCCTGCTGGGTATGACCCTGTAAACGCGGTATGGGCAGTTTTCCGGCTCTGCTGCGCTGGATGATGGAACGGCAGCGCCGCCTGGGGGCGGCGCTGTTTGTGTTGTGTCTGCTGGCCTGGGCGCTGGCCGCCGGGGCGGGGGCCGCCGCGGGGCAGGCCGACGCGGCCCCGGTGCTGACCATCCTGCTCACCGGCGAGAGCGACGAGGCCCGCGCCGAGGCCCAGCAGCTGGCCGGAGCGCTGGGCCGGATGGGCGAACTGACCCGCTGGTGCCGGTTTTCCGCCGTCGGGCCTGACGAGGCCCGCCAGGCCCTGGCCGCCGGTGAGGCGGCGGGAGCGGTGTGGCTGCCGGAAGATTTTCTGGCCGGGGTGCTGGCCGGAGACAACCCGGCCCCGGTGCTGTACACCGCCCCCGGCCTGCCGCTGGAAGGGGCGCTGACCGCCTGGATGGGCCGCACCGCCGCCGCCCTGCTCACCGACAGCCAGGCGGGCATCTACGCCGCCCTGGCGGTGTACAACCAGACGGCCGACCCGCCCCTGACCCGGGAACAGGCGGTGGCCGGGGTGAACCTTGCCTTTGCCCGGGCGGTGCTGGCGCGGGGCGGGCTGTTCCGCACCGAGGTGCTGGCCGCCGCGGCGCTGCCCCCGGCGGAGCACTACGCCCTGGGCACCCTGGCCTGTCTGCTGCTGCTGACCGCGCCGCTCTGCCGGCCCTGCCTGGGCGACGAGACGCAGGCGGCGCTGTGGCGGCGGGCCCGGGCGGTGGGGCTGCCCGGTGCGGCCCCGGCGCTGGCCGGGCTGAGTTGTGCCTTTGGGTTGTATTTTG
>CASFJO010000025.1 GCA_949295035.1 uncultured Gemmiger sp.
CCGTGTTGCCCCCGCTACACTAAAACGAAACCTGGCGTTGATTAACGCCAGGCCTCGAAAGGTTCTTAACTTCCATTCTGCCCAGGAATTATGGGACTTTGAACTCAATTCCTGTTGCACTTAGTTTGACAATTCACTGTTTGCGGGCAGGAGCCGCCCGGCGGTTGCTGGTCCACCGGGCGGTCCCGTCAGGGGACGCGAACGGTCGGGGGACCGCCCGCGTTCTGCCCGGACGATCCGTCAGGCCGAGCGAAGCGCCGGATGACGGACCTTATGGGAAGCGGCAGGGCAAAGCGGCGCGGACGCCTCTTTTGCCCCAGCCGGCCGGGCAGCTTGCCGATGCAGCCGCACAGCGCGGGCCGCCGCGGCACGGCACCCCGATCTGCGGGCCAGGTACGAAGCATGGCGGGCCCCAAGGCCCAGCAGAAGGATCAGTGCCGCCGCCGCGGGCAGAGGCATCGTGCCCTCCACCAGGGCACCCACCGCCGGGAACAGCCCCAGAACGGCCAGGATCGCGGCACATTGCAGCAGATAGCGTTTCATCGTCGAGGACCTCCTTCACAGGATACATGACTTCGTTGGTTTTATAATAGAACAACTTCAAGTTGTTGTCAAGCATATTTCAACAACTTTTTTTAGTTTTATTTTCAAATTTCCCTTTACACACACTACAATCAGTTGTATAATACAGGTAAGTAAAGGAGGGAGTAGTATGTTCAGTGAACGCCTGAAAGTTCTCCGTAAAGAAAAAAAGTTCAGCCAGGCCGCCCTCTCCGCTCAACTGGGGGTCACGCAGCAGGCTGTGGGCAAGTGGGAGACCGGCCGTTCCACGCCGGATCCCGCCACGGTAGCCCGCCTGGCAGCCCTGCTGGGCACCACCACCGACTCACTGCTGGGGGTAGCCCCCGCGCCGCAGGATTTTGGCGGTCCGGTAGGCGCCTATATTGAAAGCCCGGTCCCGGTGGTGGGCAGCGTGCGCGCCGGCTACGGCGCACTGGCTTTTGAAGAGGACTACGGCACCGAACCCGCCCCTGTAAAAGACCCGGAAAACTACTTCTATCTGGTGGTCAAGGGGGACAGTATGGAGCCCCGCATCCACGACGGGGACTATGCGCTGGTACGCCGGCAGCCCACCCTGAACAACGGCGATCTGGGTGTGATGGTGTTTGACGAGGGTGAGGGCACCCTGAAACGCTACATCCGCCGGGGCAACGCGGTGATCTTGCAGCCTTTCAACCCGGATTATGAGGAAAAGGTCATCCGGGGCGCGGATCTGGAACGGCTGTACATCGCGGGCAAGGTCGTGGAGACCAAAACCAAGTGGTGAGCCTTCCCGGGAGGCTCACCTTTCCGGCCCATCTGTATTCTAGCATACAGGCGGACCGATAAATCGGATCATCAAGGCCCCAAAGCAATTTTGGGGGCACGCTCTTTCTTTTTTCAACCCGAGAAGAAAGGGCTTGGTTTTTTGTGGCCTTTTCTCGTTCAGGGGAAGGGCCGCGCTCCGGCGGGGGACGGGAAGCCCGCCGCGAGCGGAGCGGCTGCCGGCGGGGCGCGCTCGCAAAACGGCAGCATTCTGCATGGCAGCGGTCGGGGGCCCGCCGCCTTTGGTCCGGCACGGACAGAGAGGGACGGGCTTTTTTATGGATCTGATGGATAAACTGACCATTCTGGCGGACAGTGCCAAGTACGACGTGGCCTGCACCAGCAGCGGAGTGGACCGGGGCGGCGCGCCCGGCGCGCTGGGCAGCTGCCACGCGCCGGGCATCTGCCATACCTTTACCGCCGACGGCCGGTGCGTGAGCCTGTTGAAGGTACTGATGACCAACATCTGCGCCTACGACTGCCGCTACTGCACCAATCGCCGTTCGGCGGACCGGCCCAGAGCGGCCTTTGCCCCGGAAGAACTGGCGGAACTGACCATCCAGTTTTACCGGCGCAACTACATCGAGGGGCTGTTTTTGTCCAGCGCGGTGCTGGTAAGCCCGGATTATACCATGGAACGGATGATCCGTGTGCTGGAACTGCTGCGGGAGACCTATCGGTTTCGGGGCTATATCCATGCCAAGACCATCCCCGGGGCCGATCCGGTGCTGGTGCATCGGTTGGGTCTGCTGGCTGACCGGCTCAGCGTGAACATTGAACTTCCCAGCGAGGCCAGCCTGAAACTGCTGGCGCCGGACAAACAAAAGGCGGGCATCCTGCGGCCGATGGGCCTGATCGCCCGCACCGCCGCCGAAAACCGCCGGGAACTGACCGTTTACCGGCACGCTCCCGTCTTTGCCCCCGCGGGCCAAAGCACCCAGATGATCGTGGGGGCCAGCCCCGAAAGCGATTATCAGATCCTGCAGCTTACCGAAGGGCTGTACCAAAAATACCGCCTGAAACGGGTATTTTTCTCCGCGTACATTCCGGTTTGCCAGGACGAACGGCTGCCCGCGCTGGACACCAAGCCTCCTCTTTTGCGGGAGCATCGGCTTTACCAGGCAGACTGGCTGCTGCGCTACTACCAGTTTTCCGCCGGTGAGATCCTGAGCCCCGAAGCCCCGAATTTCGATCCCTGGCTGGACCCGAAGTGCAACTGGGCGCTGCACCATCTGGACCGCTTCCCGGTGGATGTGGAGCGGTGCGAGTACGAGATGCTTCTGCGTGTGCCGGGTATCGGCCCCAAGAGTGCAAAGCGCATCCGAGCCGCCCGCCGGCACAGTCGGCTCGGGCTGGAGGATCTGCGCCGGATCGGGGTGGTGCTGCGTCGGGCCCGGTATTTTATCGTGTGCAGCGGCTACCCGGGCCCCGGGCGGCTGAGCCGGATGACGGTGGCCCGGGCGCTGCTGGACCCGGGCGTGTTTGAGGGCGGAGCCCGGCAGCTGAGCCTGTTTGATGACCCGGCCGGCCGGCTGACCGGCCCCGATTCCCCCGCTCTGCCCGCGGCGGCGGCAGGAGAGGAGGCGGCGGCATGGCTTGCCAGGCGGATGTAGTGTACCAGTACGACGGCAGCTTTGAAGGATTTCTCAGCTGTGTGTTCGAAAGTTTTTTGCGCAAGGAGATCCCGTTCGCCCTGTATCCTGACAGGGCGGCCCGGCCCATCCTGTTTCCGGTGCGGGCGGTGCCCACCGATCCGGCCCGGGCGGCCCGGGTGTTTGACAGTCTGGAGCGAAAACTGGGCGCCCGCACCAGGGATCTGGTGACACGGGCCTTTTTGAACGACAGCCCGGACAAGGAACTGACCCTGCTGCAGTTTTTGCATTTCGCCTACGGGCAGGGGCCCCGGGCACCCTGGATGCAGGGCCATGCACGGGTGGCGCCGGTGCTGGCGCTGGAGAAGGCGGTGAACAGTGAGGCGCATCTGCTTACCGGATTTGTGCGGTTTGAGCAGCAGGGCGGCGCGCTGGGCGCGGTGATCCAGCCCCGGCATTTCGTGCTGCCGCTGCTGCGCCAGCACTTTTGCAACCGATACCCCGGGGAGGATTTTGTGATCTGGGACAAGACTCACCGGGCGGTGTTGGCGGTGCAGGCCGGCAGGGCGGAGTATCTGGAACTGGCCGCCGACCCGGATCTTCCCCCGCCCGATCCGGAAGAAGCGCGGTTCCAGGCGCTTTGGCGATCTTTTTACGACGCGCTGGCCATCCCGGCCCGGGCAAACCCCACTCTGCGGCGCAGCAACTGCCCCAAGCGGTACTGGGCCTGCATGACCGAACTGCGGGATCAGCTTTGACCCTCTTGCAGCCACCGGCGCGCGTGCTATAATGAGAGGGAACGATCGCTCACCGGCGCGCGGCGCCTTTATTGCCCTGGGAGGGGCCAGTTCCGCAGTATGTTTGTTACGGTAAACGGAATCCAACTGTACTATGAAACCGTCGGCCAGGGGCCGGCGATGTTACTGCTGCACGGCAACGGGGAGGACCACACCACCTTTGACGTGCTGGCCCGGCGGCTGAAGGACCGGTACACCCTGTATATGCCGGACAGCCGGGGCCACGGCCAGAGCAGCCCTTCGCCCCATCTGACCTACGACGAGATGTCCATGGACGCGGCCGCCTTCATCCGGCAGCTGGGCCTGGAGAAACCGGTGGTTCTGGGATTTTCCGACGGGGGGATCGTGGCGCTGCTGCTGGCTGCCCGCTGCCCGGACCTGGTAGGCAAACTGGTGGTATGCGGCGCCAACCGCACCCCCAAGGGGCTGCGCGCCGGCACCCGGCGGGCCATCCGTCTGGCCAACCTGCTGCACCACAGCGACAAGCTGGACCTGATGCTGCAGCAGCCCCAGATCACCGACGGGATGCTGGGGGCGATCACCGCCCCTACCCTGGTGCTGGCCGGGGAAAAGGATATGATCCTGCCCGAAGAGACCCGCGCCATAGCTCGGGCGATCCCGGGTGCCCGGCTGCTGATCCTGCCCGGTGAGGACCACGGCAGCTACGTGGAGCACTCGGACACCGTCTGGCTGGCGATGAAGCCGTTTTTGACGGGACGGTAAACAGCGGGGAGAACAAAAGGCCGTTTTTCATAGACCGGGCCGCGCGTTGGTTCGGTTTCGCTCCTGCCCGGAGGACGGCCCGGCCATTGCCGCCGGCATCGCCCGCGGGAGCATCCATGCCGATCACGTAAACAGCCAGGGCCCGCGCCGATTGAACGGCGCGGGCCCTGGCTGTTTTATTCCGCTCCAAAAGGGAGCAGCGGGTCGTCATTGGGATAAAACTGCAGCGCGTCCTGCACCAGGCAAAAGGCGCTGCCCATGCCGGTGTTCCCGGTCTGGCAGGTCTCCAGCGCCGAGCACACCGGATACTGGAAAGCGCCGGTCTGGTGGATATAGTTCAGCCAGCTGTCCACGATCCAGCCGTCGCTGACCTCCTCCACCGTATAGGTCAGGTAGCCCCGGCGGTTTTGGGCGTTTCGGGGCAACGAGAAGGCCGCGAACACATCCCGCCGCTCTTCCTCACCCCAGAACACACTGCGGGAGGTATAGCTTTGCTCGCCCAGATACCAATAGGGGGCGGTCAGGGTCTGCCCGTCCCGCTCGCAGAGCAGCCGCCCGGAGACCCCTCCTTCCGCCGCCCAGCCCTCCGGCAGCAGATCATAGACCGGCCAGAGCTGGAGGCACTCGGTACCCCACCAGAGAGCCGGCCCGGTCCACTGAAAATGCTGAAACAGCGTCCACCGCTCCCGCTCGCCGGGCAGTTCCACCGCCACGCCGGTGCTGCGCAGCGTTCCCTGGCCGCCCGGCTCATACGCATCCGGCAGTTCCAGGTCCCGCTCCGACACCACCAGCCGCCTGGCGCCCCGGCAGGCCAGCACCTCTTCATCGGTCAGATCGGCCAGCACCCCTTCCGGAAATCCCAGCGCCGCCAGTTCCTTCCGCACAGCCGCCGCCTGCGGATCCTCCGGGGAGGCCGCCGGCTGCCAATCCATGGGCAGGCGCCCGCCGAAGGCATACCCGGCGGCCAGGCCCATTGCCAGGATTCCGGCCAGCAGCCCGCTCAGCGCCCGGTCGGACAGGCGGGCCGGGGCGGGATGCAGCGCGTAGCCGGCGTTCTCCATGCCGCGGCCCAGCCGATACAGGTTGGCCAGCAGCAGGCCGTACAGCCCGATCATGGCCAGCGGGACCAGCAAGCCATTGTATCGCGCCAGCGCCAGGCCGTACAGCCCGGCGTACCAGACCACCAGCCACCCCGCGCCGGTACCTTCCGGCATGCCCGCGGCCCGGCGCACCCGGCCCAGGCCCCGCCACAGGCAGACCAGCTGCCCCAGCTGAGCCACCCGGCACAAAACGGTCAGGGCCGCGGTGACCGCCTGCCCGATATCGCTCGCCCGCCAGAGAAATGCGTTCAGGATCAACAGGGCCAGAGTAGCCCCCGCATACGCCCCCGACAGCACCCACCCGGCCCGCAGCCAGACGTTTTCCCGCCGCATCATCCGGAAAGCCAGCAGACAGAGCAGCACCCCCGCCGCCGGCAGCCAGTATTGCAGGCCGGCAAACCGCAGGGTAACACCGGTGAGAGCCAACCCCCAGATCAGCCGTTCCATCGGCCGCCGCCAGGGGGTCACCGCCCGGGCCACCTCGTCGGGAGGCGGGCCGGGCAGGCCGCACTCCAGCAGCCGGTCAAACTCCGCGTCGCCGGACGCGTCCCAGAGTTTTTTATCCATCCCGCTCACCTCCCAGACTCTCCCGCAGCCGAAGCCGCAGCCGGTAAAGCCGCCCTTCCACCGCCCGTGGGGAAAGCCCGGTCTCCCGGGCGATCTGGGCGGTGGACTGGCGGTAGTAATATTTGCGGTAGAACAGCACCCGGTCGCCTTCCGGCAGCGCATTCACCGCCCTGCGCAGGGCGGCCTGCCGCTCAGCGCGCAGCACCGCCTCCTCCGGCAAGGGATCGGGGGAAACGGCGTTTTCCTCCAGGCTTTCCCCACCGCCCCGGCCGGCCTTGCGGGCCAGGTTCAGGGCGGTGTTGCGCGTGACGGCGGTGAGCCATGCTGTCCAGCCGCCTCTGGCCGGATCGAACCGGTCCGCCCCGTTCCACACCCGCATGGCCGCTTCCGAGACACACTCCTCCAGATCCCGCCCGTCCGCCAGAAAGGGCGCGGCCACGTACCGCATCAGCGCGCCGTACTCCGCCAGCAGCGCCTGCATCCCCTGCTCGTTCTTTGCGCGCAGCAGGGCGATGAGCTCCGCTTCCTTCATGCCGGTCCCTCCTTTCCGGGAAATTTCTCTTCTCTCTTCTATACACGCGCAAACGCAAAAACCCACGCGGCAACAAAAAAGGAACGCTGCCATAGCAGCGTTCCTTTTTTGTTGTATCGGTCCGGCCTGCTTACAGCTTGGTCAGTTCCACCGCAATGCGGGCGGCGGCGCGAGCGTTGTTGTAGGCCAGCTGGATGTTGGTGGCCAGGCTGCGGCCGCCGGTGTACTCCACGATGTGGGCCAGCAGATAGGGGGTAGTGGCCTTGCCCTTGATACCGTCGGCCTTGGCGGCGGCCAGGGCCTTGTCGATCACGGCGCTCATCTCGTCAAAGTCCATGGCGTACTCTTCCGGCACCGGGTTGCCGATCAAAAGACCGCCGGCCAGGCCCAGGTCCCACTTGGTCTTGGCGATGCGGGCGGCGATGGCCGGGGTCTTGGCGTTGTAGTCCACCCCGAACCCGCTGCTGCGGCAGTAGAAGCTGGGGAAATCGTCGGTGTCGAGCCCCAGCACCGGCACGCCCATAGTCTCCAGATACTCCAGGGTCAGGCCGATATCCAGGATCATCTTGGCGCCGGCGCAGATCACCGCCACCGGGGTGTGGGCCAGTTCCTGCAGGTCGGCGGAGATGTCCATGGTGCTCTCGGCGCCCCGATGCACGCCGCCGATACCGCCGGTGGCAAAGATCTTGATGCCTGCCAGGCTGGCCAGGATCATGGTGGTGGCCACGGTGGTGGCGCCGGTGCCGCCGGTGGCCAGCAGGATGGGCAGGTCGCGGCGGCTGACCTTGGCCACATTCTCACCCTTGCACATCAGTTCCAGCTGGTCGGCGGTCAGGCCCACCTTCATGCGGCCGTCGATGATGGCCATGGTGGCGGGCACGGCGCCCTCTTCCCGGATGATCTGTTCCACCCGGCGGCCAAACTCCAGGTTCTGGGGATAGGGCATCCCATGGGACAGGATGGTGCTCTCCAGCGCCACCACCGGCTTGCCCGCCTCCACGGCGGCTTTGATCTCAGGCTGAATATCCAGATACGCTTGCAGGTTCATCGTACATACTCCTTTATCATCGTTTCCAGGTTGGTTCGGTTCATTGTTTCGCTGATGGTGTCCGGCGCGCTAATGGCGATCAGGCCGCTGGCCAGCGCCACCTCCATGGTGCGCGTCTCGTCCATGCCGGACAAGGTGGCATAAACGATCCCCGCCAGGGTGGCGTCACCCGCGCCGGTGGCGTTGACCAGCCGGTCAAAGCCGTGGCTGCGCCCGTGGCAGGCGCTTTCCCGGGTCTTGCAGTAGAGGCCGTCCGCCCCCAGCGACACAAACACCCGCCGCACACCCCGGGCAAGCACCCGGTCGCAGGCCCCGCTCAGGTCGGCCTCGGTCTGGATCGGCATGTCCGCCAGCACCTCCATCTCCAGCCGGTTGGGCTTGATGGTGTCGAAGGCGCCGATCAGCGGTTCCAGGCTGCGGGCCCAGGCGGTGGACACCGGGTCCAGATAGAGCGGCCGGGTGCAGTACCGGGCCAGATGCTCGATGGCCGCGTAGGACAGGTTGCCGTCGCAGACCACCAGTTCGGCCCCGTTGAGCATGGGCAGGCACTCGGCCACAAAGGCGGCGTCCAGTTCCTTCAGGATGCGCATGTCGCTCATGGCCACCAGCATATCCCCATGGGAATCCATAATGGAGATGTAGCTGGAGGACGTATGGCCTTCCCGGGTGCGCATCCAGCGGGTATCCATGCCGAGCTTTTCGCAGCCGGCGCGCAGCGCGTCGCCGTAGGCGTCATCCCCCACCACGGTGGCGGGGCGCACCTCATAGCCCAGCCGGGCCAGATTTTCCAGCACGTTGCGCATCACGCCGCCCATGGACAGATGCAGCCGGCCCGGATTGGAATCCCGCATGACGATCGGGGCGAGGGATTGGCCGTGCACGTCCATGTTGGCGCCGCCGATCCCCGCGATATAACCCATTCACATTCCCTCCTTGCCTTGCGGACGGGCACAGCCCGCCCTGTAAAAGATTCGGATGGCTCCGAGGCAAAAGAAAGGAAACCGTTCTCGGAATCTTTATAATACCGCGTTTTTTTTCGCTTTTCAAGAAGCTGGATGCCCAAATTCACCTGTTTGGTTTTGTGCGATTTTTCTTTTTTCGCCGATGTGCATAAACCCGCCCGGGCCGCCGCAAACTAAGGGCAGAACAAAACGCTGCTATTGCGGCAGAGACGGAGCGTAATAGGATATGGAACAATTCAAACGATTCATGCGTGCCAAGGGCTTTTACCTGGCGCTGGCCGCCTGCGTACTGGCGGCGGCGGTGTCCAGCGCATGGGCCATCCGGTCCATCACGAAAAATCTCATTGGCGGAGAGCAATCCGCCCCTCAGGAGGAACAGCAATGGGAACTTCCCGAAACCCCTGTACAGAATCCCGCGAAGGATGTGCCGGTAGAGCCGACCGCGCCGCCCGCCTCCTCGTCGGCCTCGTCTGGGTCGGCTTCGGCGTCCGGGTCGCAGCAGCCGCGGTCCACGCCTGCCGCGCCCACCGAGCCGCCCGCCTCGCCGGCGCCTGCCTTCGTGCCGCCGGTGTCTGGGCAGACCTTGGCCGGTTTCAGTGGTGACGAACTGGTGTACAGCGAGACTTTGGGCGACTGGCGCACCCACAACGGCATTGATCTGGCCGCCAACACGGGGGACAGTGTGCGCTGTGCCCGGGCCGGCACGGTGAGCGCCGTGTATGAGGACGGCCTGTGGGGCCGGGTAGTGGATGTGACCGCCGACGGGGTGACCTTCCGGTACACCGGCCTGGACGAGGTGGAGGTATCCGTCCAGCAGCAGGTGGCCATGGGCGATACCCTGGGCACCGTGGGCGAGTGTGTCGCCGAAGCGGCCCTGCCCAGCCACCTGCACCTGGAGGTGCTCAAGGATGGCGCCTGGGTAGACCCGGCGGCATACCTGAAATAAGAGGTTTTCCGGTAAAAGCAGGGGGCGGGCGCGTCGGTGATACGCCCGCCCCCTGCGCCGATCTTTCCGCGATCCGAGGCCGGCTGCTCTTTGCAGCCGGCCTTTCGCGTTTTACCGTCCCCTGCCGGCACAGCGTTCTTGCCTTTTCGCGCCGGCACCCCTCTTGACAATTCGGTCTACGCATTGTAGACTATCAATAGGTCTACAAGATGTAGAACAAAAGGAGGACAGGATGCACGACGGAAAACTTGGCCCGGTGGAATCCCGATTTGCCGATATCGTCTGGCGGGAGGGGCCGCTGCCTTCCAGCCGGCTGGCCGCTCTGGCTCTGGAAGAACTGGGCTGGAAAAAATCCACCGCCTACACGGTACTCAAGCGGTTGTGCGAGCGGGGGCTGCTGCAAAATGACGGCGGCCTGGTAAGCGCCCGGATGAGCCGGGAAGAATTTTACGCAGCACAAGGCGAGCAATTCGTGCAGGAGACTTTCGACGGATCCCTGCCGGCGTTTCTGGCGGCCTTCAGCCGCCGCAAAAAGCTCTCCCGGCACGAGATCGACGAGCTGCAGAAACTCATTGACGGGATGAGGGGGTGATCGGGTGACACTCGGCGCTGTATTCAGCCGGATACTGGCCATGAGCCTGACCGGTTCGGCCGCGATCCTGGCGGTATGCCTGGCACGGCTGGCGCTGCGCAGGGCACCCGCCTGGCTGCCCTGCGCGCTGTGGGCGGTGGTGCTGGTGCGGCTGCTCTGCCCGGTGGGGCTGCCGCTGCTGCCCGAGGCGGCGGGCACGGCCGGCCCGCTGGCCGCCTGGGCGGACGACTATCTGGGGCCGACGAACGCCTACCATGACAACACCCCGGAGTACCGGAGGGCGGTGGAGGCGGGCCGGGTGCCGGTGCAGCAGGAGAGCGGCGGCCGCTATGTGGTGACCGCCCCCGACGGAGTGAGCGAGCCCGCCACCGTGGGCGGCCGGGTGTTCCCGGTACTGGGCGGCGTCTGGCTGGCAGGAATGGCAGGGATGCTGCTGAGCGGGGCAGCCCACTGGCTGCGGCTGCGCCGCCGGCTGACCGGCTGCGTGCGGCTGCGGGAGAACATCTGGCTGGCCGACCGGATCGGCGGGCCGTTTGTGATGGGGGTGGCCCGGCCCCGGATCTATCTGCCCTCCTGGCTGGAGGAGCCCGCGCGCGGCCTGGTGTTGCGGCATGAGCGCCAGCACATCCGTCAGCTGGATCACCTGACCCGTCTGCTGGCCTGGGCGGCGCTCTGCGCGCACTGGTTCAACCCGCTGGTCTGGCTGGCGTTTAGCCTGTCCGGCCGGGACATGGAGATCCGCTGCGACGAGAACGCCACCCGCGGTCTTTCCCCCGCCCTCCGGGCCGACTACGCCGCCGCGCTGCTTCGGTTCGCGGCACAGCGGCGGCCCGTCTCCCCCTCTCCCGCCTTCAGCGAGGGGGACGCCGGAGCCCGCATCCGTCGTCTGGCCCGCTGGAAACGGCCGGCTGCCTGGGCGGTGGGGCTGGCGGCCGCGCTCTGCGCGGCGCTGGCGGTGGCGCTTCTGGCCGACCCGGCCCCCGCTCCGCCGGCAAGCACGGCTCCGCCCCTGGTTTCTCCGCCGCCGGGATCCGTCTCCGCCGATCCGCAGAGTGCGCCCCAAACGCCCGCAGATGACCCTCCCGCCCCCGGCTATGTCTCCGGCCTGACCCTGCGGGAGCTGATGGCGGAATGCGGCTTTGCCGCCGACGCGGAACCCTATGCCCGCTGGCCCGGGGAGGACGAACCGGAACTGACCCTATGGTTTGACCCGGACAGGGGGGTGGGCTGCGGGGCCCTGTACACCGACGGCTCGTCCACCCTCTTCCGCTTTGACCAGACCGGCCCCTGCTGGTATGGCAACGCCATCGACTGCTGGCCGTCCGATCCCTTCGATCCTGCCTGCACCCTGGCCCCGGAACCGGAGACCACCGTCCGTGACTATCAGGAGACGACCGACCGGGACCAGGCGGGCCGGATCGTCCGGTGGGCGGCGGCCGGCTTTCTGGAGGAGGCCGGCGAAACGGTCACGGTGCGGTCGGACGACTACACCTACCGGGAGGACGGCACGCTGGCCTGCCGGGACTACTTCCACAATGACCGGCTGTTCGGCACCTGGTTTTTCCGCTGCCGTCTGTGGTACGACGGGCAGCAGCGGCTGACCCGCGCCAGCGGATATGCGACTCATGGTCGCACCGACTACTTTTATCTTTATGGCGAAAACGACACGCCGGACTGGCAGCTCTGCCTGGATGACAACGGCGGGTTGCTGGCCGCCTGGATGTCCCCCTTATCCTGAACGCACAATTCCCCGGCGGGCGACCGCCGGGGAATTTTTTACCTTTCCGCCAACCTTAACAAATCGTAAGGCAGCGCAAAGGCAGGGGAAAGAATCCGCCGGTATACTAAGGGCCAGAAGGGAGGCGGACGGCATGAGCGAACCAACGCCGCGCACCCGGCCCATCATTGAAGTGCGGGGCCTGCGCAAGGAATATCCCCTGGGGGACGAGACAGTCGTGGCCCTCAAACACATCGACCTGACCATCCTGCGGGGCGAGATCTGCTGCATCTTCGGCACATCCGGCTCCGGCAAAAGCACCCTGCTCAACCAGCTGGCCGGGATGGAAAAGCCCACCCGGGGCGAGGTGCGGATCGGCGGCGCGCCGATCTCCCGCATGAGCGAGGAGCAGCTGGCTGCCTTCCGGCAGCGGCATCTGGGATTCGTGTTTCAGGCTTACAATCTGCTGCCCGGGCTGACGGCCACCGAAAACGTGGCCATGCCGCTGCTGTTCCGGGGTGTGCCCCCGGCCCAGCGGGACGCCGCCGCCCGGGAGATGCTGCGGCGGGTGGGGCTGGCCCACCGGCTGGACCACTACCCGGCCCAGATGTCCGGCGGCCAGCAGCAGCGGACGGGTATCGCCCGGGCCTTTCTGGCAAGGCCGGACGTGGTGTTTGCCGACGAACCCACCGGCAACCTGGATTCCAAAACCACCGTGGAGGTCATGGAGATGATCTGCGGCTTCGCACGGGATTTTCATCAGACCATCGTGCTGGTCACCCACGACCCGGAGATGGCCCAATATGCCGACCGCATCGTGACCCTGATCGACGGGGAGATCGTGCGGGACGAGACGACCAAAAGGAGAGAACTGCAATGAAACAGATCGTTCTGCGGCGCGCGGCGGCCGCTTTCGCGGCGGCGCTGGCGCTGACCGTCCTGCCCATGGCCGCCCTGGCCGACAGCGAATCGCCCGCCAGCCCCCCTGCCGTTCAGGCCGAACCGCCCCAGGCGCCCGCGGCCCAGACGCCGCCGGCCCCCGCAGCGGGGGAGGCCCAGACCCCCGCCCCCGCCGAGACGCCGGCCCCTACCCCCGTGCCGGTCGCGCCGGCGGTGCTGATCTCCCGCAGCGAAATGGCCGACCTGCCCGCCGGCCAGGAGACCGAGATCACCGTTTCCTTCCGCAACCTGGGCGACACGCCGCTGCACAAGCCCGTGGCGGCGTTCACCCCTTCCGACGGCATCGTGCTGACCGGCGGCGCTTCCAGTTTTCTTCTGGATGACATCCCCGCCGGCGGCGTCGGCAGCCTGCCTGTCAAGCTGCGGGCGGCGGACAGCGCCTCCGGCGTCCAGATCCTGACCGTGGAACTGCGGTACACCTGGGGCGAGGAAGCCGCGGCCCAGAGCGGTTCCGCCACCGACCGGCTGACCATTCCGGTGGCCGCCCGGCCCGCCGCCGCGGCGCCCCTGGTGCTGATCGGCCGCTCGGAGATCTCCAGTCCGATCTCTCCCAATGAGATCTTTCAGCTGGCCATAACCTTCAAGAACACCGGCTCGGTGACGGTGACCGGGGCGGCAGCCACCATCGCCCCCTCCGAGGGACTGAGTCTGCTGGACCCCACCTCCACCTTCCCTGTGCCGGACATCGCCCCTGGCAAGACCGGCAGCATCACCATCCGGCTGCAGGGCGCGAAGGAGATCACCTCCGCGGCCCAAAGCCTGAGCGTGGACCTGCGCTACACCTACGACAGCGCCGGTACCCCCACGGCCGGCAGCGCCGGCGACAAGCTGAATATCCCCGCCAAAGCGGCGGCCGCCGCCTCCGCCGAGGCCCCGGTGCCGAACCTGGTGGTGAGCCAGTTTGATTACGGCGGAAAACCGGTACAGGCGGGCGGGGATTTCCCGCTGGCGTTCACCTTTCAGAACACCGGCACCACCCGGGTGGAAAACATCGTGGCCACTGTGGACGGGGGCGAGTGCTTCACGGTGAGCGGCGGTACCAACACCGCCCATTACAAGGAACTGGCCCCCGGCAAGACCCAGACCCAAAAGCTGCCCATGCAGGCGGTGCCCGCCTGCAAAAGCGGCGCCCAGGGCATCACGGTGAACTTCAAGTACGAGTATGTGGATGGCGGCAAGCGCACCCCCGTGACCACCGACATCCGCCTGTCGGTGCCGGTTTCCCAGCCGGACCGGTTCCAGGTCAACGCACCGGTGTCGTCGGGCGCGCCCCAGGCTGGCAGTGAGAGCGAGATCACCCTGTCCTATGTGAACAAGGGCCGGGCGGACATCGGCAATCTGGAGGCCAGTTTGGTGGGCAAGGGATTTGAATCCCCCGCCAGCGTGCAGTATTTGGGCAACGTGACCGCCGGTTCCTCCGGCAACATCGGCTTTGCCTTTACCCCCGAAGAAGCGGGAGAACTCAAACTGACCGTCAAGATCACCTACGAGGACGCCGATCTGCAGACCCAGACCAAGGAATTTCCCCTGACCCTGCAGGTGGAGGAGTCCGCGCCCGAATTGGATTTCCCGGAGGAGGAGCCGGCGGAACCGGCCGGCCCGCCCGCCTGGCTGCCGGCCATCCCCATCGCCCTGGCGGCGGCCGCCGCCGCGGTGGTGCTGGTGCTGCGGCTGCGCAAGCGCAAGGCCGAAACCGCCCTGCCGGGAGGCGAGAACTGGACCTGGCAGGACGACGCCGGCAGCGGGGAGGAATGATCCATGCGCAAACAGGACCTGTTCCGGCTGTGTTTGCAGAATCTGCTGCGCAAGCGCTCCCGCACCTTTCTCACGGTGCTGGGGGTAGTGATCGGCGGCTGTTCCATCGTGATCATGGTATCGCTGGGCATCGGCATGAAGGAAGCCCAGGACAAGCTGCTGGCCCAGCTGGGCGATCTGACCATCATCACCGTGACCGCGCCTCAAGGCGGGCACGGCAAGGTAAAACTGGATGACGCGCTGGTACGGCGGCTGAACGGGCTGAACGGCGTGGAGGCGGTGATGCCCCGCCAGAGCCTGGAGGTGGATACGGTGCGGCTGACCGCCGGGTCGGCCAACCGGTACGTAGCCGACTGGGTGCCGGTGGTGGGCATGGACGCCGCCCAGCTGGAGCCCATGGGGTTCCGGATGCTGGAAGGCGGGCCGATCGCCAAAACCGGCGATGTGATCGTGGGCCAGTACGCGGCCTACAATTTCCGGGATACCCTGCGCCCCGACGGGGCCAACACGGTGGACCGGTGGAGCGGCGGCTGGGACGAGAACGGCCAGCTGACCGACCCGCCTCCCGCTTACTTTGACCCTCTCAAGGAGAAGCTGACCCTGGAACTGGCCAACGGCGATTACAAGGCGACCCTGGTGCTGCATCCGGTGGCGCTGGCCAAGGAGGACTACTCCAAGGGCAGCGAGACCAGCGAAGGGATCATTCTGGACCTGAAGGATCTGAAGGCGCTGGCGGAAAAGCTGCACACGGTCAAGAAAGGGGCCTCCCCCTACCAGTCCATCCTGGTCAAGGCCCGCAGCCTCAACCAGGTGGCCGATCTGGAAAAGCAGATCAAGGCGCTGGGCTGCGCCACCGAATCCATGGAGAGCATCCGCAAGCCCATGGAGGAGGAAGCCCGCCGCAAGCAGATGATGCTGGGCGGGCTGGGCGCGATCTCGCTGGTGGTGGCCGCCATCGGCATCACCAATACCATGATCATGTCCATCTCGGAGCGCACCAAGGAGATCGGCGTTATGAAAGCGCTGGGCTGCTATGTGCGGGATATCCGTCAGCTGTTTCTGGCGGAAGCCGGCGTTATCGGCCTGATGGGCGGGGTGGTGAGCTGCGTCATCAGCTGGATCGCGGCGCTGATCGCGAATCTGGCGGCCATGGGCGGCCCCACGCCGGACAATTTCCGCCTGGCCCTGCTGGGCGGGGAAGGCGCCACCCGGGTCTGCGTGACCCCGCTGTGGCTGCTGGCCTTCGCCATCGTATTTTCGGTGCTCATCGGCCTGGGGTCCGGCTACTATCCCGCCGACAAGGCGGTGCGCATCCCCGCTCTGGAAGCCATCAAAAGCGACTGAATTTTTGCTGAAAGGGCCGCGTGGGCGTTTCCGCCCTTCCCTCATGGCGGTTGTCCGGCAATACGGGGCCACTCCTCTCGCCCCGGCCGGTCCCTCTCCCCCCCACGCCCGCCGGCCCTTTTCACATACAGCGCCCGGTAACCCTCACTGTGGCGCACATAAAGCGGACGCGCTTGCTCTGCCAGGCAAGCGCGTCCGCTTTTTGGTTCAGTCTCCGCTCAGGTCGGGCGGCAGGGTGAGCACGAACTCGGTGGTACGGCCGGGCGCGGGGCGTGGATTCAGGGCGATGGAACCGCCGTGTTTTTCCAGAATGCGGCGTGTGATGGACAGTCCCAGCCCGCTTCCGGAACCGGTGCGGGAATCGCTGCCGGTAACAAAAGGCTCAAAGATGCGGCGGCGGCGTTCCTGCGGGATGCCGTCGCCATTGTCCGCCACCCGGACGGTCACCGCCGCCTCCCCGGCTTCCAGGTCTACATAGAGTATGGTGCCCAGCCGGTTGTACCGCAGCGCGTTGGCCAGCAGGTTGTCCAGCACACGGCGCATCTGCAGGGCATCCACCCGGCACCAGGCCGGGGTCTCGGGGATATTGGGCTCCAGCGAGAAACCGGCCAGGTCGATCTCGTCGTATTTGGCGGCCAGGTAGGCGCGCAAAAACTCGCACAGATCCAGCCGCCGGGTGTGCAGCACAAAACGGGGATGCTCCACCTTGCTGTATTCGTGGAAAGCCCCTGCCAGTTCGGCCAGGGAAGCCGCTTTGCGCTGGATCATCCGCAGATACCGCTCCTGCTCGGCGGGGGGCACCTTGCCGTCGCAGATGGCGTCGATGGTGCCCGAGATCACGGTGACCGGCGTTTTGATATCGTGGGAGATATCCGCGATCAGCTTTTGGCGGCCTTCGTCCAGGCGGCGGCGCTCGGCCTCGCTGGCGGCGAGAAGATCGGCAAAACGGTCAAAACTCTCCCCGATGCGCCGGATCTCCCGGGGGCCGCCGCAATCCCCCACCCGCACATTCCGGCCCTCCGCCTGGGCCTCCACCGCGGCGTTCAGGGTCTGCAGCGGGCGGGCGATCCGCCGCCGCAGCCGCCAGATGAACAGCCCCACCGCCGCCAGATACAGCGGCACAAACAGCAGCCAGATCAGCCCGCTGCGCCGGTAGGCCCGCTGATAGGCCGCGTCGGTGATCGCCGTTTCCCGCAGCAGCAGGGTGTGCTCCTCTCCCTGGCCGTCGGCAAACAGGGCCCGGTACAAATAGTGGCCGGCAAACCGGCTGCCGGTGAGATAGGCGTATTCCGAGGGCGTATAGGCGGCCTTTCCGTCCGCCAGACCTCCCAGGATCACCTGGTATGTCCCGTCCAGCACGGCGGTGCGGGTCACCTCCTCCCCCGCGGCGTTCCAACTGTGGGACACCAGCAGATAGCGGGCCTCACCCTCCCGGCCATTCAGGGAATAGGCGTCGATCTGGCCGCCCTCGCCCCAAAGCGGTACGCAGGCCAGTTCGGAAGCTGTCAGCGCCGGGTCAAAGTCCGCCGCCGTGGCCCAGACCAGCGCGCCGGCGCCGTCATATACCGCAAGATCGGCGTCTTCATTCAGATAGCGGCGCAGCCCCTCGTACCGGCCCCGGACCAGCGCCGGATCGGCCAGCAGCGCGTCCCAGTCGGCAGGCAGGTACAAACGGTTCATCAGGCTGTTCCACAGCCCGAACACCGCCGCCGCCAGCAGCAGCAGGGTAAGTGAGAACAACAGATACTGCCGGGTCAGCAGGCCGAACAGGCTGCCGGCAGGGCGTTCATTTTTCAAACCGGTACCCGAGCCCCCTTACCGTTCGGATGTAGCGGGGATTTTTGGGGTCGTCCTCGATCTTGTCCCGCAGTTTGGAGATATGCACCATTATGGTGTTGTCATCCCCTTCAAAATATTCCCCCGCGGCCCCTTCATACAACTGCACCTTGGTGAAGATGCGCCCGGGCGAGCGCATCAAAATGGCCAGGATCTTGTACTCCATCGGGGTGAGCGGGATGGGCGCGCCGGCCTTTTCCAGCTGCATGGAGGCCAGGTCCAGCGCCAGTTCTCCCGCGCGCAGCACCTCGCCGCCGGCGCGGGCGGCCCGGCGCAGCTGGGCCTTGACCCGGGCCACGATCTCCACCGGATTGAAGGGCTTGGTCACGTAGTCATCCGCCCCCAGGTTGAGCCCCAGGATCTTATCGTTGTCCTGGCTTTTGGCGGAGAGGATCAGGATCGGGATATCGCTGTACTGCCGCAGCGCCCGGGTCACCTCGTATCCGTTCAGATTTGGCATCATCACGTCCAGAATGGCCAGATCCGGGGATTCGGCCCGGGCCAGGTCCAGCGCGGTCTGGCCGTCGGCCGCCTCCAGCACCCGCAGACCTTCCCCCTCCAGATACAGCCGCAGCAGCCCCCGGATGTCCGCGTCATCCTCGGCGATCAGGATCACAGCGCCCATGGCGTTTCCTCCTTTTTATTGGTCACCCCCATTATACCAGATTCACCGCCCGGCGCAAAGCGACAAACCCGGAGCCTCGCGCGCGAGGCTCCGGGCAAAAGACCGGTCAGCGGCTATGACGGGCCCGGCGATACCCGGCGATCCCCAGTACGGCCAATGAACCGGCGAGCAGCCAGACGGCGAGGAGCGACCCGTCGCCGGTCTGGGGCGCGCTTTGCGGCGGGATCGGGGTAGTTGCCGGCCCGGAGGACGGGCCGGGCGACGGCTGGCCGCCCGGCGTGGCGGCAGGCGCGGCGGTGGGCGAAGGGGTGGGCGTTCGGGCCGGCGAGGCCGAGGGCTCGGCAGGAGGAGCCGAAGGCGTTGCGCCCGGCGACGCGGAGGGCGTGGCGGTGGGCGAGGGAACGGGCGTTTGGGTCGGCGGGGCCGAGGGTTTGGCGGTAGGAGAAGCCGAAGGCGTGGCGGCAGGCGACGCGGAGGGCACGGGGGTCGTCGTGGGCGTGGGCGCCGGCGCGGCCAGGATGCGGAACGGCACCACCGTTTCCAGGCCGTTGTAGCCGTTGCCGGCCGGTACCCGTACCTGCAGATACCACTGCCCGGCGGTGACGGGTCTCTGATCGCTGAAGGGGCCGCCCGGCGAGGCGCCGTAGAAAAATTCCGGTGTGCCCCAGCCCGGCACGGCCACCGGCTCGGAAGGGGTCTGCCCCTCGGTCCAGTCGGCCATGGAAGGGCCGTCCAGCCAGTCGTTGCGGCCCTCCACCAACAGCTCGCAGTCGATGGTAACGGTGGGCCAGCTGTACGCGTACCGCACCGTGTCGCCGGGATACAGCCCGCTGAACACCGAACCGTCCGCGTAGGCGCCGCTCAGATCCCGCACATGCACCGCGCTGAACAGCGGGTCCAGCGCGGCCATATCAAAACTGTCGGCCCCGGGCTCCAGGGTAATGGTGACCGGCCGCTGCTGGCGGCTGCTGCTCTGAGCGGGGGCGGCGCTGCCCAGTTCCACCGACACCAGCCGATTGTTGCGCAGTTCCACATACTGCAGGGCGGGGTTGCCGGTCAGGTCCAGCACCGTCAGGTTGTTGCTGTCACAGCCCAGGGTCACCAGGGCGGGATTCCGGCTCAGATCCAGGTTTTCCAGGCTGGTCACGGCACACCACAGATACTCCAGCTTCGGGTTGCCGGAGGTATCCAGGGTGGTGAGCCGCCCGCCCAGATAGGACAGCTGGCGCAGCTCCGGGTTTCCGCGCAGATCCAGCACCCGCAGCGAGTCGTCCCCGCAGGCCAGTTCGGTCAAGAGCGGGTTGGCGGACAGGTCCAGTTCGGTGATCCGGTTGCTGTAGCAGTGCAGAGCGGTCAGTTCCGGATTGTGGCTCAGGTCCAGGCTGCCGATCTGGTTCTCGTTGCAGAACAACCCGGCAAGTTTGGGATTGCCGCTCACATCCAGTTCTGTGAGGGAATTGGTGTTGCAAAGCAGCTGCGTCAGGTTGGGAAAGAACCCGATCCCCTGCAGGCTGGTCAGGCCCTTGTTGCGCAGATCGATCCGGGTCACCGCGTCCCGTTCGGCCTGACTCAATTCTCCGTTGTTGTCGGTATCCAGCGTTTCCACATAGGCCCGGAACACCGGGTCGGGAAAGTTGGCCGCGTCGATGGCCACCTCGCCGGCCGCCAGCGCCCGCGGCACGACCAGCGCCGCCAGGACCGCCAGACATACGGCCGCGCCGGCGGTCCGCATTCCACGTTTCATCCGCATCCTCCTCTTTTTCCCGCGCAGGGCAGGCTGTCAGGAAACTATATGCGGCGGAAACGCCAACTATCTCACACAATACAAAAACCGGCGCAAAGCCCCCGCGCGGGATGCTCTGCGCCGGCGGAAATCCGCTCAGCGGTTCTTGTACATTTCCTCGTAGTATTTCTGGTAGTTGCCGCTGGTGACGTGGTCCATCCATTCTTCATTGGCCAGATACCAATCGATGGTCTTGACGATGCCCACCTCAAAGGTGGTCTCGGGATACCAGCCCAGTTCATTCTTGATCTTGGTGGGGTCGATGCCGTAGCGGCGGTCATGGCCCAGCCGGTCCGCCACATATTTGATGAGGGTCTCGTTGATGGCCTCGTCCTGCAAACGATCATGCAGCTGGGCGATGATGGTCTTGACGATAAAGATGTTGGGCCGCTCGTTGTGGCCGCCCACATTGTACACCTCGCCGTCCCGGCCGCCTTCGGCCACCATGTCGATGGCCTTGCAGTGATCCTCCACATACAGCCAGTCCCGCACGTTCATGCCGTCGCCGTAGACCGGCAGCTGCTTGTGGTTCTTCACGTTGTGGATCATCAGCGGGATCAGCTTCTCCGGGAACTGGTACGGGCCGTAGTTGTTGGAGCAGCGGGTGATGTTCACCGGCATGCCGTAGGTGTCATGGAAGGCCATCACGAACATGTCCGCGCTGGTCTTGCTGGCGGAGTAGGGGCTGTGGGGACACAGCGGGGTGGTCTCGGTAAAATAGCCCTCGGCGCCCAGGCTGCCGTACACCTCGTCGGTGGACACCTGCAGGTATTTTTTGCCCGCGGCCCAGGCGCCGTCCTTGTACCAGGCCTCCTTGGCGCACTGCAGCAGGTTCACGGTGCCCAGCACGTTGGTCTGCACAAAGATCTCGGGATTGGAGATGCTGCGGTCCACATGGCTCTCGGCGGCAAAGTTGATCACATAGTCGAAATCATACCGGGCAAACAGCCCGCTGACCAGTTCCTTGTCGCAGATATCCCCCTGCACGAAGATGTGGCGGGGATCTCCCTCCACCCCTTTCAGATTTTCCAGATTGCCGGCGTAGGTCAGCTTGTCCAGATTTACAAGGCGGATATCATCATGCTTGTTCAACATATAGTAAACAAAGTTGGAGCCGATAAAACCGGCGCAGCCGGTGATGAGATAGGTCTTCATAGTTTGCTGCATCCTCTCTTATTTCGTTCCGTTTTCGCCGTCCCAGTGGGCAAAATAGGCGGCCAGGGCCTGCTGCCAGGGGCGCATCTCGTCCCCCACGGTGCAGCGCAGCATCCGGTTGTCCAGCGCGCTCCAGGCGGGGCGGGAAGCGGATTCCGGGTGGGCGGCGGCGTACTCGGCGGTGGTACAGGGGGAGACGGCCGCCTCCACCCCGGCCAGCCGGATGATCTCGGCGGCAAAATCGTACCAACTGCAGATGCCGTTGCCGGTGCAGTGGTAGGTGCCGTACTCGTGGCTCACCGCCAGCTTCAGGATGTGATGGGCCAGGTCCACCGCGTTGGTGGGGTTGCCCAACTGGTCGTTGACCACCGTGAGTTTGCCGAGCTTTTTGCCCGCGTTCACCATGGCCTTGACAAAGTTCTTGCCGTTGTAGCCGTAGAGCCAGGCGGTGCGCACGATGAAGTGCCGGCGGCAGAACCGCTGTACATACTGTTCGCCCAACAGCTTGGTGGTGCCATAGGCGCTGCGGGGATCGGGCAGATCGCACTCGTCCAGGGGGGTGTCCCCCTCGCCGCTGAACACATAATCGGTGGATACGTGGATCAGCCGGGCGTTGATCTTGTCGGCGGCGATGGCCAGGTTGCGGGGCCCCAGGGCGTTGACCTTGAAAGCCGCGTCCTTGCTGCTCTCGCAGCCGTCCACGTTGGTGAAGGCCGCGCAGTTGATGATGGTGTCCGGCTGGTGGCGGCGCACAAAGTTGATGACCTCCGCCCGGTCGGTGATGTCCAGCTGGTCCACATCCACCGGCAGAACGGTGGCGTTCCGCAGCCGGTCGGGGATGGGGCCCAGCTCGCTCTCGCCCCGGCGCAGCTGGGCCTGCAGCTCGGTGCCCAGCTGCCCGCCGCAGCCGGTGATCAGGATCTTCATGGCGTTTTCCTCCCTAGAATCAATAGCGCAGTTTATCCTCCGCCACCCGCTTCAGATGGTCGCCATAGGGGCTCTTGCCGTAGCGGGCCGCGCTCTCCAGCAGCTCCTGGCGGCTGATCCAGCCGTTTTTGTAGGCGATCTCCTCGGGGGCGCTGATCTTGATGCCCTGGCGCTTTTCCACCATGCACACAAAGTCGGCGGCGTCCACCAGGCTGTCCATGGTGCCGGTGTCCAGCCAGGCAAAGCCCCGCCCCAGCAGCTGCACGTCCAGCTTGCCTTCCTCCAAATAAAGTGCGTTCAGGGTGGTGATCTCCAGCTCGCCCCGGGCGCTGGGTTTTACCCGCTTTGCCTGGGCGCTGACCCGATTGTCGTAGAAATACAGCCCGGTGATGGCGTAGTTGCTTTTGGGCTGCGCGGGCTTTTCCTCCACGCTGATGACCCGGCCATCCTTGTCAAACTCCACGATGCCGAACCGCTCCGGGTCGTTCACATAATAGCCGAACACGGTGGCGCGGCCGCTCTTCTCCGCGTTGGCTACCGCGGCCTTCAGGATGCGGGAAAAGCCGTTGCCGTAGAAGATATTGTCCCCCAGGATCATGGCGCAGCAGTCATTGCCGATGAACTCCTCGCCGAGCAAAAACGCCTGGGCCAGGCCGTCCGGACTGGGCTGCACCTTGTAGGACAGACGCACCCCGAACTGGCGGCCATCCCCCAGCAGATGCTCAAAGCGGGGGGTGTCCTCCGGAGTGGAGATGATCAGGATGTCCTGGATACCCGCCAGCATCAGGGTGGACAGCGGATAGTAGATCATGGGCTTGTCATACACCGGAAGCAGCTGCTTGGATGTGACCAGGGTGAGCGGATAAAGCCGTGTGCCGGCTCCGCCGGCGAGAATGATACCTTTCATACCGTTTCTCCTTTACGCGCGCGGCCGCACAGGGGCCGGGGCAAGAATGTCGCGGCTTGACACAAAGCGGAGCCACAGACCGCTGTATACAAAATTCAGACGCGGGGCTCACCACAGCCGGAACCCCCATTTGCGAAAATACCGGCCCATACTGCGCAGCTGGCGCATAAAGGGACCCAGCCGGCGGCCGGGCGCCCGATGCCAGGCGTGGCAGGCGGAAAACTGCGGCAGGAAATACACCAGCCCTTCCCGACGGGCCTTCTGGGTGATGTCGGCGTCCTCCACATACATGAAGTAGCCCTCGTCAAAGCCGCCGATATGCCGGAACACCTCGGTGCGGATGCAGAAAAAACTGCCGGTGCAGAACTCGATGGGGGTGGGTTTGGACAGGTCCTCATCCAGCATGGCGTACCGGTCGCCGAACCGTTTCAGCCCCGGCACCCCCTGCCGCGCCAGCAGGCCCAGCAGGTTGGGTTTGCGCTTGGGCAGGATCTGTTCCCGCCCGTCCGGGAAGAACATCCGCGGGGTAGCCATGACCGCCTCGGGATGCGCCTGCAGCCAGGCGCAGATATCCGCCATCACCGGTTCGCGCAGGGTGATATCCGGATTGACGACAAAATGGTAGTCGCTGGTCAGAAGCGGCAGCACCGTGTTGTGTCCGGCGCCGAAGCCCACGTTTTCCGGCAGGCGGATCACCTGCACGCAGGGGCCGAAATCCTCCGCGGCCAGCCGTTCGCCGGTTCCGTCGGGGCTGGCGTTATCCACCAAATAAAGGCAAAAGTCCGGCCCGCCGCAAAACTCCAGGATGCTGCGCACTGCGGCGCAGACCTCCTCGAAGCCGCCGTAGCTGACGATGCAGGCGCTGATACGGGCCATGGCTGCTCTCCTTCCGGGCATAACGATACAGATATACTATATCATGTTTTCCCACCTGCCGCAAGCGCATACAGCTTTCGGACATAAAAAACGCCGCGCCCTTTCTGCGGAAAGGACGCGGCGGAACGGGCGGCGGGTCAGGACAGGCTGGTTTCCAGCTCGGCGCGGATGGCGCGGATAAAGCCCAGGCTGTCCACGGGGGTGGGGGTGATGCCCTCGGCCAGGCCGCACAGGTCCTTGGTCATGATCCCCTTCTCCAGGGTGGTCAGGCAGGCGGCCTCCAGCTTGTCGGCAAAGGTCATCAGGGCGGCGTTGCCGTCCAGTTCGCCCCGCTTGCGCAGCGCGCCGGTCCAGGCGAAGATGGTGGCCATCGGGTTGGTGCTGGTGGTCTCGCCCTTCAGGTAGCGGTAGTAATGGCGGGTGACGGTTCCGTGGGCGGCCTCGTACTCATAGCAGCCGTCCGGGCTGACCAGCACGCTGGTCATCATGGCCAGGCTGCCGAAGGCGGTGGAGACCATGTCGCTCATCACGTCGCCGTCGTAGTTCTTGCAGGCCCAGATGAAGCCGCCCTCGCTGCGGATGACCCGGGCCACCGCGTCGTCGATCAGGGTATAGAAGTACTCGATGCCGGCGGCCTCGAACCTGGCCTTGTACTCGGCGTCGTAGATCTCCTGGAAGATATCCTTGAAGGTATGGTCGTATTTTTTGCTGATGGTGTCCTTGGTGGCGAACCACAGGTCCTGCCTGGCGTCCAGGGCGAAGTTGAAGCAGCTGCGGGCAAAGCTGGCGATGGAGGTGTCCTTGTTGTACTGGGCCTGCAGCACGCCCGGGCACTCAAAGTCATAGACCGGCAGCCGGGTCTCGGTGCCGTCGGCGGCGGTGTAGACCAGTTCCGCCTTGCCGGGGCCGGGCACCCGCAGTTCGGTGCCCTTGTACACGTCTCCATAGGCGTGGCGGGCGATGGTGATGGGCTTTTTCCAGTTCTTGACCACCGGTTTGATGCAGCTGATGACGATAGGGGTGCGGAAAACGGTGCCGTCCAGCACGGCGCGGATGGTGCCGTTGGGGCTCTTCCACATCTCGTGCAGCTTGTACTCCTCCACCCGCTGGGCGTTGGGGGTGATGGTGGCGCACTTGACCGCAACGCCGTATTTTTTGTTGGCCAGGGCCGCGTCCATGGTCACCTGGTCGCCGGTGGCGTCCCGGTTGGGCAGGCCCAGGTCATAGTATTCGCAGTTCAGTTCCACGAACGGTTCCAGAAGTTCTTCCTTGATCATCTTCCAGAGCACGCGGGTCATCTCGTCGCCGTCCATCTCCACCAGGGGGGTGGTCATTCGGATCTTTTCCATGGGGATCGCCTCGCCTTTCTTGGTATAGTATCGCGGCCGCCCGGCCGCGGGGGGTGCTCAGGGTTCCGCCGTGTGGGGAATGGCGGCAAAGCCGTGTTCCACCGTGATCACACAGCGGTAGTCGGGATACTGCCGCGCCACCTGTTCCTTGATGGTCTGGCACAGCTGGGCCTCGCTCATGCGGAACTGGGGTGGAGCCACACAGTCAAAGATCACGTTGGTATGGGTGGTGCCCGGCACCATCCGCAGATCGTGGATGGTAAGCGCCGGGTCGATCTCAGCCACCTGTTCAGCCAGCCAGTGCCGGAAGTCTCCCACCGCCTCGTCGCTGGTGACGATCGGGTCAAAGTGGATCACCACGTTGATGTGGTCCTTTTCCAGAAAATCCCGCTCGATGTTGTCGATCAGGTCATGGCTGGCCATCACGTCCCCCTCGGCGGCCATCTCCACGTGCATGCTGGCGAACCGGCGGCCGGGGCCGTAGTCGTGCACCATCAGGTCATGCACCCCCAGCACGCCGGGGTAGCTCATGGCCGTGTCGTGGATATGCTGTACCAGCGCCTCGTCCGGCGCCTCGCCCAGCAGGGGAGACAGGGTCTCCTGGATGATGCCCACCCCGCTGTACAGGATAAACACCGCCACCCCCAGGCCCATCCAGCCGTCCACCGGCAGGCCGGTGAACCGCTCCAGCACGCCGGCGGCCAGCACCGCGGCGGTGCTGATCACGTCGTTGCGGCTGTCGGCCGCGGTGGCGACCAGGGTGGAGGACTGGATCTTGCGCCCGATCCGGGCGTTAAAAAGGCTCATCCACAACTTGATGAGGATGGAGGCCACCAGCACGCAGAGGGTCAGCAGGCCGAACTCCACCGGCTCGGGGTGCAGGATCTTGGAGACGCTGCTCTTGGCCAGCTCCACCCCGATGAGCAGGATCATCACCGCCACCCCCAGCCCGGCCAGGTACTCGTACCGGGCGTGGCCGAAGGGATGCTCCTTGTCGGCCGGGCGGCTGCCCAGCCGGAAGCCCAGCAGGCTGATCACGTTGGAGGACGCGTCGGACAGGTTGTTGACCGCGTCGGCGGTGACGGCCAGGCTGCCGAACAAAAGGCCCGCGGTGAATTTGCCGGCGCAGAGCAGCAGGTTGCAGACGATGCCCACCAGCCCGGCCAGATTGCCGTAGGCGGTGCGCACAGCCTCGCTGCGGGTATTTTCCGGGTCCCGGATAAAGAGCCGGATCAACAGATCGGTCACAGAAAAACGCCTCACTTTGTGCAGGTCTTTTCCGATGCAGCAAAAAAACCGTTTCTATTATACCATATACCGCCCCGCCGCGCCACCGGGCCGGGCAAATTTTGCCCGGGAAGCGGCGCTGCGGAACGGGAAAAGCCGCCGGCACAGGCCGGCGGCCGAAACCGCGCAAAACGCAAAAGGGATCAGCGGCGGATGCAGGCGTCCCGGTCGGCGCCCACCGAGATGTAAGCCACCCGGCAGCCCACCGCCTTTTCCACCCAGAGCACATAGTCCCGGGCCTGCTGGGGCAGTTCATCCCAGCTGCGGCAGCCGGAGATATCACAGTGCCAGCCGGGCAGATATTCCACCACCGGCCTGGCGCTGTCCAGCGCCTCGCCCATGGGGAACCGGTCGGTGCGCTGGCCCCGCACCTCATAGGCGGCCACCACCGGGATCTGCTCCATATAATCCAGCACATCCAGCAGGGTCAGGGCCAGTTCGTCCGCGCCCTGGCAATACACCCCGTATCGGCTGGCCACCGCGTCGAAGGGGCCCACCCGGCGGGGACGGCCGGTGGCCGCGCCGTACTCGTGACCGGCCTCCCGCAGCTTGTTCTTTTCTTCCTCCGTCATGGCCAGTTCGGCGGTGAAGGGCCCTTCGCCCACGCAGGAGGAATACGCCTTCATGATGCCGATGGATTTATCCAGCTTGTGGCCGGGGATGCCCGCGCCGATGGGGGCGTAGGCACCGATCACGTTGGAGGAACTGGTATACGGATAGATGCCGAAATCAATATCCCGCAGCGCGCCCAGCTGGGCCTCGAACAGGATCTTTTTGCCCTCATCGTCGGCCTTGGCCAGATAGGCGCCCGCGTCACAGATATAAGGAGCGAACACCCGGGCAAAGTGCTGCAGCTGGCCCCAGATCTGCTCCAGCTGGAGGGGTTCCACCCCATACATGCCCACCAGTTCGGCGCTCTTCCATTCCACAATGGTGGCCAGCCGGTTCTTCAAGGCGGCGTCCAGGTGCAGCAGATCGCCCATCCGCAGGGTCTTTTTCATGTACTTGTCGCCATACACATAGGCGATGCCCCGGCGGGTGCTGCCAAACTTGGCCGCGCCCAGCCGATCCTCTTCCAGGCCGTCCTGCAGCACATGGTAGGGCATGCAGATGGTGGCCCGGTCACTGATGCGCAGATGGGCCGGGTCGATCTCCACGCCTTTTTCCCGCAGAGAAGCGATCTCCTTTTCCAGGTGGGCCGGGTCGATGACCATGCCGTTGCCCATAACGCAGACGACCTCCGGGCGCAGAATGCCGGACGGCAGCAGGTTCAGGATGAACTTGCCCCGGGGATTGACCACCGTGTGCCCGGCGTTGTTGCCGCCCTGATAGCGCACCACGATGTCGTATTCCTGGCTGAGCAGGTCCACCATGCGGCCCTTGCCCTCGTCGCCCCAGTTGATGCCGGTGATGGCTGTAAGCATATTGTTTCCCCCTCTTCATTTGGCGGGCCGCCCCCTGCGGCGGGAACGGCGGGTGGATTCACGAACAAGTTTTAGTAAACTCTCCCGCGGCGCGGGATTGCAAGCGCTTTGCCGCAAAAAAGCGCCCCGCCGCCGGCGGGGAGGATACGCTTCAGCCGCGGGTGCGGCGGCGCAGCGGATGGCGGGTACCGTCCGGTTCCACAATGGTGGTATTTTCCAGCTGGCTGACAAGGCTTCCCTTCACCGCCTGCAGATACGCCTGCCGAAGCGCCGCCTGTTCGACCTTTTCCTCGTCGGTAAGCCCCTCCGGGGTACGGCTTTTACGGGCCAGTTCGTTGATGCGTGCGATCTGCTGCTGTTCCATGGTCGGTCCTCCTGACGGCGCGGCCGCAATGCCCGCGCATACAAAAAATATTATACCCCGCCCCCCGCCGCCGTGCAAGCCCTTTCCCCGCATTTTCACGGCAAAGGCTCAACGCGCAGGGCAGAGAAAGCCCGCCGGGGGACCGGCGGGCTTTCTCTGGGATCTTTGGGATCATACGGACAGAAAATGGATCGTTCAATTCGTCTCATCTATATAAACTCCCCACTTGGAGGAGGCGCGTTGGTCTGACCCGCCCGGCCCCGGATGGGGTCTGGCATGGGCGGGGATCAGTGAAGCCTTTTGCGGGAGTATTCCCCCGCGGCGGCCGGAGTATGATTCGCTGCTTCGGCGGCGTTTTCGTTTCCGATGGTTATAGAATACACCCAAGATATGAGCAATTTGTGTTGCGACTATAAAGCATTTGCAAACAAAGTGTGGTACAATGGTAAAATCGGAAAAGGAGGGGGATCTTCATGCAGCCCAAACCCAATCACGACCGGGAGATGCAGGATCGTCTGGCGGCGCTGCCGCCCGACGCGCGGCCCCGGCTGCTGCTGCACGCCTGCTGCGGGCCCTGTTCCAGCGCGGTGCTGGAACGGCTGTGCGCGCGGTTTGCCGTAACGGTGCTTTACTATAACCCGAATATCTGGCCCGCTGCCGAGCACGACCGCCGGCGGGACGAACTGGCCCGGTTTTTGCAGGAATGCGGCTGCGGGGCGAGCCTGGTGGCGCCGCCCTACGCACCCGCGGAATTTTACGGTGCGGCGCGGGGGCTGGAATCGGAACCCGAGCGGGGCGGCCGGTGTACGGTGTGCTACCGGCTGCGGATGGAGCAGGCGGCCCGCTATGCCGCCGGGCATGGCTTTGACTGGTTCTGCACCACCCTGTCCATCAGCCCCCACAAGGACGCGGAACGGATCAATCAGATCGGCCGGGAACTGGAAAAGCAATACGGAGTGCGGCACCTGCCCAACGACTTCAAGAAGCGGGGCGGCTACCAGCGCAGCCTGGAATTGAGCGCCGAGTACGGCCTGTACCGGCAGGACTACTGCGGCTGCGAGTTCAGCGCCCGGCGGGCGGAGAAAACGGAATAAGCGAAACCCGGCGGGAGGCCATGCCTCCCGCCGGGTTTTTATGGCGTGTTTTTCGTCTCACGGGGCCGCAGCAGTTCCCAGGCCACCCCGGCGACGAACCAGAGCCCCCGGGCCAAAGCCGGCAGCCGGAATCTCCGCCGGACCGCGGGCCAATACAGCGGGATGCCGGTGACAAGGCCCGCCGCGCCGGCGGTCAGGCCCATACCGTCCAGGGCCAGAGTGAGCAGCGTTTCGATATCCGGGCGGCTGCGCCCGGTCTCATAATTCGAGATGGTCTGCCGGGTGACAAAGAGCCGCTGGGCCAGCTGGTCCTGGGTCAGCCGTTTTCTCTCCCGCATCTCCCGGATGTTTTTGCCGATATCCCGCATCCCGCACCTCTCCTTTCGCTTTCAGAGTAGCAGAAACGGGGCGGTTTGTCACGCAAAGAGGCTTTGCGCGCCGTTATTTCAACTCGCGCCAGAAATACGCCATGGTCCCGCAGCCCGCCAGCACCCAGGCCAGCAGGACCAGACCGCTGAACGCCAGGCTGGAATAGGGCCGGGGATACAGGCGCGCGGCACAGGCCAGCACCAGCCGCAGCGGGAAGTACGCGCCCATCCAGACAGCCGCCACATAGAACCGGGCCCGCTTGCCGCGGCCGGCCGGGTCCTGCGGGCCCAGCACCCGCCAGATCACCTCGAACCCGCCCGCCACCAGGACGCTGAGCAGCGTCCCCGCCAGGCAGAGCACATCCGACTGAAAATAGGCCGCGTTGATGAACTGGAGCACCAGCACCCCGGCGCTGAGCGTCACCGCCCCCGCAAAGACCGCGTTCAGATATACCGGCGCGTTCTCGATCGTTCCGCCGGCCGGCCGCGATGCCTGGGCCGTCTCGCATTCGTCGTATAAAAGATAGTCCGTGCTCACCCCGAACAGCCGGCTCAGCCCCAGGATATTGGGCGCGTCGGGGAAGGCCGAACCCATCTCCCACCGGGAGACCGCCTGCCGGGACACCCCCAATTTGTCCGCCAGTTCTTCCTGGGACAGGCCCGCCTTTTTTCGCAGGGCCAGAATTTTCTCCGCCATGGTCATATCGCTGCAAACCTCCTGTATTGGGATGGGCCCAGTCTACCATATCCGGGGCGGGCAGCGCCACCGCATCCGGTTCGCAATCCCGCAACCAAACGCAACATTCGCGTTTTCTTGGCCAATATGGGGGTCCAAGACCCCCATACCCCCATCCTGCGGGCCGAAATTTCGGCCCGCATGTTTTTTCTCAACAATCAGGGGCGCGCCGCCCGAAAAGCAGCGCGCCCCTGGTATCGTTGTGTTTTTCGCGGGGGGTATGGGGGGAATGCTTCATTCCCCCCATATTGGCCGGATCAGCGCCCGCGGCCCGCGCCGCCGCCCCGGGTAAAGCCGCCGCCCCGGGAAGACCGCCCGCCGCCGAAGGAGCGTCCGCCCCCGAAGGAGGACCGGCCGGCGCCGCCGCCCCGGGTGAAGCCGCCGCCACCCGACGACCGGCCGCCGAACCCGCCAAATCCGCCGCCCATGGGCGGGCGGGGAGGACGCGGCCCGCCGCCCCAGCCGCCGTAAGGCGGCCGAGGAGGACGGGGCGGCCGAGG
>CASFJO010000026.1 GCA_949295035.1 uncultured Gemmiger sp.
CGTTGTCCTTGCGGGTGGTGTAGTAGGTGGAGTAGATCTTGGCGCCGGTCTTGGTCAGTTCGGCGGGGAACTCGGTGCCGTCGCAGTCACGGATGGCGTCGGCGCCCCATTTGTCCAGGATCTCCAGGGTCTCGGGCACTATATCCAGGTCGGTGGGGATGGTCACACGGCCCTTTTTCAGTTCATTCGACATAGTTTTTGGGTCCTCTTTTCTCTATACGCCGGGCCCGCGGGCCCGGCCGTCTCACACAATACAAAGGATTTGCACCGCAGCGGCAAAGGCCATCAGCCCTTGACGCCGCCGGCGGTGATGCCGGCAATGATCTTTTCCGACAGGAACAGGTAGATGATAAAGGTAGGCAGGAACACGATGATGACCGCCGCGAACAGGCCGCCCATGTTGCCGGTGCTGGTCATGGCCTGGACCATGGTGAACAGGCCCATGCCCACGTTTTTCAGCCGGTCGGAGGAGGCGAAGATCATGGCCAGGAAGTACTCGTTCCACACCGCCAGGAAGTTGAAGATGCCCACGGTGACCAGGCCGGGCTGCGCCAGGGGCAGCATGATGACCCAGAAGGTGCGGATGGGGCTGCAGCCGTCGATGGCGGCGGCTTCTTCGTATGTACGGCTCAGAGAACCGAAGAAGTTCAGCAAAAAGGTGGTGGTGAACGGGATGTTCAGGCAGATGTACAGGATGATCAGCAGGGTGCGGGTGCCGGTCAGATGCCACTGAGTAGCCAGGCTGAACAGCGGCAGCACGATCATGATGGAGGGGATGCTCATGGCCAGCACAAAGCAGTTTTTGAACAGCTTGTTGCCCTTGAACTCAAAGCGGGAGAGCACATAAGCGGCGGGCGCGCTGATCAGCTGGATGCCCACCAGGGCCACGCCGGCGTACAGGATGCTGTTCAAGAAGAACACCGACACGTTCTGGGTGCTCCAGGCGGTGGCGTAGTTCTCAAAGTGCAGGCCGGTGGAAAAGCTGAACACGTTGCCGCTGTAGATGTCGCGGCTGGTGGAGAGGCTGGCCGCCAGGATCCAGACCAGCAGCACGATGGTGAAGATGACCCAGAGCATCAGAATGATGTAGCCGGGCAGCAGCTTGGCTTCCTTTTTCCAGTTGATGGGTTCCGCGACCTTGTATTCCTTGTTCTTTTTCATACAGGAACATGATGCAGAAGCACAGCACCGCCGGAGTGAGGAACGTGACGATCATTTTTTTGTCTTGTTTCACGAAACAGTGCACCCTTTTTCACACTTACACGATGGATACAAGAAAGGCATGGCGGCGGTTCTTCCGCCGCCATGCCCAATTCCGGTTTATACCAAAGGGTTGGGTATGCGCTTAGTACAGGGCGTCCATGGAATCCACGAACTCCTGCGCGGTCATGGTGCCCTCGAACAGCTGGGCCAGGTAAGCAGTCAGAGACTCCTTAATGTCCGCGTTGTCGTTCAGGCCCATGTTCCAGTCGTACACGTCGGTCTGGGCGTTGAAGCCATCCCGCACGCCGGCGATCATCTCGGGCCACTCGGTGTTGCGGGTGTCGGCCGGGATGCTGCTGGTCTCCAGAGCCATGGTCTGGTCCCACTCGCCGCTGGTGATGAACATGATGAAGTCAAAGGCAGCCTGGGGATTGGCGCTGTTCTTGTTCACAGCCATCGCCTGGGCGCCGATGTTGGCCACGGTGGCAGGATCGGTGCCGCCCATGTCGGGGAAGTTGAAGAAGCCCCAGGTTTCGTTGCAGTCGGTGTTGCTGGTGATCTCGCTGGGAACCCAGGAGGCGTTGATGACCATGGAAGCGGTGCCGAAGCCGATCTCGTTCTCACCGGCGGGGTACGCGTCGGGAGAGGTGCTGCTCAGGTAGCCGTTCTCCTTCAGGTCCACGATGGCCTGGGCAGCCTGCTTGGCAGCCTCGTTCGCGGCCCAGCCGCCTTCCTTGACCAGGGTGGAGACAGCCTCCTGGCCGATCAGACGGGCCAGCAGGAAGCCGTATGTGTACATGGTGTAGGCGTCGTCCTGCGCCAGAGCGGTGTAGCCGGCGCCCTTCAGAGCCTGGCAGGTGGTCAGGAACTCGTCCCAGGTGGTGGGAACGATGGCGTTGCCGTTCTCATCCACCAGACCGGCCTTCTCAAAGCTGCTCATGGTGAAGAACACGCCGGAGGTGTAGGGCTGGTAGGGGATGCAGGTCAGGCTGCCGGACCAGCGGCGCACCGCGGTGGGCAGGGCAGCCACGGCGAAGTCGTCATAACCCACAGCAGCGGCCATCTCTTCCAGGTCGTAGCAGTACGGAGCGAACTGCGTGGGGCTGGACATACGCTGGAAGTCATCGTCGAACACGTCGATGTCCTCGCCGCCGTCCAGAGCCGCAGCCAGAATGGTGGCGATGTCGCGGCCCTTCCACTCGATGTTCACGTGGATGCCGGTATTCTCTTCAAAAGCGGCGGCAGCCTCGGCGATGACCTTGGCCTGGGGCTCCTCGCTGGTCCACGTGGACCAGTAGGTGATGCTCTCGGCGGCGGTGCTGCCGCCGGCAGTGGAAGAATCGCCGGCCGGCGCGCTGCTGCCGGTGTTGCCACCGCAAGCCGCCAGGCTCAGAGCCATGGCCAGAACCAGCACGATTGCCAGAATCTTTTTCATTGTTTGCTCTCCTCCTTAAATTTGTATCCTCACCGGCGGACAGTCCGGATCGCTCTGCGTATGTGCCTTGCGGCACATACGCAGAGCGGCGGGGCGCCCCGCCGGTCCGATCTTCGGGCGCCGTGTGCGCGGCGCTCTTTACACTTACAAGTATACAAGTTTGCCGTGTCAAAACAAACAAATAGTTGCTGACTATTTTAGGAATATTGCCTCTTTGTTGTTTTGTAAAAAATGATTGCAACTCTTTTGTTGTTTTTCATGTAATCCTTACACAAAATTCCTCGCAAAATTTTGTGAGCCGTTTTTTTTCGGTTTTTGACAATTCCCGCGGCCTGCCTTCTTGCGGCTTTTGCCTTGCCGCAGTATACTAATAGCAGAATTTCTTTATTATACAATATATACGTGCGCGAAAAGCCACCCGCAAGATTACTAAAAAAAGGAGGTGTTTTTGTGAGCAATGCCCGTTACGATTTTGCGCCCCGGGTACGGGTGCAGAGCGCGGTAAGTCTTTTGTATGTGACCCGCAGCCGCTACGGCGGCGACTGGCACAGCCTGCTGCACACCCACCACTGCGCCGAGTTGTTCTATGTACTCAACGGTTCGGGATTTTTTCAGGTGGAAAACGAGCAGTTTCCCCTGCGGCCCAACGACATGGTGCTGGTGAACCCACAGGTGGAACACACCGAGGTCAGCTTTTCCGACAGCCCGATGGAATACATCGTGATCGGGGTGGAAGGGGTGCATTTTCTGGACGAGCGGCAGAACGAGACCCGGTATGTGCGGCTCACCAACCTGCCCGACCGGGAGGACTACCTGTTTTATCTGCGCACCCTGCTGCGGGAGATGGAGCACCCGGATCTGGGCCATGAGATCATCTGCCAGGGCCTGACCGAGGTATTGCTGGCCCAGCTGAGCCGCCACATTTTGCAGGTGGAGCAAAAATCCGGCCAGCGCAAGGCCGGCCATGAATGCGCCAAGGCCCGCCGGTACATCGACGAGAATTTCACCGAGAACATCACCCTGGATTTTCTCGCCGAGCTGACCCACATGAACAAATACTACCTGGTGCACGCCTTCAACCGGGAGATCGGCTGCAGCCCCATCAACTACCTGATCGCCCGGCGCATCACCGAGAGCAAACGTCTGCTGGCCACCACCAACCATTCCATCAGCCAGATCAGCCAGGTGCTGGGATTTTCCAGCCCCAGCTATTTCAGCCAGAGCTTCAAAAAGGCATTGGGGGTGGGGCCCAGCGAATACCGCCGCCGGGCCCAGAACCAGGCCGCGACCGATGCGGCCAAAAGCGCGGACGAATGAACCCAAAAGCGGATTTTTGTACAAAGAACGGGGCTGTTTTTGCTCTTGCGCCTCCCGGGAGAAGTTCGTAGAATAGTAACCAGAGAGACAGAGAGAACCGGTCACACGGTACCCGCGGCCGCCCCGCCGGCGCCGCCCGTTTTACAATCTGAAAGGAGTCTGCATCATGAAGAAACCGATCCTTGTTGTCATGGCTGCTGGTATGGGCAGCCGCTACGGCGGCCTGAAACAGATCGACCCGGTGGGCAAGCACGGGGAGGTCATCATCGACTACTCCCTGTTCGACGCCCGCCGCGCCGGCTTTGAGACGGTGGTCTTCATCATCAAGCACGAGATCGAGAAAGAGTTCAAGGAAGCCATCGGCAGCCGCATGGAGAAGCACATGAACGTGCGCTACGCCTTCCAGCAGCTGGACAATCTGCCCGCCGGCTACTCGGTGCCGGAAGGCCGCACCAAGCCCTGGGGCACCAGCCACGCCATCCTGAGTGCCGCCGCCGAGATCGACGGGCCTTTTGCCGTGATCAACGCCGACGATTACTACGGCCCCGAGGCTTTCCGGGTGATCTACGACTACCTGAGCACCCATCAGGACGACGCGGTGTACGAGTACAGCATGGTGGGCTATCTGCTGAAGAACACCGTGACCGAGAACGGCCACGTGGCCCGGGGCGTCTGCGTGACCGACGCGGACGGCTACCTGACCAGTGTGACCGAGCGCACCAAGATCGCCACCTATGAGGGCGGCATCCACTTCACCGAGGACGACGGCAAGACCTGGACCGACGTGGACGGCGACACCATCGTTTCCATGAACCTGTGGGGCTTTACCGAGAGTTTTGTGGGCGAGGCCAAAGCGCGCTTTGCCAAATTCCTGGACAAGGCCCTGGTGGAGAACCCGCTCAAGGGCGAGTATTTCCTGCCCAGCGTGGTCAGCGAACTGATCGGGGAGGGCAAGGCCCGGGTCAAGGTGCTGCACAGCCCTGACAAGTGGTACGGCGTGACCTATAAAGAGGATAAACCGGTGGTGGTGCAGGCCATCGCCGACAAGACCGCCGCGGGCGTATACCCTGAAAAGCTGTGGGAGGACTGAGCCATTATGAAATGCACCGCTGAACAGATCCTCAACGAAGCCCTGGCCGCTTGGGACTGGAACGGCCAGGTGGCCGGCGCGCTGCGCTACGGCGCGGGCCATATCAACGATACCTTCTGCGTGTATGTGCAGGATGAAGCCGGCGACTGCGTGCGCTACATCCTGCAGCGCATCAACACCAACACCTTTACCGATCCGGAAGGCCTGATGGAGAACATCTGCGGGGTGACCGGCTACCTGCGCAAGGTGATCGAAGAGCAGGGCGGCGACCCGATGCGGGAGACCATGAACGTGGTGCCCACCCGGGAGGGCAAGGCCTGGTACGCCGACTCGGACGGCGGGGCCTGGCGGGTATACACCTTTGTGGAGGGCACCGTCTGCCTGCAGAAGGTGGAGCAGCCCGAGGACTTCTTTGAGAGCGCGGTGGCCTTCGGCAACTTCCAGCGCCAGCTGGCCGGTTACGACGCGTCCACCCTGCACGAGACCATCGCCCGGTTCCACGACACGGCCAACCGCTACGCCAACTTTGAAAAAGCCCTGGCTGCCGACGCGTGCGGCCGCGCCAAGGATGTGGCCCAGGAAGTGGCCTTCGTCAAGGCCCGCAAAGAGGACTGCAGCTATATGATGAACCTGCTGGCGGAGGGCAAGCTGCCGCTGCGGGTCACCCACAACGACACCAAGCTGAACAACATCCTGATGGACAAGGCCACCCGCAAGGGCATCTGTGTGATCGACCTGGACACCGTGATGCCGGGCCTGGCCGCCAACGACTACGGCGATTCCATCCGGTTCGGCGCCAACGACTGCGCCGAGGACGAGCCGGATCTGTCCAAGGTGAACTTCAGCCTGCCGCTGTTTGAAAGCTACACCAAGGGCTTTCTGCAGGCCGCCGGCGACGCGCTGACCGATCTGGAGAAGGAGACCCTGCCCTGGGGCGCCAAACTCATGACCCTGGAGTGCGGCATCCGGTTTTTGACCGACTATCTGGAGGGAGACCATTACTTCCGCACCCATCGCCCGGGCCAGAACCTGGACCGCTGCCGCACCCAGTTCAAGCTGGTGCGGGACATGGAGGCCGCCTGGGACGAGATGGCCGCCATTGTGAAAAAATACAGCTGACGCCGGATACAAAAACGGAGCGGCGCCCCGCGCGTGAACTGCACCCCATTTGTTAGACGGTATGATATACTGGATAACAAGTGGGGTGCTTTACTATGCCAAAAGGAATACCAAACAAACGATACACGCCAGAATTTAAGAAACTAGTGATTGAAACGATGATGGCAGAAAAG
>CASFJO010000027.1 GCA_949295035.1 uncultured Gemmiger sp.
GACACGGTGTCAAAGGGGACGGCGGCCAGGGCCTTTCCCAGAACCCCGGGGTCGGGCCGCTCCCGGCCCAGGCTCTGAAGGGGCAGGGGCTGGAAGGACTGCACTCCCACGCAGATCCGGCTCACCCCCGCCTCCCTCAGCCGGGACAGGGTGTCCACGGTGACGTCCCGGGGATGGAGCTCTACCCCGATGCCGTCGGTGATGGTGAAGTGCTCCTCCAGAGCCCGGATGATCTCCCCCAGCCGGCGGGAGAGCAGGGCGGGGGAGCCGCCGCCGAAGTAGAGGCTGGTGGCCTGCCGCCGCCCTGTCCAGTTTTGGCCCACCAGATGGATCTCCTGCAAAAGGCCCTCCACATAGGCCCGGGCCAGCTCCTCCTCATAGGCCACCTTGCAGTAGGGACAGAAGGAGCACAGGGTGCGGCAGAAGGGGATGTGGACGTAGAGCCCCAGGGGGTCCACCCCCTCCAGGGGAAGAGGCTGGTCGTAGTCTGGGGTGAAGCGGAAGGGGGAGAGCCCCCGGGTGAGCCACATGCGGGCGGCAGTGACGGGGATGGACATGGGGGGCCTCCTCTCAGATGTACTTCAGATAGGTGGACAGCATGTCCGCGATCACGGGGAGCTTCCCCTGGAAGACCAGGGCGTACTCGGCGGCGAAGAAGTAGCCGCACTCCCGGCACAGTCCGGGCACCTCCACGCACCGCCCGCACACCGACAGCCTGCCCCGCTCCATCACCACGCACTGGCGGCAGGGGGTGGGGAAGGAGTTGTCAATGAGGTAGGGGAAGGCGGAGCGCAGGTTGAAGATGGGGCAGCCCTCCTTCATCAGCGCCTCCAGCTCCCGCCGGGCCTGTTCGGCGCGGCGGCGGGTGTCGTCGGCGGCGGGGCGGGCGGCCCGGCGGCCGAAGGCCCCGTCCATAAGCGCCTCCCAATCGGTCTTGTCGGACATGGTATCCCTCCTTGGTATCGGATCAGAACAGGTGGCTGATGTTCAGCCCCCGGATCATATCCACGATCTCGTGGGTGCGGGAACAGCCGAACTTGGCCCGCAGGCTCTTGATCTGGGCCTTGACGGTGCCGGGCTCCACGCAGCGCGCCGCGGCGATATCCTTCACCGAAAGATCCTGCAACAGGCAGCGCACCAGTTCCCGCTCGGTGGGGGTGAGCCGGGAGATGTTGTTGATGAAGAACAAAAGATTCGACTCGCTGCGCCGCAGGCGGCTGTACTCCTTCATCACGATGCCCTGGATATCCGGGTCCAGCATGGGGCGGCCCTCGTAGGCCAGCCGGATATGGCGGAACAGCTCCTCGTCCTTTCCGCCCTTGACCACATAATCCACCGCGCCGGTGGCCATAGCCACCGTGATCATGTTCTCGGTCTCGTGGGCGGTGAGAAAGATGATCTTCGCCTCGGGGTCGGCGTCCCGGATCTTTTCGGCGGCCAGGATGCCGGCGTTCACCTGTTCCATCTCAATGTCCATCAGCAGGATGTCGTAGGGCACCCGGGCGGCCAGTTCCACCGCCTCGGCGCCGCTGGCGGCGCTTCCCACCACCTGAAAATCCGGCTGCAGGCTCAGCACCTCGCACATATCCTCCCGCAGCAGTGTAAAGTCCTCGGCCACCAGGATGCGGATGCTCATGAGCGTTTCTCCTTTCGTTTGCCGTGGTCGAACCGGGGCAGGATCACAAAAAAGCTGGTTCCCTTGCCCCGCTCGCTCTCCACCCGCACGCTGCCCAGATGGCTGCGCACGATGGAGCGCACATAGTACAGCCCCATGCCCCAGTTGTAGTTGGAGTTTTTGCTGGAATAAAAGGGCTCAAAGATCCGCTTGTGTTCGCCGCGGGCGATGCCGCAGCCCGCGTCCCGCACCTCCAGCACGGTGTTGAGCCGCTCGGTATGGCTGATCAGCCGCACCGGGTCGGCGCGGCCGGCGGCCACGGTGGCCTCCCACCCGTTGGACAAAAGATTGCTCAGCGCCGCGGCCAGATGCGCCCGGTCGGCCAGCACCCGGCAGCCCTCATCCACCGCGACCTCCACGGCGGCGTCCGGGTGTTTGCGGCGCATCCGGTCCACCGCGTCGGCGGCCAGCTCGCCCAGCGGCACCGGCACCAGGGTGATGGTGCTGCTCTTGACGCTCTGGTACAGCTCCCCCACCCGCACCAGCAGATTTTCATTGGTCTCCTTCAGGGTCTCCACACAGCTTCGCAGCTTTTCCGGGTCCGGGGCCGGGTCGGCCAGGGCGGCGTCTAGCCGCTTGAATACCACCCGGTTGGCCAGCAGCTGGTTTTTGATGCTGTGGGCGAACACGCTGGCCCCCATGCTGGCGGCGTCGAACCGGCGGCGCAGGCTGACCTCGTCCATATTTTCGGCGATCCGCAGCTGGGCATACCGGAACATGTTCCACAGCCCCACCGCGCCGGCCACGGCACTGACGGTGAACACCAGGGTGTACAGCATCGGGGACAGCCGGGGATTCAGGTACCACAGCCCCAGATACCACATATAATCGCTCTGGTAAAACAGGTAGATCTGGGCGGGGTCCTGGGGGCAGTAGAGGGCGTAGAGCACCGCCATGCTCACCAGCATGGCGCATTTGGGCAGATACTGCTGGCGGCAGACGGGCATGGTGATGCTTGCCGCCTCATAGACCAGCAGCAGCACCGCCGCGATCACATACCCCAGCACCCACACCCGGCTGACGGTGACCAGCACCCGCTGGATCTCGGGCCGGCCGTCCGCCAGCGCATAAAATACCGAGGGGAAATACACCGCCAGGGTCAGCAGCGGCAGCGGCCAGAGGGCCAGCACCCGGCCCCGCACCGGGCCCATGCCCGGATTCATGGAGTTGCGCACCGCCAGGGTGAGCAGCAGCGGCGGGAACAGATACCGGCCCACCGCCACGATCAGGCCCTGCATTTCCAGGGTCAGGCTGGCGCTGCGCAGGGCGGTCTTGAGGGGCGCGCAGACAAAGAGCAGCGATTCCAGCACGCCGCTGGTGCCGCCCCGCTTGGCAATGAACATCAGGATGCCCAGCCAGTAGATCACCAGGCTGCCGAACATGGCGCAGACCAGCAGTTCTTCCCGGCCGCGGTGCAGCGCCAGCAGCACCAGCGACGCGGCAAAGAGCAGGGATACCAGGATCAGCGGCATACGCGCTTCCTCCTTTCGTTTCGTTTGTTCCGGTCTTTTTATTGTAGCACACTTTTGCCCGTCAAACCACCAAAACCGGACAAGGCGGGCGGCCTTTTGGCCGCCCGCCCGATCCGGAGTGAATCAAAGAGGGTATCGTTGTATGTTTTTGAAAAGGGCGCTTACGCGGCGGCCTCCTCCATCACGTCCCACAGGATGTAGTCCTCCAGGGGAACGGTGGCGGCCACGTCGCCGGTGGCGATAAAGCCGTCCTGCTGGCTCTGGTACAGCTTGGCCAGGGTGCCGTCCTCGATCTGGGCCATCATCTCCTCGCTGGTCAGCCACTCGGCGTCGCCGCGCTGGGCGTAGACGGTCTCCTTATCCAGGCCGGTCTCCTTGGCGATGTACTCGCTGATCTCCTCGGCGTGGCTCATGTCGGCGCGGTAGTCCTTGGCCTGGTACAGCGCGCGGGTGAAGCGCACCAGCAGGTCATGGTTGGCCTCAGCGTACTCGGGCATCACGATCCAGCTGCTGATGGAGGCGCTCTCCTCGGCGTAGGTCATGTTGTTGGCCAGGGTCACCACGTCGTCGCCCAGCTCCTCGACCACCTTCAGGGTGGAGGGGCTCCACAGGGCGGCCGCGTCCAGGCTGTCGCCGATCATGGCGGTCACGATGCCGTCAGCGTCCATGCTCATCAGGCTCACGTCGCTCTCGGTCAGGCCGGCTTCCGCCAGGACCTTCTTCAGGATGGCCTCGGAGGAGGTGCCGGGGGCGTAGCCGATGGTCTTGCCCTTCAGGTCGGCGGAGGTCTCCACGCCGTGGCTCTTCAGGCCCATCACGGCGTCGCCGTTGCCGCAGTGGGCAAAGCAGAAGATCTTGCACTGGCCGTTGATGGCCAGCTTGTGGGCGCCGGAACCGATGTAGCCGATGTCAATGGAGCCGTTCTCCATGGCGGCGATGATGGTGGGGCCGTCCTGGAAGGCGGTCAGCTTGACCTCGATGTTCTCGTCGGCAAAGTAGCCCTTGTTCATGGCGGTGCAGACCTCAACGAGGCTGGAGTAGTTGGCCATGTAGGCCACGTTCACCACGTCGGGATCGGCGGCGGGCTCGGAAGCGGGGGCGCTGCTGCCGCCGGCCGCGGAAGAGCCGCCGGCCGCGGGGGTGCTGCTGGAGGCGCCGTTTCCGCCGCAAGCGGCCAGGGTCAGCGCCAGGGCCAGAACCAGCACCAGGGCAAGGATCTTTTTCATGTGTTTTCCTCCTTTTGTATTCGTGTGTTCACTCTCGTATCTGCACGGCGCACGGCGCCGTCAGTCCTTCACGGCAGGCGGCGCTTACTTGCGCACCGCCAGGTACTCCTTGTACACCTCGCCCCAGATGTGGTTCTTCAGTTCCATGAACCGGGGGCTCATCTTGGTCTCCTGGTCGCGGGGGTACGGGATGTCGATGTCCACGATGTCCTTGATACGGCCGGGGCGGGCGCTCATGATGATGCAGCGCTGGCCCAGCACGATGGCCTCGTCCACGTCGTGGGTGATGAAGAAGCAGGTCTTTTGCTTTTTCTCCCAGGTCTCCAGCAGTTCGGTCTGCAGCTGGGTGCGGGTCTGGGCGTCCAGCGCGCCGAAGGGTTCGTCCATCAGCAGCACTTCCGGATCGGCGGCGTAGGCGCGGGCGATGGCCACCCGCTGTTTCATACCGCCGGAAAGCTCCTTGGGATAGTGGTTGGCGAACTTGGCCAGATCCACCATCTCCAGGTACTGCATGGCCTCTTCCTGGGCCTGCTTGCCCTTGATGCCCCGCATGTTCAGGGCAAATTCCACGTTTTTCTGCACAGTGAGCCAGGGGAACAGCGCGTACTGCTGGAACACCACGCCCCGCTCGGTGCCCACGCCGGTGACCTCGTGGCCGTTGCAGAGCACCCGGCCGCTGGTGGCGGGCAGCAGGCCCGCGATGATGTTGAGCAGGGTGGACTTGCCGCAGCCGGAGGGGCCCACCACCGTGATGAACTCGTTCTCGCGAATGTCCAGGCTGACGCCGTTCAGCGCGATCATCTCGCCGTTTCGGCCGTCGAACTTCTTGACAACGTTCTCGATCTGCACCTTGACCGGACGGTTGTCGGTCTTCAGATCTCTCGCTTCTCCTGCCATCCTGTCAGCTTCCTTTCCACAAATTTGATGAGTTTCTCGATGATGAGGCCGATGATACCGATGATGATGATGTACAGCAGCATGGGGCCGGGCTCGTAGTTGGAGTTGAAAGCCCGGATGCGCATGCCCAGGCCCAGGCCGCTGCCCACGGACTCGGCGGCGATCAGGGTGGTCAGGGCGGTGGAGGCGCCCAGGCGGGCGGCGGTGAGGATGAAGGGCAGGCTGGCCGGGGCAATGACCCGGACGAACACGTCCTTATCCTTGGCGCCCAGCACGCGGGCGGCCTTGATGAGGGTCTCGTCGATGTTGACCACGCCCTGGAAGATGGTGATGCTCATGATCAGGGTGGTGGAGATGGTGATAACGGTGATCTGGGGCTGACGGCCGACGCCCAGCATCAGCACGATCAGCGGCACGTAAGCCAGGGGCGGGATGTTGCGCAAAAACTGGATCCAGGGCTGCACCACATAGCGGACCGGCCGGTACCAGGCCATCAGGATGGCCAGGGGCAGCGCAATGATAAAGCCGATCAGGTAACCTGCCACCACCGTGAGCAAGCTGCTGGCGATATCACTGAACAGGATGCCGCGTTCAAAAGCGACGGTTACGAAAAGCCCGGGGATCTCCCAGGGATGGCAGAAGGACCGACCGGTCTTTTCGCCTAAGGACAGGGCGGTCCAGACCAGCAGGGCCACCGCCAGCGAGATCAACAGCCATGCCCAGTTTGGGATGCGGTCGATCACGCTCTTTTTCTTTGCTTTCACGCGTTGATCCACTCCTTTTTGGATTTTATGCCCCAAACCGGGGCTCTTTGTTGATTCTATTATAGCAACCTTGCCCAAAACCAGAAAGGGGTATCTTTCTTATCCCCCCGGAAGATTATTTTTGTGCAATCTGCTCTTGTCCGTCGGAAGAAAACCGGCAAATTGTTCAAACCCCGTGTACATACGTACAAAAAAAGACGTTCCCGCCAGATCTGGCAGGAACGTCCTTGTTCGAGGTATGGGCTCAGTATACCTCTCCTTGCGGGAAAGGTCAAGCCTTTTTTCAGGCGTTCTTTTCGCCCAGGGTCACCTGCGCGGTGAACAGCTGGCCCTGCCGGGCCACCTGCAGTTCCACCGTGTCGCCGGCGGAATAGGCGCTGAGCGCGTCGGTGAGTTCGGTGGTGGTCTCCACCAGGGTGCCGTTCAAACTGAGGATACGGTCGCCCTGCTGCAGGCCCGCGTTGGCGGCGCCGCCGCCCGCGGTGACCTCCACGATATACACGCCGGTGGAGCCAAAGTACTGCTGCGCCACGTCGCCGCTCACCACGCTGACCCCCAGCGCGGGCCGGCCGCTCACATAGCCGTTTTCGATCAACTGCTGGGCCACCGTCTTGGCGGTGTTGACGGGGATGGCAAAGCCGATGCCCTCGGCCTCACTGTCGCCGGACTTGGCGTTCACGATGCCCACCAGTTCCCCGTTCATGTTGAACAGGCCGCCGCCGCTGTTGCCGGGGCTGACCTGGGCGCTGTGCTGGATCAGGGTCATGGTCTGGCCCTCCACGCTGATGCTGCGGTTCAGCGCCGAGATGATGCCGTTGGTCACGGTGCCGCCCAGGGTACCCAGCGGGTTGCCCACCGCCAGCACCTCCTGGCCCACGGCCAGGCTGTCGCTGTCGCCCAGCACCGCCGGCACCAGGCCGGTGGCGTTGATCTTGATCATCGCGATATCGGTCTGGGAATCGGCGCCCACCAGCGTGGCGTCGTATTCGTTGCCGTCATGCAGGGTCACCTTGATGGTGTTGGCGCCGGTGACCACGTGGTTGTTGGTGATGATGTACCCGTCCTGGGTGAGCACCACGCCGCTGCCGGCGCCGCTCTCCACATACTGGCCGAAGAATCCGCCGGTCACCACCTGCTCGGTGGTGATGACCACCACGCTGGGCTCCACCAGGTTGGACACATCCACCTTGCTCAGGGCCGAGACGCCGTTGTCGCCGGCAGGCTCCACGGTGGAGGGGCTGCCGCCCAGCACCACGCCGCCGGAGCTGCTGTCCGCCCCCAGCGACTGGCGGGCCGCCATGTAGCCGGCCCAGCCGCCGCCAAAGCCCACGCCGGCGGCCACCACCAGGGCCAGCGCGCCGCCCAGGATGCGGCGGCCGATGCCCCGCTTTTTGCGGGCGGGTTTCATATCCTGCACCGGAGGCTGCTCCGGCGGGGGGGTGAAGGCAGGCTGCGCGGAGGGTTCCTGCGGCGGGGTATTCTGGCCCGAGGTGTACAGAGAAGAATAGTCATACTCCCATTTGTTTTCCATACGGATCTTCCTTTCTTTCTATCGGCTGCCCCCGGTCGGGGGCTTTTTTCCTAACCTGTGCCCTCAGTATATCCGCAAATTGTGAAAAACCCATCCTTTCCGGGTGAAAAAGATGTGAAACCGGGGCTTTGGCTGGTATAATGGATTACATCTACCATACCACATTTATGCGAAAGGGGCAACGTGGGATGCAGCTTTTGGTCCCGAAACCGGAACAGGCGGCCCAGCTGGCCGCCGGGGAAGCCCGGGCGCTAAGCGGCGCGCCGCGGCCGGCGGCCTGGGCGACAAGGAGCGCGACCGCTACGAGCGCGTCATCGCCGAGCTGGGCGA
>CASFJO010000028.1 GCA_949295035.1 uncultured Gemmiger sp.
CCTTTACCAAGGGCAAGGTGGAGCGGTTGGTTCGCTTCGTGAAAGACAATTTCCTGGCTGACCGAGTGTTCTGTGATCTTACAGATCTGAATTGGCAGGCGCTGGAATGGTGCAACAAACAGAACGGAACATACCGCCGTATGAGTGCTGGGTTGTTGGCACTCTTTTTGTTTATTCTACTAGCTCTGGGGGTCGCCGACAAAAATTGGTTAAATACTCCCGACAAAATATGGTCGCGATCTCCCGGCGCCAACAACGGTGAAGGACGTTTTGGGGAAAATAGGAAAAATAAAAACGAGGGTAAAAACAAAATCCGCAGTATTTGATAACAAAACTGTCGAAAAAGCGTTCTTCAAAGAATATTGTGGCATAGTCTGTATATAAAACATTCGTTGCGTGGTACACAAGCAGGAAACTGGAGTTTCCTTTTTCTCTGATAAGATTACAATTTTATTACATCCTGGCGTTTTTCTTTGGAATCACGGTTAATACCGTCATTTTTACGGGTTCTATTTGTATTTTTTGTACAAGAAGATCGGAAACCGGTTTACCACTTTGCCGTTGCATACTGCCGCTTACAATGGTACGCTAAAAGCACAGAGGATGCGCTTCCGAAAACAAAATGCAAGGCAAAGGAGAATACGGTATGAGCAGAATAAAACGATGGACCGCCGCGCTTCTGGCGCTCCTGTTTCTCTTCGTGATGGCTCCCGCCGCCGCGTTTGCACAAGGGGAGGATCACATCCTGATCTACGCCCAGGTGCCTCAGGACTGGCAGGCGCCCCATATCTGGGCTTGGGCTGATGACGGCACCAACGCATTCGCCGCCTGGCCGGGCGAGGCCATGGAAGCCGACCCCGACAACCCCGACTGGTACCGCTGCTGGGTACCGGCCACTGCCACCAACATCATCATCAACGCCAGTGAGGGCACGGTGCAGACCACCGATCAGAAGATCGAAGCCAAAAACACCTGGTTCACCATCACCGGGCCGGAGGAGGTAACAGTCAGCTACGACCAGCAGACCCAGGGCGAGCTGCCCGAATACGTGGCTACTTTCAAAATTCACGCCCAGGTACCCGAAAGCTGGCAGGACGTAGGGCTGTGGGCCTGGCTGGATCCGGACGGCACCAACGCGTTTGAAGCCTGGCCTGGAAAGGCGATGGCAGCAGGGGAGGACGGCTGGTACACCGCCGCCGCGCCGGTGTGGGTCAACCGCATTATTGTAAACGGCAACGGCGGCGAGGTGCAGACCGAAGACCTGTCCATCGACCCGGCGGAGGTCTGGGTGACGGTGGCCGAGGACGGAAGCGCCGAGTTCACCTACAATGACCCCAACGCCCCGGTGGCCGAGGACATCACCGTGCGGGTGAAAACCCCCGCCGACTGGGCCGGTCCCTGCTTGTGGGCCTGGTCCGCCCCGGACGGCACCAATGCTTTCACCGCCTGGCCCGGCGAACCGCTGGAAGATACCGGCGACGGCTGGCTGACCCTGACGGTTCCCGGCTGGGTGAACAGCCTGATCGTGAACGGCAGCGAAGGCTCGGTGCAGACGGGCGATCTGTCGGTGGAACCGGGCAAGGACGTATGGGTCGTGGTGACCGATGCCGAGAACGCGACGGTAAGCTATGAGGAACCGGCGGACACGGCGCCTGCCCCGGAAAGCGCCGCGGCGTCTGCCGCCGAACCGCAGCCGTCGGCGGAAGAACCGGGCGAGATGGCCGCCGGCATGATCGTGGCCATTGCAGCGGTGGTGATTCTGGCTGCGGGCGGTGTGTTCCTGGCCATAAGAAAAAAGAAACAGTAAACCCGCGGCGGCGCAGGCGTGCCTATGTCTGCGCCGCCTGACGCGGTTCACCCCCGCATCGCGGGACGCAAGGGAGGTATTGTATGAAACGCTTGTTCGCAGCCCTGTTGAGCCTGTGCCTGGCGGCGGCGCTGCTGACCGCCTGCGGGACCCCGTCCGCCGACCCGGACGGCCCGGTGACCATCACCATCTGGCACGACAAGGAGGACGAGGTGGCCGCGGTGCTGCAAGAGAAACTGGATCAGCTTGCCCCGGATATCCAGGTAAATCTGGAGCGCAAGGACGGCCTGACCGACTCCCTCAAGATGGTGGGCAACGACCCCAACGCCGCGCCGGACATGTATTTCTTTGCACATGACAAGATCGGTGTGTTTGCCGAAATGGGGATCCTGGCGCCCATTACCGATTTCGTGGACGAAGAGACCCTGGCCGGGTATCTGCCCATGACCATCGAAGCCGCCACATACAAGGGTGAGGTCTATCAGCTGCCGCTGTATTTTGAGACCCTGCTGTACATGTACAACCGCCTGTATATGAGCGACGAGGAGGTGCCCGCCACCACCGAGGAGTTGTACGCCTATATGGAGCAGACCACCCAGGGCGGCCACTACGGCTTTGTGGAACAGCACAGTACCGCCTACTACGCCGCGGGCTGGCTGCACGCTTTCGGCGGCTATATTCTGAACAGCGAAGGCCAGCCCGGCCTGGATGACCCGAACACGGTCCGGGCGCTGGAATACCACAAGAAATTTGTCTCCCTCATGCCCACCGAAGGAGAATACGCCACCGTGAATACCCTGTTCCGGGAGGGCAAAGCCCACTCCACCATCGGCGGGCCGTGGCTGGTGCCCACCGCCCGGGAAGCGGGCATCGATCTGGGCATCGCCCCCATGCCGGTGGTGGATGAAACCGGCAGGGCCATCGCGCCCTATTCCGGCGTGCAGGGGGTGCATGTGCTGAAGGTGGCGGCGGAGCGCAAGCATGACGCCATTGCCAAAGTGCTAAACGTGCTGACCGGCGACAGCGTAGGTACCGCCATTGCTGCCGCCAGCGGCTGCGCTCCCGCCCGGGAAAGCTGTTACGAGGATCCGGCGGTGGCGGAAGACGAGATGGTCATGGCCATGTATGAGACCGCCCAAAACGCGGTGCCCATGCCCAACGTGCCGGAGATGGACGTGATGTGGACGGTGACCGAAAACCTGCTGGTGGAGGTCAATATGCAGGGCGCGGACCCGCAGACCAGTGCCGAAGCCGCCCAGCAGCAGGCGTTGAGCCTGATCGAACAGATGCAGTGACAGCCGGGATCGGCCCGGCGGAAGGGGGAGCCATGAAACAACGAAAAATGACCTTTTACAGCTGGCTGTGCAGCGCGCCGTCGCTGTTGCTGATCCTGCTCATCGTGGTGTTTCCCATTGTCTATACTGCGTATATTTCGGTCACAAATATGAACGTTTACCACTGGTTCAACTTCTCCTTTGTGGGGATGGAGAACTACCGGGATGCTCTGTTTGTGTTTGATTCCGGCTTTTTAGCGGCACTGGGGCGCACAGTGGCCTGGACGGCGCTGAACATGGCGCTGCAGCTTGTGATCGCCTTTGTGCTGGCCAGCCTGCTGAACGTCCGGGAATTCCGTGGGCGCAAGGTCTACAAGACCATTCTGATGGTGCCCTGGGCGATTCCGGGGTACGTGTCCATCCTGCTGTGGAAGACCGGGATGTTCAACTCCCAGTTCGGGTTGCTGAACCAGTGGATGGAGCGTCTGGGCCTGCAGGCGGTGCGCTGGCTGGCGAATGACCTTTCCGCCTTTCTCTGCTGCACGGTGGTGAATCTGTGGCTGGCTTTGCCCTTCATGCTTATGATCATGGACGGAGCGCTGCAGGCGGTGGATAAAAGCTTTTATGAGAGCGCGATCCTGGACGGGGCCACCTGGCTGCAACGGGCGGTGTACATTACCATCCCCGAGATCCGGGGGATCATCGGCCCGGCGGTACTGATCACCCTGTTTACCACCTTCAAACAGTTCGATGTGATCTACCTGCTTACCCAGCAGGCGGGGGCCCGCACCGGCGCCAATATCCACACCATCCTGACCTATGCGTACGAGAACGCCTTTATTACCAACAACTATGGATACAGTTCGGCGGTGTCCATGATCATCTTCGCCGTGCTGATCCTTTTCTCCACCGCGGTGAACCGCCGCAAAAAGGAGGGCTGAACCATGACGATGCACCAACGGCGCCGGGCGCGGCGCGGCCTTGCGCAGCTGCTGCTCCATCTGCTGTTCCTGGGCATCTGCTTTGCCACGCTGGTGCCCATCCTGTACGCGGTATCGGTATCCCTCAACGCCGACAACAGCCTGCTCAGTTCCAACTTCCGGTTTATCCCGGAGCGGTTCACCCTGCGCAACTACCAGGCCGTCTTTACCCAGGAGCCGGTGATGCTCTGGCTGGGCAACACCCTGATCCTGGCACTGACCACGGTGGCCATCTGCCTGGCGGTGTCGGTGCCCGCGGCCTATGTCTTTTCCCGCATGCGCTTTCGGGGCCGCCGCCCGGTACTGCGGCTGCTGATCCTGCTCTACTCCTTTCCCTCGGTGCTGTCCATGTTTGCCATCTATCGGCTGCTCAGCCCGATGGGCCTGGTGAACAGCCGGCTGGGGCTCATCCTCATCTATACCGGCACCATGGCGGAGTTTGGCCTTTTGAACATGAAAGGCTACTTTGACACCATCCCGGTGGAGATCGAGGAGGCCGCCGCCATCGACGGCGCTTCCCGGGTGCAAATCGTGCTGCGGGTGGTGCTGCCCCTGGCGCGGCCAAGCATCCTGGTAACTGCGGTGCAGGTATTGATCTATGTGTGGAACGAATATCTCTTCGCCACCACCTTCATGACCGGCGCGGAACACTACACCCTGGCGGCAGGGCTTTATTCCCTGCAGGCCACTGAGATCAGCGGCAGCTGGCCGGTGTTCGCCGCGGCGTCACTGGTGGTGAGCCTGCCGATCCTGGTGGTATTCTTTGCCATCCAGCGGCACATGACCTCCGGCCTGACCGCTGGCGGCGTGAAGGGATGACCAAAAGAGAGGTGAACGACCAATGAATTATCAGGCTGTCCGGCACATCCCTTTGTCCCAGGACGCACACGGCATTGATCCGGAACATGTGGTATTCCGGCTGCGGACGGGCCGGGATGACTGCAAGCGCTGCACCCTGTTTTATGCAGACCGTTCCTGCCGGGTAACGCCGGTGATCTTTTCTTCGGCGGCTATGCAGAAAGAAGCGCAGGATGAGTGGTTTGACTATTACCAAGTCATCCTTAAAAGCCCGTACCGGCGTATCTGCTATTACTTTGAACTGGACGATGGCGAGACCACCTGCCTGTACTATGGCGACTTTTTTGCCAACGAGAGGGTGGACGACCGCTCGGAATACTACCAGTTGCCCTACAATCATCCGGCGGACATCGCCGCGCCGCCCGCCTGGGTGCGGGACGCGGTAGTCTACAACATCTTTCCGGACAGTTTCGCCACCTCCCGCCGTTTTATCTCCGACACCCCCACACAGCGGGAGTGGAAGGGGCAGATCACCCACGGCAAACGGGGCGGCACCCTGCGGGGCGTGCGGGAAAACCTGGACTATCTGGAGGATCTGGGCATCAACTGCCTGTATCTGAATCCCATCTTTGCGGCAGGGGAGTATCATAAGTATGATCTGGTGGATTACTATCACATTGACCCCTGTTTCGGTACCGACGAGGAGTTCCGCCTTTTGGTGGAGGCCTGCCACGCCCGGGGGATGCGGATCGTCATCGACGGGGTGTTCAACCATGTGGGCTGGTATTTTTTTGCCTTTGAGGACGTGGTGCGCAAGGGCGAGGCCTCCCGCTATAAAGACTGGTTCTACCGCCTTTCCTTCCCGGTGCGGCGGCCGCAAGACCCGGAGGCCTACCCGGATTACGAGTGCTTCGGCTACGAGCGGATGATGCCCAAGACCAACACCCAAAATCCTGAGGTGGAGGCCTATTTCTGCGATGTGGGCCGGTACTGGGTGCGTGAATTTGGCATCGACGGCTGGCGGCTGGATGTGGCCAGCGAGATCAACGACGGATTCTGGCGGGCGTTCCGCCGGGCGGTCAAGGAAGAAAATCCGGACTGTGTGCTGATCGGCGAGGTGTGGGAGAGCGCCGGCCACTGGCTGGCCGGGGACATGTTCGACTCCACCATGAATTACGACCTGCGCAAGCACTGCCGCCGCTTTTTTGCCGAGCGTTCCATCGACGCGGCCGCCTTCGACGGGCGGGTGACCCACATGCGGATGCGCTACAAGCTGCCCATGACCTACGCCCAGCTGAACCTGCTGGACAGCCACGATGTAAGCCGATTTTACTCTCTGTGCGGGGAAGATGAAGCGCGGATGCGGCTGGCGGTGCTGTTCCAGATGACCTTCCTCGGCGCGCCCTCGGTCTTTTACGGGGACGAGCGGGGCATCGCCGGGATGCTGGAAGACGAGTACCGCCATCCCATGGACTGGTCCGGTGCGCCTTGTCCGCTGGCCGACTTTTACCGGCAGGCCATCCGGCTGCGCCGTGAGCAGCCGGCGCTGCGCCGGGGAGGCTACGCCACTCTCCGCGCCGAGGGCGGGCTGTACGGCTACCGCCGCGCCGACGGGCAGAGCGCCGTCAGCGTCTGGCTGAACAACCAGGACAGGGAAGCCTTGCTGCCCGCCGCGCCGGGGCAAACGCTGTGGGCCCAGGGGCTGGAGAACGGGCGGCTTGCCCCCATGGGCTTCGCCGTATTCCGAGAGGAGCATACACCATGAGCGTTACCATCCGGGACGTGGCCCAGCGGGCCGGGGTCTCCAAGGCCACGGTGTCCAAGGTGCTGAACGATTCCTACTCCATCTCCCAGGCCACCAAAGACCGGGTACAGGCCGTGATCCAGGAATTGGGCTACAGCCCCAACCGCCGTGCCCAGAGTTTTGCTACCGGCAAAACACGGAACATCCTGTTTTTGGCCCGGATGGAACACGGGGTAGGGTTTTCCAATCCCCACCTGTTTGAGATCCTGGCCGGGGCGGAGAATGCCCTGTCACGCAAAGGCTACGGCCTCATTCTTCGGCAGAGTACCCCGCAGGAACTCATAGAGCGCTACACGGAGTTGCTGTGCAGCGAATATGTGGACGGCGCGATTCTCCATGCCTCCGTGGTGGACAAGGTGGTGGCACGGGCCCTGATGGCAGCGCCGTTGCCCTACATTGTGGTGGGCATGCCGGACTTTGCCAATCAGCTCTGCTGGATCGATACCAACAACAGCGTGGCCGGGCAGATCGCCGCCACACATCTGCTGGCGAAGGGACGCGACCGGCTGGCCTTCATCGGCGGCCCCAAGGAGGACGCCATCTCCACCCATCGGCTCAGCGGGTTTTTGGATCGGCTGGAGGTCAACCCACCGGCGGGGTATATCCGCAGCGGCGACCCCACCCGGGACGGGGGCTATACCGCCGCGCAGGCGTTGATGGCCATGCCCGCGCCCCCCAACGGCATCGTCTGTGCCAACCAGTATATCGCCTACGGCTGCGTGCAGGCGCTGAAGGATGCACAAAAAGCCATTCCCCGGGATGTAGCGGTGCTGACCTTCGACGATTTCCCTTTTTCCCGGGTGCTGGACCCGCCCCTCACGGTAGTGGATCTGGATATGTATGATATGGGAGAACAGGCGGCGAAAATCGTACTGCGGCGTATTCGCCGCCCGCAGTTGCTGGTGCAGTCCCAGACAACGCTGCCCTCCCTGATCGAGCGGGCCTCCACCGCTGCGGAATGAGCCGTCCGCAGCAGGATGGTAAAGCAAATACGGCACAAATATTGTTGCCATTTGCGGGGATGTAAGGTATCCTGTTCTTAGAAAGGAAACTGTACAGACGAGAATTGATATCGGTCCGGCGTCTGTGCTTCGCACAGAATACAACGAACTTGCCTTCTGCTCCCGTATGACGGGGCCCTCAATCTATATTACCCGGAACGGAAAAGGGGGATACCGTCGTTTGTCGGAACAACTCCATGCAAATCATTGTGGAATGGATCGCGTAGGCTTTGAGCCGTTCACGGAACTGTTTTGTCAGACCGCATAGCAAGAAGGTGGCTGCAGGCCATAAAAAATTTAACTTTTGTCGCTTTATGAGAACGTATGCGGAGACCTTTTTGTGTCGCAAAGAGCAAATCAAAGCGGGCCGAGAAGATCAAGCGATTGCAGAAGGGCAGAAAAGTAAGCACTTGCCGCATTTGCCAAGACTTGGGCCTGAATCATGTAAATGTGAATCGTTGGCTCAAACATATACGGATCGCGCCTGTATGCCGAAGAGAACGTCAATGTGGCAATGAAGAGGGACAAAATGTATATAGAAACCCCACGTCTGATAGTTCCCACAGGTACATTTTCTGAACCTTGTGAATTGTCAGGCACACAGGCGGACAGCGGAAGCTGTCCGCCTGTTGTGTTTTATGCCAGCAATCGCTTGATTTCTTCAATATCTGTGATCTGCTTTGTGATGTGCGGTGCGTGCTCTC
>CASFJO010000029.1 GCA_949295035.1 uncultured Gemmiger sp.
AGGACGCGCCCGGCGCCGCCGATACGCCGGCACCCGCGCCCGACCCGGCCCTGGCCGCCCGGCTGGCCGCGCCGTTCGCCTGGCGGTATCCCGGCGACGCCCTCACCCGGGTGCCCGCCAAGGTCAGCGTCACCGCACTCACCCACGGCGAGCAGGAGGCTCTGCCCGCCCGCCCCGCCTTTATGAGCAAAAGCGGGTTGTCCGGGGCCGAGCGGGGCACCGCGCTCCACGCCTTTTTGCAGCAGGCGGACCTGGCCCGCGCCGCCGCCGATCCGGCCGCCGAGCTGGCCCGCCAGCACGCCGAACAGCGCATCGCCCCGGAACTGGCCGATCAGATCGACCTGGACCGGCTGCGCGCGTTTTTTGGCAGCGGCCTGTTCCGCCGCATTCAGAGCGCCGGCCAGGCGCTGCGGGAATACGCCTTTATCACCGCCCTGCCCGCCGCCCGGGTGACGGGGGAGAACGACCCGGCCCTCGCGCAGGCGCAGACGCTGGTGCAGGGCGTGGCCGACCTGGTGCTTCTCTTTCCCGATCACGCCGAGATCGTGGATTATAAGACCGACCGGCGGGTCACGGCGGAAGAACTGGCGCGCCGCTATGGCGCCCAGCTGCGTCTCTACGCCCGCGCCCTGGCCGCCCGCCTGCCGGTGCCGGTCACCCGCTGTACCCTCTACAGCTTTGAATTGGGCCGTGAGATCGACCTGCCGGTGAGCGAGGAATAGGCCGGGCGTGCGCCGGATCGGGCGGAATGTGTGGAAAAAAGCGGAAAAGTATGGTAAGATGTAAAAACATGGCGCTTGCGGGATCGAACCCAATGCCGGAACGGAGAAAAAAGACGATCATGAATGAGGAAAAACGGAATACAGCCGGGCAAAAATGGCGCAAGGCGGTGCGGTTCGTTTTGTTTTGGGCTGTTTTTGCCGTGCTGCTGCTGGGCGCTATGTTTGTGCTCAATAAGCACCATGAGAAGGAACTGGACCCGGAACTGCTGCATCACGGCGAGGAACTGCAGGTGCTGTTTTCCGGCTCCAGCCATATCTTCAACAGTGTGTCGCCCATGGAGTTGTGGAACGCTTTCGGCATCACGTCCTACAACATCGCCAGCGGGGGCGAGACCATGCCGGTGTCCTACTGGCATCTGCGCAATCTGCTGGATTACACCGATCCGCAGGTGGTGGTGCTGGATCTGTACGGCACCTTCTTCGGCGGCAAAGTATTCATTAACGGGAATCCCCGCGTGTGGATGAACTCGCTGCCCCTGACCCGGAACAAGGTGGAGGCGGCGATGGACCTGTATGGGTCGGACGGCATCGAGATCCTCTTCCCCTTCGTCTACGAGCATACCCGCTGGAACGACCTGGAGCCTGCGGACATGAGCCCGACCCAGCCGGATCCGCTGCGCGGATTTGAGCGCAGCGACGCGGTCACCTCGCAGCCCGGCTGTCTGCCGGCCCGGGATCTTGGGGCCGGCGCGAGCAATGAACTGGGGCTGGAATATCTGCAAAAGATCCTGGACCTGTGCGCGGAAAACGGCATACAGCTGGTGCCGGTGGTCATTCCCTACCGCACCACCCAGGACCCCAATGTGGAGCAGGCGGTGAACGATGCGCTGGCCCTTGTGGAACGCAGCGGCATTGAACCGCTGGACCTGCGGCTGTATGACGTGGTGGACCCGGAAACGGATTTCTATAATGGCGAACATCTGAACATTTCCGGCGCGGAAAAGGTCACCCGCTGGCTGGGCGGCTGGCTGCAGCGGGAGGCCGGCGTGGAGGACCTGCGCGAAAAAGACCCCGCCCTGACCGGGAAGTGGAACGGGCAGTATGACGCCTACCGCCGGCTCAAGCGCAGCGGGCTGGAGGAGAGCGTGGGGCTGGACAGGATGCTGGTGCGGCTGCGGGACGCGGACTACAGCTGCATCCTGAACATTCCGCCGGATCTTTATCTGTGGACCGACGATTCGTATGCCTATATGCGGGCGCTGCTGGAAAATCTGGGCATTGAGCTGACCGGCCGGGAAAACGAGACCGGCCTGTATGCCGTGGTGGACAGCCGGAACGGGGTCTTTACCGCGCAGTATGGTCCGCAGCCGGTGCAGACCGACTGGGGCCTGGTGGAGTGGCAGGACCGCTCGGCCGGCACCGATAAAGACGCGCCGCTGTTCCGGATCGACGGATTTGATTACGCGTTCTACGGCGACTATGTGGATTATCCGAGGGCCGCCAGCGTTTTGATCGTGGAAAACGTCACGGGAAACATTATCAGCCAGCGCATCTACGATCTTCCCGGCAATTTCTAAAACCGTCACGAAACCCTTATCAACAGATGGGAGAACCGCCAAGATGCTGTTCAATTCGTTAAGCTTTCTGATCTTTTTTCCGCTGGTGTGCTTTGTGTATTTCCTCCTGCCCGCCCGGATACGCTATCTGTGGCTGCTGGGGGCCAGCTATTATTTTTACATGTGCTGGAACGCCCGCTATGCGCTGCTGATGGCGCTCAGCACCTGTATCACCTATGCCAGCGGCCTGCTGATCGGCCGGTCCCGCTCCGACCCCCGGCTGTGCAAAATATGGGTGGGGCTGAGTTTCGGGTCCAACCTGGCCATCCTGTTCTTCTTCAAATACGCCAACTTTGTGCTGGAAAGCCTGCAAAAGGCGGCGGCGCTGGCCCATATTCAACTCAATCTGCCGGCCTTTGACATCCTGCTGCCGGTGGGTATCAGCTTCTATACCTTCCAGGCGCTGAGCTATACCATGGACGTGTATCGGGGCGAGATCGAGCCGGAGCGGAATCTGCTCAAATACGCGCTGTTCGTCAGCTTTTTTCCCCAGCTGGTGGCCGGCCCCATCGAGCGCAGCAAAAACCTGCTGGATCAGGTGGCGGTGCCCCACCGGTTCGACTATGACCGGGCGGCGGCCGGCCTGCAGATGATGCTGTGGGGGTTTATGGAAAAACTCATCCTGGCCGACCGGGCCGCCATCTTTGTGGACGCGGTTTACGGAGACTGGGCCAACCAGAGCGGCGCGATGCTTCTGCTGGCCACCGTGCTGTTCGCGTTTCAGATCTATTGCGACTTCGGCGGCTACAGCCATATCGCCATCGGCGCGGCCCAGGTGCTGGGCATCCGCCTTATGGACAACTTCCGCCAGCCCTATTTTGCCACCAGCGTGCAGGACTTCTGGCGCCGCTGGCATATCAGCCTGTCCACCTGGTTCCGGGACTATCTGTATATCCCCCTGGGCGGCAACCGGAAAGGCCGGCTGCGCCGGGATATCAATCTGATGATCACCTTTGTGGTCAGCGGCCTGTGGCACGGCGCGGCCTGGCATTACGTGGCCTGGGGCGGGCTGAACGGGGCGTTTCAGGTGGTCGGGGGACGTACCCGCGCCCTGCGGCAGCGGGTGGTCTCCGCGCTCCGGATCCGGACCGATACTGTCTCCTGGAAACTGCTGCAGCGGCTGGTGACCTTCGCGCTGATCTGCCTGACCTGGGTGTTCTTCCGGGCGGACGGCATGGCGGCTTCCTTCGGGATCCTGAAAAAGTTCGTCTTTGATCTGCGCCCCGGCACCCTGCTGGGCGGCGGTGTGTGCCGGTACGGGCTGGACATGGCCAATCTGCAGCTGCTGTTCGTGGCGATCCTGGTGCTGCTGGCGGTGGACTGGATGCACGAGCGGAATCTCCCTATCCGGGATTCCCTGGCCCGGCAGAACGTCCTGGCCCGCTGGGTGGTGTGCTGGGCCGCGATGCTCTGCGTGCTGGTGTTCGGCGTCTGGGGCGGCGAGTACAACGCCGCGGCGTTTATCTATTTTCAGTTTTGAACCAAAACCGCTTGACACCCCGCGGCGTGTGTGCTATGATAAACCGGTAAAAAAAGCAGCAGTCGGCTTGCCGCCGCGCTCACCTTGCGGTCGATCCCGGCCCGGGTCATACGGTATAAGCCCCGTTTGGGGCGTGTTACGTGTGGTATTGCGCGCGGCTGCTTTTCGGCAGCCGCGTTTTTTCTTGTGTATTGGCCACAGATTTTGTTTTGAGTTGGAGGTGTATTACAATCGCTACGAACGGCAAGAAGGAACTGGAGATCAACGAGGCTATTCGTGACCGTGAAGTGCGCGTCATCGCGGAGGACGGCAGCCAGTTGGGCGTGCTGAGCACCCGCGAGGCTCTGCGCATGGCCGAGGAAAAGAACCTGGACCTGGTGAAGATCGCCCCGCAGGCGCAGCCCCCGGTGTGCAAGTTCCTGGACTACGGCAAGTACCGCTTTGAACAGCAGAAACGCGAAAAGGAAGCCAAAAAGAACCAAAAGGTGATCGACATCAAGGAGATCCGCCTTTCGCTGAACATCGACACGAATGACTTCAACACCAAGGTGAACCAGGCCGCGAAATTCCTCAAGGCCGGGCATAAGCTCAAGGTGTCGATCCGCTTCCGCGGCCGCGAGATGGCGCACACCAATCTGGGCCTGGAGGTCCACAAGCGGTTTGCCGAGGCCCTGCCCGGCGCCGTGGTGGACAAACAGCCCAAGCTGGAGGGCCGCAGCATGCTCATGTTCATGAGCCCCGCCCCCAACCAGAACAAGTAAATTCTTTAGGAGGAACTGACAATGCCTAAGATCAAGACCCATTCCGGTGCGAAAAAACGCTTTAAGCTCACCAAGAACGGCAAGGTGAAGCGCGGCCATGCGTTCCGCAGCCACATCCTCACCAAAAAGACCACCAAGCTGAAACGCGGCTTCCGCAAGAGCAGCTACGCGGACAAGACCAACAGCGCCGCCGTCAAGCACATGCTGCCCTACGCCTGAGCGTAAGGTTCAGCGGCTTGTGATCCCGGCGGCCCGCAGCGCGGCCGCCCCCCAAGATTGTGACTGAAAAGGAGATAGAAATAAATGGCTCGTATCAAAGGCGCGATGATGACCCGCAAACGTCGGAAGAAGACCCTGAAGCTGGCCAAGGGTTATTATGGCAGCAAGTCCAAGCATTTTAAGATGGCCAAACAGCAGGTCATGAAGAGCGGCAACTACGCCTTCATCGGCCGCAAGCAGAAGAAGCGCCAGTTCCGCAACCTGTGGATCACCCGCATCAACAATGCGGTCCGGCCCCTGGGCATGAACTACTCCAGCTTCATGAACGGCCTGAAGAAGTCCGGCGTGGAACTGAACCGCAAGATGCTCAGCGAGCTGGCCATCCACGATCCCCAGAGCTTCGCCGCCCTGGTGGAGACCGCCAAAAAGGCCCTGTAATCACGTCAAGCGAAACGCCCGCGCCTTGTGCGCGCGGGCGTCGCTTTTGTATTTGCCCCTTTTTGCCTCCCAATTCGACACAGAAGGGTCGGACGCTATGCAGCAGCCGGACATCACCAGCCGGGACAACGCCCGGATCAAATACGCCTGCAAGCTGGCACAGAGCGCAGCCTTCCGCCAATCGGAGCGATCCTTTCTGGCGGAGGGCTCAAAGCTCTGCCTGGAACTTGCCAAAACCTGTCCGTTAAAGGTATTATATACTACGGCCCGGGCGCTGGAGCATACCCCCGCGCTGGCCGCCCTGAACGGCGAGAGATTCACCATCGCCGACCATGTGGCCGAAAAGCTGGCGGGCGTGCCCTCCAGCCAGGGGGTGTTCGGGGTGTTCGAATTTCCGGCGCCCGCCGTCTGGCCGGTCCCCGGCGGGCGATACCTGGCGCTGGAAAACGTGCAGGACCCGGGCAACGTGGGGGCGCTGGTGCGCAGCGCCGCCGCCTTCGGCTACGACGCGGTGCTGCTGGGCGGCGCCTGCGCCGACCCCTTTTCCCCCAAAACTTTGCGGGCCTCCATGGGGGCCTGCGGCCGTCTGCCGCTGGCGAAGGTGCCGGTACTGGCCGACGGCCTGGCCGGGTTGCGGGCGGCGGGGATCACCTGCCTGGCCGCGGCCCTCTATAACAGCCGCCCGCTGGATGCGTTTGATCCGGCCCGGCCCGGCGGGGTCTGCCTGGTGATCGGCAGCGAGGGCCAGGGCCTGACCGACGCGGCCATCGCCGCCTGCGACGCGGCGGTGCGTATCCCCATCAGCCCGCTGGTGGAGAGCTTGAACGCCAGTGTGGCCGGCAGCGTACTGTTGTGGCATTTCCGCCGGGGAGGTGTGTGATGGACCCGGAACGCTGCTGGCTGTGGCTGGCCCGGGTGCTGGGCCCCGCCTCCGAAAACGCCGCCGATCTTCTGGCAGTGTATGGGGAGGCGGACACGGTGCTTCGGGCCCGGTTCACCGAAGATTTTTCCGCTCTGCTCACCCCGCCCCAGCTGGAGCGGCTGCACAGCCTGGACCCGGCGGATTGTGACCGGGAACTGGCCGTCTGCCGCCGGCTGGGGGTACAGCTGCTGTACCCGGGGCATCCCGATTACCCGGCGGCCTTTCTGGCCATTCCGGACCTGCCGGTGCTGCTCTATGCCGCCGGCGAGCCCGGGCAGCTGACCGGCCGTACCCTGGTGGGCATGGTGGGCAGCCGCCGGCCCAGCCCCTACGGGGTGGAGGCCGCCGCTCGGCTGGGCAGCGAACTGGCCGCCGGCGGCGCGGTGCTGGTGAGCGGTCTGGCCGACGGCCTGGACAGCCAGGCGCATACCGCCGCCCTGCGCGCGGACGAACTCACGGTAGGGGTACTGGGCTGCGCCATCGACAAGACCTATCCCGCTTCAAACCGTGTGTTGCGGGGCCGCATCGAGCGGCAGGGAGCGGTGTTCAGCGAATATGGCCCCGGCGCCCAGACCTTCCCCGCCAGCTTTTTGCAGCGCAACCGGCTGATCGCCGCGCTGAGCGATGCGCTGGTGGTGGTGGAGGCCCGCCACAAAAGCGGCACCATGAGTACCGTGCGCCACGCCGAGCGGTACGGCCGGCCGGTATACGCGGTGCCGGGCAGCATCTTCAGCACCCTGAGCGAGGGCACCAACGCCCTGCTGGCCGAGGGCCGGGCCCGGGCGGTCTGCCGGGGCGCGGACGTGCTGGAACCGCTGGGCCTCGCGGCGCCCGCCGCCGCCAAACCCCGCCGCGCGCCGCGGCCCGCCGGGGACGCGGGCAGGGTGCTGGGTCTGCTGGGCCCTGCCCCCAAGGGATTTGAACAACTTTTGCAGGAAAGCACGCTGAGCGCGGGCGCCCTTCTGGCCGCCCTCACCCAGCTGGAACTGGCCGGGCACATCGACGCTCTGGCCGGCCGCCGCTACCAGCGGCGCGGATAAACCAACAACAAGGAGACGACTATGGCAAAGATTGTCATCGTGGAGTCGCCCGCCAAGGCCAAGACCATTGGCAAATATCTGGGCGACGGCTATGAAGTGACCGCCAGTATGGGTCACATCCGGGATCTGCCCGCCAGCCAGATGGGCATCGACGTGGAGCACGACTATACCCCGCAGTATATCAGCATCAAGGGCAAGGAGAAGCTCATCAAGGAACTCAAGGCCGCGGCCAAAAAGGCCGATCAGGTCTATCTGGCCACCGACCCGGACCGGGAAGGGGAGGCCATCAGCTGGCATCTGGCCAACATCCTGGGCCTGCCGCTGGACGCCCCCGACCGGGTCACCTTCGGTGAGATCACCAAAAAAGGGGTACAGGAGGGCATGGCCCATCCCCGCACCATCGACACCAACCTGTTCAACGCCCAGCAGGCCCGCCGCGTGCTGGACCGGCTGGTGGGGTATAAGCTGAGCCCCTTTTTGTGGCGCAAGGTGCGCCGCGGGCTCTCCGCCGGCCGGGTGCAGAGCGTGGCCGTGCGGCTGATCGTGGACCGGGAGAAGGAGATCGAGGCCTTCAAGCCGGAGGAGTACTGGAACCTGGACGCGCTTTTGTCCCCTCCGGGCAGCACCCGCAAGTTCACCGCCCGGCTCACCTCCACCGCCGCCGGCAAGAAGCTGACGGTGAAAAACGGCGAGCAGGCAGAAGCGATCCGCGCCTCCCTGGAAGGCAGGGACTACGCCGTTACCAGCCTGGACAAGGGCACCCGCAAAAAGGTGCCCGCGCCGCCCTTCATCACCAGTACCCTGCAGCAGGAGGCCAGCCGCCGGCTGGGCTTCACCGCCGCCCGCACCATGCGCGCCGCCCAGACCCTGTACGAAGGCGTGGAGGTGGCCGGCCACGGCATGATGGGTCTGATCACCTATATGCGTACCGACAGTTTGCGTGTGTCGGACGAGGCGGTGGCTGGGGCCAAAGCCTATATCAATGAGCGCTGGGGCCAGGATTATGTCTGCGCCTACAAGCGCACCTATAAGACCAAAAGCGCCACCGCCGCCCAGGACGCCCACGAGGCGATCCGGCCCAGCGTGCCCTCCCTGACCCCCGATGAGGTGGACAAGAGCATCTCCGGCGACACCGCCAAACTCTACCGCCTGATCTGGAGCCGGTTCATCGCCAGCCAGATGAGCGACTGCCTGCAGGACACCGTCAGCGTGGGCATCACCGCCGGGGATTATCTCTTCCGGGCCAGCGGGTATGTGGTCACCTTCGAGGGCTTCACCGCCCTGTACGAGGAGGCTACCGACGAGAAGGAAAAGAAGGAGACCGCCCTGCCCCCGCTGGAAAAAGATCAGGTGCTGAAACTGCGGGAACTCAAGAGCGAGCAGAAGTTCACCCAGCCCCCGGCCCGGTATACCGAGGCCAGCCTGATCCGGGCGCTGGAGGAAAACGGCATCGGCCGCCCCTCCACCTACGCCCCCACCATCAGCACCGTCATCGATCGGGGCTATGTGGAGCGGGACCAGAAGAAGCTCAAGCCCACTCTGCTGGGCCGTACCATCAACGAGCTGATGCTGGAGCAGTTTCCCGACATCGTGGACGTGGGCTTCTCCGCCGAGATGGAGCGCAATCTGGACAAGGTGGAGAGCGGCCAGGCCGACTGGCGGCAGACGGTGGATACCTTCTACAAGGGGTTCGAGAAATCGCTGGAACAGGCCGAGAAGAACATGGAAGGCAAAAAGGTCAAGGTGCCGGACGAGGAGAGCGACGAGATCTGCGAAAAGTGCGGCCGCCGCATGGTCATCAAGACCGGCCGGTACGGCAAGTTCCTGGCCTGCCCGGGCTTTCCGGAATGTCAGAACACCAAGCGCCTGGTCAAGGATACCGGCGGCCGCTGCCCCAAGTGCGGCGGGCGGATGCTGCAGCGCCGCAGCGCCAAGGGCCGGGTCTACTACGGCTGCGAGGGGTATCCCCAGTGCGATTTCATGACCTGGGACGAGCCGGTGCCCGATACCTGCGACAAGTGCGGCGCCACCCTGTTCAAAAAGGGCGGCAAGCTCTACTGCGCCAAGGAGGGCTGCGGCTTTGAAAAGCCGGTTCGCAAGGGGGAGAGCCATGAGTAAGGTCCGTGTGCTGGGCGCCGGGCTGGCGGGCTGCGAGGCCGCCCTCTGGCTGGCCGCCCGCGGCGTGGAGGTGGAACTGTGGGAGCAGAAGCCCCTGCACTTTTCCCCCGCCCACAAGAGCGAGGGCTTCGCGGAACTGGTCTGCTCCAACAGCCTGAAAGCCGACCGGCTGGACTCCGCCTCCGGCCTGCTCAAGGCCGAGATGCAGCTACTGGGCAGCCATATCCTGCCCGCCGCCGACAAGGCCCGGGTGGCCGCCGGCGGCGCGCTGGCGGTGGACCGGGACCGGTTCAGCGCCCTGGTCACCCAGGCGGTCACGGCCTGCCCCGGGATCACCTTAAGCCGGCAGGTGGCCGATACCCTGACCCCCGACCCGGCCCAGCCTGTCCTGGTGGCCACCGGTCCGCTGACCGAGGAGCCTCTGGCCGGGCAGATCGCCCGGCTCACCGGCGGGGAAAGCCTGTCCTTCTACGACGCGGCGGCCCCTATCGTCACCGCCGAGAGCCTGGACAGAAGCCGCATCTTCGCGGCCAGCCGGTACGACCGGGGGGACGCGGACTATCTCAACTGCCCCTTTAACAAGGAGGAGTATGAGGCTTTTCACACCGCGCTGGTGGGCGCCGAGCGGGCGCCCCTCCACGGTTTTGACGGCCCGGTCACGGTCTACGAGGGCTGCATGCCCATCGAGGTCATGGCCTCCCGGGGGGCGGATACCATGCGGTTCGGGCCGCTGCGCCCGGTGGGCCTGCGGGACCCGGCCACCGGCCACCGGCCCTGGGCCAACGTCCAGCTGCGCCGGGAGAACGCCGAGGGCACCCTGTTCAACATCGTGGGCTTCCAGACCAATCTGAAGTTCGGCGAACAGAAGCGGGTGTTCCGGATGATCCCGGGGCTGCAAAACGCCGAGTTCGCCCGGTACGGGGTCATGCACCGGAACACCTTTCTGAACAGCCCCAAGGTGCTGGGGCCGGACCTGCAGCTCCGGCAGCATCCGGGCGTCTGGTTCGCCGGGCAGATCACCGGCTTTGAGGGCTATATGGAGAGCGCCGCCTGCGGCCTGCTGGCGGCCCGGCAGATCTGGGCCGCGCTGAGCGGCCGCGCGCTGCCGCCCCTGCCCGCCGACACCATGTGCGGGGCTCTCACCGGGTACATCACCGCACCCAATGCCAATTTCCAGCCTATGGGGGCCAATATGGGGCTGCTGCCCCCGCTGGCTGAGCCGGTGCGGGACAAGCGGCTGCGGTACGCCGCCCTGGCCGACCGGGCGGTGGCCTCGATGAAAGCCTGGCTGAGCGAGGCCGGGGGCGAGGGCTGATCCGAACAGGAGGATCAATATGAAACTGTATATAAAGGGGAGGAGCAAGGTGAAGATCATCGTAGACGCCATGGGCGGCGACAACGCCCCCGCGGAAATCCTTAAGGGCATCTGTGCCGCCCGGCGCTTTGGCGTGCAGCTGGCGGCGGTGGGCCGGGTGGAAGAACTCAAAGCCTGCGCCAAGGCGGAAAACCTGGACCTGACCGGCATCGAGCTGGTGAATGCCAGCGAGGTCATCGAGATGTGCGACGAGCCCGCCCGGGCGATCCGCCGCAAAAAGGACTCAAGCCTCGTGGTGGGCCTGCGGATGCTGGCCGACGGCCAGGGAGACGCGTTTGTCTCCGCCGGCTCCACCGGCGCGCTGCATGTGGGCAGCAGCCTGATCGTGCGCACCATTCAAGGGGTCAAGCGCCCGGCGCTGGCCAGCGTCATCCCCGGGGCCAACAAGCCTTACCTTCTCATGGACTGCGGCGCCAATGTGGAGTGCCGCCCCGCCATGCTGGAGGCCTTTGGCGTGATGGGCAGCGTGTATATGAACAAGGTCATGGGCGTACAGGACCCGGCCGTGGCGCTGGTGAACAACGGCGCCGAGGAGACCAAGGGCACCCCCCTGTATAAAGAGGCCCATCAGCGGCTGAAAGCCAACACCGCCATCCGGTTCGTGGGCAACATCGAGCCCCGGGACATCCCCTCCGGCAACGCGGACGTGGTGGTCTGCGACGGGTTCACCGGCAATGTGATCCTGAAACTCACCGAGGGCCTGGCCCGCAGCCTGCTGGGCATGGTCAAGCAGATCATGATGGCCAGCCCGCTCACCAAGCTGGGCGCCATGACCATGCTGGGCGGCATGAAGCAGCTGAAAAAGAAGATGGACAGCGAAGAGGTGGGCGGCGCGCCGCTGCTGGGCACCGCCCGGCCGGTCATCAAAGCCCACGGCAGCAGCAAGGCCCGGGGCATCGAGAACGCCATCCGGCAGGCGGTGATCTGCGTGGAGAACGATATGGTGGGCACCATGGCCGCCGCCCTGGCTCAGACTGCCCCCACGGACGAGGAAGAATAAGCTATGCATCCTTTGGAAAAGACCATCGGCTATACCTTCAAGGACCCCACCCTGCTCGAGACCGCCCTCACCCACACCAGCTATGCCAACGAGAGCCGTACCCCCGTGTGCCACAACGAGCGGCTGGAATTTCTGGGGGACAGCGTGCTCTCCATCGTGGTGGCGGATCATCTGTTCCACCAGTGGAAGGACCGGCCGGAAGGAGAACTCACCCGCGCCCGGGCAAGCCTGGTGTGCGAGAGCGCATTGTTCAACTTTGCCCAGGAGATCGAGCTGGGCCGGTATCTGCGCCTGGGCAGGGGGGAGGAACGCTGCGGCGGCCGCACCCGGCCCAGCGTGGTGTCCGACGCCTTTGAGGCGGTGATCGCGGCGCTGTATCTGGACGGAGGCATCGAGGTGGCCCGCGCCTTCATCCTGCCCTTCATCACCGAGGGCAAGACCGCCGAGGCCGATTATAAAACCCAGCTGCAGGAGGTCATCCAGCAGAATCCCGAGGAGCGGCTGCGCTACGAGGTGGAGCAGGAGACCGGCCCGGACCATGACAAGCGGTTCGTGGTAGCGGTGTACCTGAACTCCAACTGCATCGGCCGGGGCTCCGGCCACAGCAAAAAGGCGGCCGAGCAACACGCCGCCCGGGAGGCGCTGGCCCTGATGGGCCTGGCCCCCTGATCCCGTTTTAGGTTAGGAGCGCGCGAATGGTATTACAGGAACTGGAGATCCAGGGGTTCAAGAGTTTCCCGGATCGCACCAAGATCAAGATCGGGCCGGGCATCACCGCCGTGGTGGGGCCCAACGGCTCCGGCAAGAGCAACATATCCGACGCTATCCGCTGGGTGCTGGGCGAGACCAGTTCCAAGCAGCTGCGGGGCGCGGGCAAGATGGAGGACGTGATCTTTGGCGGCACCCAGACCCGGGGCGCCATGGGCTACGCCATGGTCAACCTGACCATGGACAACCGGGACCGTCGCCTGGACGTGGACGCGGATCAGGTGACCATCGGCCGCCGGTACTACCGAAGCGGCGAGAGCGACTACACCATCAACGGCCAGAATGTGCGGCTCAAGGATATCTATGAGCTGTTTCTGGACACCGGCCTCGGGCGGGACGGCTACTCCATCATCGGCCAGGGCCGCATCGCCGAGATCGTGGGCGCCAAGAGCAACGAGCGCCGGGAGATCTTTGAGGAGGCATCCGGCATCGCCCGCTACCGGTACCGCAAAAACGAGGCGGAGCGCCGTCTGGCCGGGGCCGAGGACAACCTGGTGCGCCTGCGGGACATCCTGGCCGAACTGGAATCCCGGGTGGGCCCGCTGGAGCGGGAGAGCAAGAAAGCGCAGCAGTTCCTGGAACTGAGCGCCCGCCGCAAGGAGCGGGAGATCACCCTCTGGGTGGATAACATCCGCCGCAGCCGGGAAACGGTGCGGGAGCAGCAGCGCCGGTTCGAGACCGCCCAGGCGGACTACGACCGGCTCACCGCCGAACTGGAGACCATCGACGCCGAGACCGAGGAGATCCGCCGCCGGGTGCAGCAGTACACGGTGGAGATCGAGCGGCGCAACGCGGAGATCCGGGCCATCACCGAGGAGATGGCCGGCAGCGACAGCCGCATCGCCGTGCTGAACAACGACATTGCGCACAACGAGAACACCATCGCCTCCCTGCGCGGGGAGATCGAGCAGGGGCAGGCCGGCAAGGAGGCCATCGCGGCCCAGATCGCCGAGAAACAGGCCGCCTGCGAGGAGGCCGCCGCCCGCTGCCGCGAACTGGACGAAGCCATTGACCGGCTGGAGGAATGTTTGCGCCAGATCCAGGAGGGGAGCCAGGCCACCGGCGAGCGCCGGGGCCGGCTGACCGCCCGGCTGGCCGAACTGACCGACCGGCAGACCGGCCTGCGGGTGCAGGCGGCGTCCGCCGCCGGCGCCGGGGAACAGGCCCGGGAGCGGCAGGCCGCCGCCGCTGCGGAACTGGAAACCGCCCGCGCCCAGCGGGAGGCTTTGCGCACCGAGCAGGCCGATACC
>CASFJO010000030.1 GCA_949295035.1 uncultured Gemmiger sp.
CATCAGCACCCTTTATCCTGCCAGTATTTGATTTTTTGACTTCACATCGTGTTCCTTGCCTCTGAAAACATTGATTTTACTGGACTATCTCATGTTTTCTTATTAGGAGGCGGGGAAGGTTCATTCCCGCTAAATTGTTCTTATTGAAAGAGGTGGCGCTGTCCGGGAGTGGATACTTTTTAGCGTTTCCTCGTTTCTGGCATATACGGGCCGGACAAGGGTGTGCAAAAATGAGCCGCCATGGGACTATGTGATAGCAGCGATAGGAAGCGGGTCGATGGCGGACTAATCCACCAAGTCCCCGGAAAACAGAAAAAGCCCGGAAAGCCCATAATATCAGGCTTTCCGGGCATAGATACAAAAACAGCCCTCCGATTTGGAAGGCTGCTTTTGTATTAAAGATTGTTCCTTAATATGGTGCGGAAGATGGGACTTGAACCCACACGTCATGGACACACGCACCTCAAACGTGCCTGTCTGCCGATTCCAGCACTTCCGCTTATAGGCAGCAGCGAACTGCTGCAAGGGATATTTTAGCACAAAGCGCCCGGCTGCGTCAAGTATTTTGTTGACCGGTGGCGCCCGGCAAAAGGGTCATCGGATCGTCGTTTGTCTCCAGCTTGTCCAGCGCCTCCAGCCGGCGCTGCATCTGGCGGGTGCGCACCCCCACCAGAGTTTCCAGTTCCCGGCTGGCCTGTTCCAGGCGGGCCTGGGTCTGGGCCAGCGCCTGGCCGAACCGGGCAAACTCCCCTTTCACGCTGCCCAGAACCTGCCAGACCTCCCCCGACCGCTTCTGGATGGCCAGTGTACGGAATCCCATCTGCAAACTGTTGAGCAGCGCCGCCATGGTGGTGGGCCCGGCTGCCACGACCTTATACTCCCGCTGGAGCCGCTCGGTGATGCCCCGGCGCACCGCCTCGGCGTACAGCCCCTCCACCGGCAGGAACATCACCCCGAAATCCGTCGTGTGGGGCGGGGCCAGATACTTGTCGTGGATATCTTTGGCAAATGCCCGCAGGCGCTTGTCCAACTCCCGGGCGGCGGCATCCGCCGCGGCCGGATCGGCGGCATCGTAAGCAGCCAGCAGCGCGTTGTAGGCGTCCAGCGGGAATTTGGCGTCGATGGGCATCCAAACAGTACTCTCCCCGTCGCCGGGCAGCCGCAGCGCGTACTCCACCCGCTCACCGCTGCCGGGCACGGTGGCAACGTTGGCCGCGTACTGGGCCGGCGCCAGCAGCTGCTCCAGGATCGCGCCCAGCTGCACCTCCCCCAGGATCCCTCTGGTCTTTACGTTGCTCAGTACTTTTTTCAGGTCCCCTACCCCAGCGGCCAGGGTCTGCATCTCGCCCAGGCCCTTATACACCGCCTCTAGCCGGCTGCTCACCAGTTCAAAGCTCTGGCGCAGTTTGTCATCCAGCGTTTTTTGCAGCTTCTCATCCACGGTCTGGCGCATCTGAGCCAGCTGCTGGTTGTTGTCCGCCTGCAGGCTGGCCAGCCGCTGTTCCACCGTCTGGCGGATATTCTCCAGCTTCTGCTCGCTCTGCAGCCCGGTGCCCTTCAGCTGCTCGTTGACCAGCAGCAGCTGATCGGTCACGGTACGCTGCAGGGCGTTCTGCTGCTGGGCCAGGTGCTGCAGACCCTCCCGCAGATGGCTGTCCTGGGTCTGAGCCGCCCGGCTTTGCGCATCGGCCAGTTCCTTACGGGTCTGGCGCAGTTCCGCCAGCAGGTCCTGGCGCACTTTTTCCAGATCCTCCCCCTGCAGACCGCCTGTATTCCGCCCTCGCAAAAGCGCTGCCAGCGAGCACACGCAGGCCAGCAGCGCCGCAATACATGTCACGATTTCCATCTTTTTCTCCTTAGCCTATCGGGATAACCCGGACTGTTGCGTCATAGGTATAAGTATAAAAGCTTTCATAAGCCAAATCAAGAAAAAGAGGCGAGAGAGATGCAGCTGACCCTTCGTGCCCGCCGGCTGCTGGCGGGCGGGCTTTTGGCGCTGGCCTGCGCCGCTGCCGCGCTGCGGCTGACCGGGCCGGGCGCGGCCTGCCGCGAGGGCGACCTGACACGGATCCCGGACGATGCAGGTTTTCTTCCCCAGGCGCAGACAGCCGAGGCGGACGGAAAAAAGTGGGTGGCGCTGACCTTTGATGACGGCCCCAGCCGCAACACGGAACCTATTCTGGATATTCTGGCCGAACAACAGGTACCTGCCACCTTCTTTGTGGTGACCGCCGAAAACAACGAGGCCTGGCTACCGCTGCTGGAACGCATCCAGGCGGAGGGCCACCAGATCGGGCTGCACAGCTGCACCCACGAATACAGCAAAGTATATAGCAGCACCACCGATTTTTGGGCGGACATCAAAGCGCTGAAAGAAAAGCTGGCTCCCTATGTGGCCGATCCCGAGGCGCTGACCTGGCTGCGGTTCATCGGCGGCAGCACCAATACCATCAGCCATCGCTACGGGGGCAGCCGTATCATGACACGGCTCAAGGAACAAGCGGCGGAACGGGGCTACCACACCATCGACTGGAACGTGAGCGCCGAGGACGCGGCCGGCGGCCATCCCGGCGCCGAGACGATCCTTCGCAACATCGTGAAAGACGCCAAAGAACGAAATGTCTGCGTAGTGCTCATGCACGACACCAAGGCTACCGACACGACCGTGGAGGCACTGCCGGATGTTATCAGCTGGTTCAAGGAGAACGGTTTTTCTTTCTGCACCGTAGAGGATCTGCCCCAATGATCTTGTACCGCTTTGCCTTGGCGAAGCGGTTTTTTGTGCGTTTCAGCGGATTTTTCGCGGAGGATTTGTAAACTTTTCCCGAACAAGCGGCCCCGCGAATTGTAAAATGCGCGGGAATGGTGTATGATACAAGCATGCACGTGCCAGGAAAGGGGGAACAGCAGGATGTTTGGCTATGTGACCCCCTGCAAACCGGAACTGCGCATACGGGAATGGGAAAGCTATCGGGCCACCTACTGCGGTCTGTGCGGGCAGTTGGGCCGGGAGTATGGGCTTGTGGCCCGTATGTTTCTGAACTATGACCTGGTTCTGGTAGCCCTGATGGCGGACAGCCTGGCCGGCGAGATGGGCGGCGTATGCCGCTGCCGGTGCATCGCCAGCCCGGTGCGCAAACACTGCATTCTGCAAAGTACCCAGGGCCTTCGGCTGGCCGCCGCGTCGATGGTGCTTCTGTGCTGGTACAAGCTGGCGGACGACAGGGCCGACGAGCGTGGGGTTCGTGCCCTGGCGGCCGGCGCGCTGCGGCTTTTGCTGCGGCCCGCCTGGAGAAAAGCCGCCGCCGCTTATCCCGCGCTGGACGCGGAACTGGCCGCCCAGACCCGGGCCCAGCAGCAGCTGGAGGCCGGGCAGGCCCACAGCCCCGACCAGGCCGCCGAGCCCACCGGGCGGATGTGCGCCGCGATCCTGGTACAGTGCGCTCCCTCCTCCGCCGACCGGCCCGCGCTGGAACGGCTGGGGCTGTTTCTGGGCAAGATCCTGTATTGGCTGGACGCCGCCGAGGATCTGGAGCAGGACCGGCAGCGGGGCCGCTACAACGTGTTCCTGCTGCAGGGAATGACCCATGAGCAGGCCGTAGCCCGGGCGCAGGAACTCTGCCGGATGGCGGCGGGCGAGATCGCCCTGTGCTACAACCTGCTGCCCTGGCGGCACAGCAAGACCATTCTGGACAATATCATCTTCCTGGGGCTGGCCCAGAGTATCCGCCGGGCGGGCGAAGTGTCCGGCAGGCAAAGCCGGCGCCCTGAGTAACAAGGAGGATTTGTAAATGGACCCGTATCAGATTCTGGGGCTTGCCCCCGGTGCATCCGAAGAGGAGGTGCGGGCCGCTTACCGGCGGCTGGCGCAGACCTACAATCCGGACAATTACGAGGCCGGCCCCCTGCAGGACCAGGCCCGGGAAAAGATGCAGCAGATCGACGCGGCTTTTGACACGATCATGGGTCAGCTGCGCACCGGCCGCGCAGCCGGCAGCGAACCGGGCGGGACCACAAGCGGCCCCACCGGCTATCCGCAGATCCGGGCCATGATCAGCGAGGGCCGGGCGGACGACGCCCTGACTGCTCTGCAACAGGTCCCCAACGGGCAGGCCAGCGCCGAGTGGAATTTTCTCATGGGCAGCGCCTACTATTATAAAGGCTGGCTGGGCGAGGCCCAGGCCTATTTTGAGCAGGCCTGCCGGATGGCACCCTCCAACCGGGAATACGCCGCCGCCTACCGCAACCTGAAAAACAGCGCCGGCGGGCAGATGCACGGCAACCCCTACAACGCCCCTTATGGCATGCCCCAGGACGGGGCCATGGGGTGCAGCTGCTGCGATATGTGCATGGCCATGATGTGCATGGATATGTGCTGCGGCTGCGGGCGGGGCTGCTGACATGCGCCGCCAAACCGGCAGCTGGCCGGTGGCCTTCTGCGGAATCATTGCCGGGTTGTGCGTGGCCGTGATGCTCTGCGGCAGTGTGCTGCCGCTGGCAACCTTCTGCGCGCCCGCGCTGGGCGGCCTGCTGCTGATTCCCGTACTGATCGAATGCGGCGCCAAGGCAGCCTGGCTCACCTGGTTGGCGGTGTCCCTGATCTGCGCTTTGACGGTGCCGGATCCGGAACTGGCGTTTGCTTTTATCTTTTTGCTTGGCTATTATCCCCTGCTCAAAGTCCGGTTGGACCGTCTGCGGCCGGCCGCGCTGCGCTGGGGGATAAAGCTGGCGATATGGAACGGCGCGATCACCGCTATGTACGGCGCTCTCACGCTGATCTTTCGCCTGGAATATATTATAGAAGAACTGCGCGCGTACCGGCCCGGGATGCTGGCCGCGCTGCTGGCGCTGGGGAACCTGACCCTCTGGGTCTACGACCGGGCGCTGGTCAGCGCGGCGCGTCTGTATCTGGTGCGCATCCGGCCCCTGCTGCCTAAGCGGCGGTAGGAGGCGGGCGCTGTTGGATCACACGAAAGGGGGCGGGGCCGCTCTACAGGTATGGGAGAGCGCCGGGCCACGCGGCGGCAACGCCGTGAGGGTGACGAGGTGAGGGTTTATCGAAAGATTCGGCGGGTGGCCCTCTGGCTGTGGACCGCACAGTCATCAGCAGCGGAACAAAACCCGGCAGCAATGCCGGAAACAGAGACCGCTGTTCACAAGTTGTATCGCAGCGTATGGCGCGGAGATCCGCGCCTGGCAGGCAAGGCGCGCACAGCGCCCCCGGGCACCACGCGGTCCGGCGTGCCCCTGCGATGCGGCAAACGGTTCTGCTGAACATACACATTTTGCCGGGCGGCAGGCCCGGCATGGCTGCCTTTTCGGAAAGCGGGCAGCTTTGTTTGCTGCGCGGCATCGCGCGGCTTTGACGAGAGCGGCGCGTCTGCCCTGGCAGGGAACGCCGCCGCGGAAGATTGCCGGAGAACGGTGGAGCGGATAAGCCTCCGCCGGGCCGGGACAGGAGCGCGCAGCTATATGGCGTTTGTATACGGCCGGCGCGCCCCCTGGTTTTGTGCGTTCAAATCGGCCCGGGCCGGGCATCGGCTCCGTCGGGTCTGGTTTTGTGTGGCCTTTCTCCGGCCGATATCAAGGAGAAGCAATCTGTATGTGTGGAATCGTAGGATATACCGGCTGCCGCAACGCGGTGGAAGTGCTGTTGGAAGGGCTGACCAAGCTGGAGTACCGCGGGTATGACTCGGCGGGGATCGCTGTGAGCGAAGACGGCCGCATCCAGGTGGAGAAGGCCATGGGCCGTCTCGATGCGCTGCGCCAGAAACTGGCGGAACATCCCCTGCCCGCCTGCGGCTGCGGCATCGGGCACACCCGCTGGGCCACCCACGGCGCGCCCAGCGATGTAAACAGCCACCCCCACAGCGGCGGCCGGGTGTGCATCGTGCACAACGGCATCATTGAAAATTACGCGCATCTCAAAGAAAACCTGGCGCGCAAAGGGTACGTTTTTGAAAGCGACACCGACACCGAAGTACTGGCCAAACTGCTGGACAGCTGCTATCAGGGAGATCCGCTGGCCGCGCTGCACAAGATGGCCAGCCGGGTGCGGGGCAGTTATGCGTTGGCGGTGCTGTTTCGGGATGTGCCAGACACTGTATTCGCTGTGCGAAAAGAAAGCCCGCTGATCGTGGGTTACGGACAGGGCGAAAATTTCGTGGCCTCGGACATCCCGGCCCTGCTGCGCTATACCCGTCAGTACAGCGTGCTGGACGAGGGCGAAGTGGCAGTACTGCAGCCGGGCGGCGTCTGCGTCTACAACGAGTTCGGCCATGTGATCCCGAAAGAGCATCTGACGGTGGATTGGGATCTGGAAGCCGCGGAAAAGGGCGGCTATCCCCATTTTATGCTCAAAGAGATCCACGAACAGCCCCGCGCCATCGCGGCCACGGTAAATCCCCGGGTGCGGGACGGCCTGCCCTGTCTGGGGCTGGAGACCATCACCGACGACTACCTGCGCGGGGTGCGCTCGGTGCAGTTTGTAGCCTGCGGTACCGCCATGCATGCGGGTATGGTGGGGCGGGCGCTGATCGAACAGTTGGCCCGGGTACCTGCCGCGGTGGACATCGCCAGCGAGTTCCGGTACCGGAACCCGATCGTGGGGGCGGAAGACCTGGTGGTGATCATCAGTCAGAGCGGCGAAACCAGCGATACCCTGGCGGCGCTGCGGCTGGCCCGGAAAAAGGGCGCCCGCGTGCTGGCGGTGGTGAATGTGGTGGGCTCCTCCATCGCCCGGGAGGCGGACGAAGTGCTGTACACCTACGCGGGGCCGGAGATCGCGGTGGCCTCCACCAAAGCCTACAGCGTGCAGCTCTGCGTTATGTATCTGCTGGCGCTGCGGATGGCGCTGGCGCGGGCAAGCCGCCCGGAGCCGGAGGTGCGCGCCATGACCGCCGAACTGCAGAAAATGGGCGAGCGCCAGCAGGCGCTTCTGGAACACTGTGACCGGGTACAGTACCTGGCCAGCCAGTTTATGAACAGCGAGGACCTGTTCTTTATGGGGCGCGGGCTGGATTACGCCTTGAGCCTGGAGGCCTCGCTGAAGCTCAAGGAGATCAGCTATATCCATTCGGAGGCCTACGCGGCCGGCGAACTCAAGCACGGCACCATCTCGCTGGTGGTGCCCGGCACACCGGTGGTGGCACTGGCGACCCAGCGGGCGATCAGCGAAAAGACCCTGTCCAACGTGCGGGAGGCCCGCAGCCGGGGGGCACGGGTGATCCTGCTCTGCCGGGAAGACGCCGCTGTGCCCGATGACGCAGCCGACTACCTGCTGCGCCTGCCGGACTGCCCCGATCTGCTGATGCCGCTGCAGATGATCGTGCCGCTGCAGCTGTTTGCCTACTACATGAGCGTGCTGCGGGGCTGCGATGTGGATAAACCCCGCAATCTGGCCAAAAGCGTGACGGTGGAATAACCCCGGGCCTGCGCGGCGCTGAGCGCCGCGCAGGCTTTTTCACCAAAGCGGGGACGGCACTGGCATTTTTTTGCCGGGCACGGTATAATGAAAAGAAAAAGAAATGCGCCGCGTATCCGCGCGGCGGGGAGCGTGAACGATGAAGAACAACAAATGGCAGGTCACGCAAAACGTGGCCTCCCACCTGATCGTGGTATTTTCGGGCATCCTGTTCTATCTGGCGTTGTCCAATTTCGGGCAGGTAAAGGCGGTGGCCGGGCAGATCTTTTCACTGCTTTCGCCCTTCTTCATCGGCATCGCCATTGCCTATCTGCTGGATGGCCCGGCCCGGTATTTTCAAAAGAAACTGTTCCGGGACAAACGGGGCCCGGCGGTGGCGCTCTCCTTTGTCTGCGCGCTGGTGCTGGTAGGCGTGTTATTGGGTCTGGTCATTCCCCAGGTGGTGCAGAGCCTTACCACGTTGGCTGCCGGGGTCCCCGGCTACCTGGTGCAGCTTCGACTCTGGATCCAGGACGTTTCGGTGGAGTTCGGGCTGGACAGCTCGGAACTGGACCGGGTGCTCTCCTCCTACAGCGAACTGGTCAGCCAGGCCAGCTCGCTGATCACCACGCTGGTACTGCCCAAACTGCTGGGCTACGGAGTAGCGATCGGCAATGGGCTGGTCACCGCCATTACCGCCATCATCTCGGCGCTGTATATGCTGCTGGAAAAGGACAAGCTGATCCACCAGATGCACAAGATCGTGTACGCCGCCCTTCCGCCGCACCGGGGCCGAAAGATCCTGGATATCTGCCGCCATGCCAACGAAGTATTCAGCGGATTTATCAACGGCAAGCTGCTGGACAGCCTGATCATCGGCATCATCTGCTTTATCGGCATGACCCTGTTCCGCATGCCGCTGACCATGCTGATCAGCACCGTGATCGGTGTGACCAATGTGATCCCCTTCTTTGGGCCGTTTATCGGCGCTATTCCCAGCATCATGATCCTGCTGATCTTTGATCCCATCAAGGCGCTGGAGTTCGCGATCTTTGTGCTGGTGCTCCAGCAGTTTGACGGCAACATCCTGGGCCCCAAGATCCTGGGCGATTCCACCGGTCTGTCGGCGCTTTGGGTACTGGTGGCCATCATTGTGGGCGGCGGGCTGTTTGGCTTTGTCGGCATGGTGCTGGGCGTACCCACCTTTGCGGTGCTCTATTCCCTCATCAGCGACGGCCTGGCCATGGCGCTCAAGCATCGCGGCGTGGACGAGTACGGGCATCCTCTTTTGCCGGAAGAACGAGCGGCGGAACAGGAGACGGAGCCGCCCCTTTCCCCGCAAGAATAAACACGCACGGGCTTCTCCCGAAAGGGAGAAGCCCGTGCGTGTTTTACAGCAGGGCGCTCACGCCCTGCCAGGCCAGTCTCGCCAGCATCAGCAGCGTGACCATAAAAAAACCGCCGAATCCAAACCAGTCCGCCCGGCCGCGGGGCGGGCATCGGCGTACCAGCAACAGACACAACGCCATGATCGTCAGCATAAAGAAAAATTCCGTACGGGCGCCGGAGATCCAGATCGTGGGCGAAAACCCCAGCATTCCCTGGGTGCAGAGACCGGCGGCCAACACCCACATGCCGGCCCAGCCCCGGATACCGGGCCCCAGAACCGCCAGCAGTGCCATACAAACCAGCAGAAACAGCACACAGCAGGTTGCCAAGGGCAGATACGCCAGCCAGCTCCCGCTGGTACGCAATACGACGCTGCCCTCTTCATAGTCGGTGGGGCGGAACACCGCCAGAGCGGGAATCAACCGGAAAACCCACTCCCCCGCCCAGCCAAAGACCAGGCTGGCCAGTAGCGGTATCCCCGCGCAGGCCAGCGGCAGCGGGCGGCGGGCACAGCGCCAGACCGCCCGCGCCAGCAGCACGCTGAAGATCAAAAAGACCCAGTTTCGCTCAAAAAACAGCGGTTCGAGGCTGAATACCAGCCCCAGTTCCAGCCGCTGCGCCAGCCCCCGCATGGGCATATCCACCCAGTAGGAAGCGGTCTCGCCGCCGGTGCGGCTGGCGAGGCCGGGCGAGAGAGCGGCAAACGCCAGCATCAGCACCGGGATCAGGGTCATGCCCGCCTGCAGGGCGCTCACCGGCAGGCGGCGCGCCAGCCTCCACAAGGTGAACGGCAACAGGCAGAGCGCGCAGAACAAGGCCACCGGCTCCATATTGCAGGCAAACGCCATCCCGATCAATGCCAGCGCTGTCTGCCATGGACGCACCGGTACGCCGCGCAGACCGCGGAGCAACAGCCCCAAAGCCGCCAGCGCGGCCGCGCCGGTCCAGAGATAGAATACCGTGGTGACCATCCAACCGGCGCCCGAGATATGATGCCAGGGATAGAACGCCAGCACGCCGCAAGCCGTCATGGCCGCCCAAGGCCGCCCTTCCAGCCTCGCCACCCGGCAGAGAAGCCACGGCAGACTGCTCAGAATCAGGCTGTCCAGGACCTTCCACACCCCGTAGGGAAGGCGGGCAAACCAGGCCATGAAACCGTCCAGGATCAAACGCGCTGACCAGACCCGGTAATGCCGCAGCAGAAATTGTGTCCAGGTCTCTCCGTTCAGCACCCCTGCGTAATAGAGATCGTCGTTACTGGCCGTCAGCGGGAGATGGTAGAGCAGGACGGCCAGAAAGAACGCCGCGAAGATCCCGGCCAGCCACACCCGGCGGGAACGCGCGGCCCTCATGCCAGCACCTCGCTGAGCATCACACCGGTATGCACCAGGTTGCGCCGCAGGTTGGAGCGGTCCAGGATGCAGAGTTCGCAGCTGTCCGCGGCGGCGGCCAGTTTGGCCGGTACCAGCGCGTAAAATCCGCCGAACAAAGCATTCTCCGGATCGTCCAGAACTTCCATGGGTTCAAGGTTCTCTTCCATCACCGTGGGCAGCCGCGTGTAGCGATCGGTGCGGCTGTCGTACACAGCCACCCATTGGCGCACCTGCTCATACCGCTCCCCTTCCGGCACGGCCCAGCCGGTGAGGGCAATATCGCCGTTCTGCGCGTCCCGCACCGGATAGAAGGCGCAGGCGTAGCTGCCGGCGGGCAGAATATCCAGCCCTACCGGATCGATCGGGCGGGCCAGCCGGAGTTCCGCCCGCACAAGCAGGCAAAACGCCCCGATAGCCGCCAGCCCCGCCGCCAGGACAACGGCGGGCGCCCGATCTTTGTATGTATGCTTTGCCACCTGGAGCAGCCTCCTTTAGTCGCATGAGCGGTATAGTTTTTATAGCCGTATTATAGCATATCCGCCCGGCGGAAAAAAGGCGGACAAAAAACGGCCGAAGGCGCTGCCTTCGGCCGTTTTACGCAGGGATCAGTCGCTCACGTAGGGCATCAGGGCCACATGACGGGAACGCTTGATGGCAACGGTCAACTCGCGCTGATGGAACGCGCAGGTTCCGGTGACGCGGCGGGGAATGATCTTGGCACGCTCGCTGACATACTTGCGCAGACGGGCCACATCCTTGTAATCGATATGCTCCACGCGATCCACGCAGAAGCTGCATACCTTTTTGCGGCCGCGCCGCACAGGACGAGCGGGACGGGCGCCTTCGGTCTTTTCAAAAGCCATGGCTTGTTACCTCCTGTCAGAATACTGTCGAACTCTGGTCCGGGCTGTGAGACACAGCCTCAGAACGGAAGATCCTCACTGTCGGCGTCGATCACCGAGAAATCTTCATTGCTGCCGGCGGAATAGCTGGGGGCCGCTTCCACAGCGGCCGGCCGGGCGTATTCCGGCTGAGGCGCAGGGCTGCTGCCGCTGTTGCCGGACCCCTTGCTGCCCACGAAGTTGGCGTTGTTGGCCACGATCTCGATGGCAGTGCGGTTATTGCCGTTCTTGTCCTGATAGCTGCGGGACTGCAGGCGGCCATCCACGGCGATCATTTCGCCCTTGTGGAAGTACCGGCAGATAAACTCGGCGGTGCGGTCCCAGGCGGTCACGTCGAAGAAGTCGGCCTGCATCTGCCCGTTGGCGTCGCGGCGGCCCCGGTCGCAGGCAATGCGAAGGGAAGCCACGCTTTTGCCGGTATTGGTCTGACGCAGCTGCGGGTCGGACACCAGCCGGCCCATGATCGCAACAACATTCAGCATAGTTGCCTCCTTACGCCTCAACAGCGGTGGTCAAAAAGCGCAGAACACCGTCGGTGATCTTGTAGATACGCTCCAGCTCAGCGGGGAAGCTGGGCTCGCTGGTGAACTGGATCACCGTATACACGCCTTCGACCTCGTCGTTGATGGGATACGCCAGACGGCGCTTGCCCCACTCGTCGACAGAATCGATGGTGCCGTTCGCCTCGATCAGGGACTTGAACTTACCCACCAGAGCGGTGGAAGCCTCCTCATCCAGAGCGGCGCTGGTAACCAGCATGGTTTCGTACTTAGCCATTTCTCTGTACACCTCCTTTTGGACGTATGGCCCCTTTCGGGGCAAGGATGCGGCGCAAAATGTGCGCCGCCACTGCCCTGTTCACAAGGCAGCAATTTATTATACCAAATGCGTTGGCGGCTGTCAAGCCGGGATGCGGCAAAAGCGCGCAATATTTGCAGCGCGATCCGATCACCCGGCCGGTTCGGCCAGGGCAAAGTCCACGTTGCCCAGCGCGATGTCCACACGGGTGACCTTGACCCGAACGGTATCCCCCAGCGCCCAGCTTTTGCCGGAGAGGGGATCGGACACCCGCACCTCGTCGGTGAGTACCGGTTCGCCCTGACAGATCTCGGCGGTGCGCAGCATGCCTTCTACCGTATTGGGCAGTTCCACATAGACGCCATGGGCGGCCACACCGCTGACCACCCCCTCAAACTCCTGCCCCAAACGGGCCTGCATATACTCGGCCTTGTAGCAGCTGGTGGCGCTGCGCTCGGTCTGCATAGCCAGCACCTCCCGGGCGCTGGACTGGTCCGCCGCCGCCTGGGCAAACTCTTTATACCTCTCGTTCAGGGCGTTCTCCCCGGCCCCGGCGATCAGATCGGTGAGGATGCGGTGAATGGCCAGATCCGGGTACCGGCGGATGGGGCTGGTGAAATGGGCATAATCCTCCAGCGCCAGGCCGAAATGGCCTTTCGGGGTCGTTTCATAGCAGGCTTTGGCCATACAGCGCAGCACGCCGGTATGGATGGCCCGCTCCAGCGGAGTACCCCGGGTGGCGTCCAGCAGGTCCGCAAAATTGCGGGGGCTGGGGCCTTCCGGCGGAAAATCCACATTCACATTACAGGTGGCCAACAGGGTCTTGAGCCGCTCCAGGCGGTCGGCATCCGGCTTTTCATGCACCCGGTACACAAAGGGCGCTTTGGCCTTGCGGGCCGCTTTCGCGGCGCACTGGTTGGCCAGCAGCATGCACTCCTCGATAATGGCTTCGCTGCGGCCCCGTTCCCGGCAGATCACATCCACGCAGCGGCCGTTTTTATCCAATACGATCTTGGCCTCGTCGCTCTCGATCTCCAGCCCGCCCCGTTCCTTGCGGCGGGCCGCCCGCAGCCGATACAATTCGTCCAGCAAGGGCAGCTGCAGGGTCACCTGCGCGTATTTATCGGCCAGTTCCGCATTGCCTTTACCGGCCAGCAGGGCGTTGATCTCGTCGTATACTCCCTTGACCCGGCTGCGGATCACCGTTTTGGCAAAGGCGTAGTGAGCGATCTCGCCCCGCCCGTCCAGCTCGATCATGCAGGAAAAAGCCAGGCGGTCCTCCCGGGGGTTTAGGCTGCAGATCCCGTTGGACAGCTGACGGGGCAGCATGGGCAGCACGCTCTCGCCAAAGTAGACCGATGTGCCCCGCTGGAAAGCCTCGTCGTCCAAAGCGGTGCCGGGTTTGACATACTCGCTCACATCCGCGATATGCACCCCCAGCCGATACCCGGTGGCGATACGCTCAATGCTCACCGCATCGTCGATGTCTTTGGTGGAGGCGGAGTCGATGGTGAAGATGGGCTTGTCCCGCAGATCCAGCCGGCCCCGGATCTGCGCGGGCTGCACCGCGGCCCCCTCCAGCGCCCGGGCCTCCGCCTTCACCTTTTCCGGAAAACGGCGGTCCAGCCCGGCGGCGTAGAGCAGCGCCTCGATGCAGTGCCCGGCCTGATCCGCGCTGCCGAACCGCATAGCCACCCTGGCCCGGTGATCAGCGTGATGGTCCCCCCGTTCCAGGATCTCCACCGCAGCCTTTTCACCCGGGCGGGCGCCGCCGTCGGCGCTTTTTTTGATATACAACAGATTGTCCGGGCTCACGTCCGGCTTCAGAGCCAGACGGCCTTCCGCCTCCACGATCTCACCCACAAAGGTATTGTGCGGTTCCAGGACGCTGACGACCTCGCCCTCCTGGGAGCCGGCCACCCGGGGATGATCAAACAGGCGGACCAGCACCTGATCGCCGGGCATCGCGCCCAGCAGGCTGCGGCCGGGAATAAAGATATCCCCTTCCCCGTCCAGGCGGGCGGCAAAGCCGAACCGCCGCCCCAGTTTGACCAGCCGGCAGGGAAACGCTTTGTCCGCATCGCCGGTGCGTGTCAAAAAGAAAGCGCCGTCCTTTTCGCAGAGCATCCCCCGCCGCACCAGTTCTTCCACGGTGCGCTGGATCTTTTTATCGTTGCCCAGCCGCTTTTTCAGTTCCTTCAGGCGGCAGGGGCGTTTCTCGATCTCTTTCAGGATCTTGGTTTGCAATGACATACCGTTTACCTCTTCTCATTCTTCCCTGCCGGACGGCCCCTGCCGCCGGCACGAACAAAAGGGCCCGCGAACGGCGGACCCTTCCATTCCTCTTACCTGTACAGATCAAGCACCCAGGTGAGCGCTCAGCACGCCTACCAGGATGGTGACCACAACGAACACCGCGCCGGCGATCTTGGTGGCCCGGGCCAGGTTAGCGTCACGACCGCGGCCGCGGCCGGCTTCAGCCTGACTGTCTCCGCCCATGATGACGCTGGAAAGGCCACGGCCCTTGGGCTCCTGCATCATGGTAAAGACAATGATGGCAACGGCAGCGAGGATCAGAACGACGCCGCTGATGATCTCGAACACATTCATGAATGGACGCTCCTTTTACAAATACGCAGATTGATGCAAGAATAACTGTAGCATATCCGGCGCGCAAATGCAACCGGAAAACGAAAATTCGGCAAAAAAAGCACCGGGCCGCCCCGTAAAAGGACGGCCCGGAAACGGATGCCGGGAATCAGCGGCGGCCGTGCAGCACAGGGCTCAGCGGCTTATAGATCAGGAAGGTGAGCACCGCGTCGATCAGGCCCTTGACCAGGGTAAAGGGCGCGTTAAAGACCAGCAGGCACTCCAGCAGGCCGTCTGAACCGGGACGCAGCGCCTCGTAAGCGGCCAGCACTTTATCCATACCGCCAAACATGGCGGCATAGACCGGGTAGCTGATAAAGTAGTTGACCGGAACAGAGACCACGGCCATGACCACCGCGCCGACCAGGGCGCCGATCACCGCCCCCAGACGGGTCTTTTTATATCGGTAGACCAGGCCGGCCACCCCCACAAAGGATGCGCCCAGCAAAAAGTTGCAGACTTCCCCGATACCGCCGGTGGTGGTAAAGAAAACGTTGATGACGTTTTTGATCAGGCAGACCGCCACACCATAAACAGGCCCCAGGCTGAAAGAGGCCAGCAGCGCCGGCAATTCGGATACGTCCATTTTTACAAAAGCCGGGATTAGGAACGGGATGCTGAAATCCAGCGCCATCAGGACGGTGGCCACAGCGCCCAGCATTGCGGTGACCACAAGGTTGCGGATCGTGTTGGTACGGGTTTTCATACGGATACTCCTCCCGGGCGGTTGCGCCCTGTTTGATTTTGCGAAAGGCTGCCCCAACGTGATGAGGACAGGGAGAAGACAAAAACGCGCCCTTTTGCAAACCGTTTGCAAAAGGGCGCGGCACCTGTACAAAGACCCTGCCGTTTCTTTCATCCGGACTATACCGTCGGCTCTGGAATCACACCAGATCGGCATCCCATACAGGATGTTCGCGGGCTGTACCGCCGGTGGGGAATCGCACCCCGCCCTGAAACAGACTTTCTGCATAGTATTATATGCGCTTTGCATACAAATTGCAACAACAATTTTGCAATGAGCGGAAAGGTCTGGTATAATCGTGGAAGAGTACACAGATTCGGCAAGGCAGGTGTTTCTTTTGTTCGATACCTTACGGACCTACTGGACGGAGAATCCGGGCTCGCTGCTGCGGCTGGGCGGCGCGGCGGTATTGTTTGCCGTTATTTATCTGATCAGCCGGCTGGTGCGGCACAAGATCCTGCCTTGGGCGCAGCGGCGGGTGGACCGTCGCAACCACCGGCTGCCCGGCATCCTGCTGAAAGGCTTTTCCAAACCGCTGCCGGTGCTGATCTGGGCGCTGGGGCTGTATGCCGCGATGTTCTTTCTTCCCCTGCCGGATGTCTGGCTGGACGCGCTGCTGCGCTGGGCACTGCGGCTGTTGCGGATCGCGGTGATCGGGCTGCTGGCCTGGGGGCTGATCGGTTCCAGCGATATCGCGCCGCTGATGATGCAGAATGTACAGGGAAAGCTGGATGTGGAGGTGGACAAAACCGCCGCCACCTTTATCAACAAGATCCTGAAGATCGTTGTGATCTGCTTTGCCGTGGTGATGGTGCTGGGCGAGTTGAACTTTGATGTGAACGGGCTTTTGGCCGGCTTCGGACTGGCCGGCCTGACCATCTCCCTGGCCGCCAAGGAGAGCGCCACCAACCTGTTCAGCGGGCTGATCCTGATCACGGAAAAGCCCTTCTCCCTGGGAGACTGGATCCAGACCGGCACGGTGGAGGGCGCGGTGGAGGACATCGGATTCCGTTCCACCCGGGTGCGCACGCTGGACGGCTCGCTGGTGACAGTGCCGAACAGCCTGCTGTGCGCCGACAACATCGTGAACGCCACCCAGCGCTCGCTGCGCATGCTGCGGTTCACCCTGGGGGTGACCTATGATACCCCCCGCGCCACCATCGAAAGCCTGATGGCGGAACTGCGGACCATGCTGGCCGCCCGTGAGGATGTAAACCCGGACTCGGTGCGGGTGCGGCTGACCGCCTTTTCCGCCAGCAGCATCGACATTCTGGTGCAGTGTGCGGTGAAAAAGCCGGACCTGGCAGAGTTTTTGGCCGCGCAGGAACAGATCAATCTGGAGATCCTGGACATCATGCAGCGACAGGGCGCGGAGTTCGCCTTCCCCTCTCAGACGGTATATATGAAGCAGGAATAAATGGCAGGGCCCGGACGGAAACCGTCCGGGCCCTGCGTTTTTACAGAAAGCTGAGCTGGTTTGTGTCCGGCAGATCGCCCAGCGCGCCCACCGATTTCAGCGCGTCCATCACGGCGGTGGAAACACCGCAGGCCTGCTGCAGTTCCTGGGCGGAGACGTACTCCTCCCCGTGGATGGTAGCGTTCTCCAGCGCCATGGCCGCCGACTCGCCCACCCCTTTCAGAGCCATGAAGGGCAGGCGCACCTTGCCGTCCTCCAGGGTATACAGCTTTGCGCGGCTCTTGCCCAGCTGGATGGGCAGAAACTCGCAGCCCCGGGCCAGCATCTCGTTGACCAGCTGCAGGGACACCTGGATATCCTCGTCCTTGGCCTTTTTCTCCTCCCGCAGCCGGGCGCCCACCTGCTGCAGGTGCTGCCAGGCCATCTTCTGACCGCCGATGGCGGCCTCGTAGTCGATGTCATCCCCCCGTACGGTAAAATAGACCGCGTAAAAGGCCGCCGGATGGTACACCTTGAACCACATCAGCCGGATGGCCGCGATCAGGTAAGCCACCGCGTGGGCCTTGGGGAACATATACTGGATCTTGCGGCAGGAGTCCATGTACCAGTCCGGCACGCCGCACTCCCGCATCTTCTCCTCCGCGCCCTCGGGGAAGCCGTTCTTGGCCACCTTGCCCTTACGGGTCAATTCCATGATGTTGAAGGCCAGTTTGGGCTCCAGCCCCTTGTGGAGCAGATAGGTCATGATGCTGTCCCGGCAGCCGATCACGTCGGAAATGGTGCATACCCCATTCTTGATCAGGTCCTGGGCATTGCCGTTCCACACGTCGGTGCCGTGGGACAGGCCGGAGATCTGGATCAGGTCGCTGAAGTTCTTTGGCTGGGCCTCCAGCAGCATCTGCCGCACAAACGGCGTACCCAGTTCCGGGATGCCGAAGGTGCCGGTCTGGCTGTCGATCTGCTCCGGCGTGACCCCCAGCGCCTCGGTGGAGGTGAGCAGGCTGATGACCCGGGGATCGTTCATGGGCACCTTGTCCATGGTGATGCCGGTCATGTCCTCAAAATACTTGTACATGGTGGGCACATCGTGGCCCAGTTCGTCCAGCTTGAGCAGCGTGTCGTGCAGATACTTAAATTCAAAATGGGTGGTCAGCACCCCTTTTTCCTTGTCATCCGCCGGGTGCTGGATGGGGCAGAAATCGTAGATCTCGTAGTCGGAAGGCACCACCACCATGCCGCCGGGATGCTGGCCGGTGGTGCGCTTGACCCCGGTGCAGCCCTGGGTGAGGCGGTTCTCCTCCGCGTGGTTCACGATGCGGCCCCGCTCCTCCAGATACTTGCGCACATAGCCGTAGGCCGTCTTGTCCTGCAGGCCAGACACGGTGCCCGCCTTGAACACAAATTCCTTGCCGAACAGCTCCTCGGTATACCGGTGCACATGGCTCTGATACTCGCCGGAAAAGTTCAGGTCGATATCCGGCTCCTTGTCGCCGTAGAAGCCCAAAAAGGTCTCGAAGGGGATATCGTGGCCGTCCACCTCCATGGGGGTGCCGCAGAGCGGGCAGTTTTTATCCGGCAGATCGAAGCCGTCGGCCACGCTGCCGTCGGTGACGAACTCACTGTGCTTGCACTTGGGGCACAGGTAGTGGGGCGGCAGACTGTTGACCTCCGAGATGCCGGAAAAGTGGGCCACGGCGGAGGAGCCCACCGAACCGCGGCTGCCCACCTGGTAGCCATGCTCATTGGAGTAGGCCACCAGCTTGACCGCGATCACATACAGCACCGCGTAACCGTGACCGCAGATGGAATCCAGCTCCTTTTGCAGCCGCTTTTCCACCAGTTCGGGCAGCGGATCGCCGTACTTTTCCTTGGCGTGGGTCCAGGTGGCGGTGCGCAGCTGCTCCTCCGCGCCCTCGATCGAAGGCGGATAGGTGCCCTTGGGGATGGCCCGGATGCTGCCGTCGATGCTGTCGGCGATCTTGTTGGGGTTGGTGACCACGATCTCGTACGCCTTCTTCCGGGGCAGGTAGGAGAACTGATCCAGCATGTCCTCGGTGGTGCGGTAGAACAAGGGCGCCTGGTTGTCCGCGTCCTTGAAGCCGTTGCCCGCCTGCAGGATGGCCCGGTAGGCGGCATCCTCCGGGTCCTGAAAATGCACGTCGCCGGTAGCGATCACCGGCTTGTGCAGCGCCTCCCCGATGCGGATGATGGTCTTGTTGAACTCCTGGATCTTTTCGATCGAGTCCACCGCGTGCTCGCGCACCATGTATTCATTGTTGCCCAGCGGCTGGATCTCGAGAAAATCGTAGAACTCCGCGATGTTGCAAAGTTCTTCAAAGCTTTGCCCTTCCACCACCGCCCGGTAGAGTTCACCCGCCTCGCAGGCGGACCCCACCAACAGTCCTTCCCGATAGCGGTTGATCAGGCTGCGGGGCACGCGGGGCCTCTTGAAGAAATACTTCACGTGGGCCTCGCTGATGATCTTGTACAGGTTGCGCAGCCCCTGGGAGGTCTGCACCAGCAGGATCAGATGGTTGTATTTTTTCTTGAGCACATCCCCGTTGCCACCCAGCTCGGTATTGATCTGGCGCACGTCGGCGATGCCTTTTTCTTTCATATCCGCCAGCATCCGGCAGAAGATACGGGCCAGCGCGTCCGCGTCGTCCACCGCCCGGTGATGGTTGAAGGGCTCGATCTCCAGGTACTTGTTCACCGTGTCCAGCTTGTAGTTGTGCAGCCCCGGGTAGAGCGCCTGGGCCATGGGCAGGGTGTCGATGTAGGGGTTTTCCAGTTCAAACCCGGCCTCCTGGGCGGCCTTGCGCATATAGAGCATATCGAACCGATGGCCGTTGTGGGCTACCAGCATCCGGTTGCCGGCAAACTCGGCAAACTGCCGGATGGCCTCGACCGGAACGGGCGCGTCGGCCACCATGGCATCGTTGATGCCGGTGAGTTCCACCACCCGGGGCGGGATAGGTTTGCCCGGATTGACAAAGGTGCCGAACCGGGCGGTGACCTGCCCGTTCTCCACCAGCACCGCGCCGATCTCGGTGAGCTGTTCCTGCGACGGGTTCAGGCCGGTGGTCTCCACGTCAAAGACCACAAAGCTGCCGTCCAGGCTGCCCGCCGCCTGCGCGCCGTAGACTACCGGCACCATATCGTTGACGTAATAGGCTTCCAGGCCGTAGATCAGTTTGAAGTCCGGGTCGCTTTTTCGGATGGAATCGGCGGCCAGCATGGCCTCCGGATAGCCCTGCACCACCCCGTGGTCGGTGATGGCGATGGCCTTGTGGCCCATCCGGTGGGCAATGCGCACGATCTCGCCCGGGTCGCAAAAGCCGTCCATGCTGCTGAGTTTGGTGTGCAGATGCAGTTCCACCCGCTTGTGAGGAGCGCGATCTTCCCGCTTGCGGCGTTCCACCACCATTACATCATAGGGGATGAGCACATAGTCCCGCTCATATTTGTCATAGCTGCAATCCCCTTTCACCACCAGGGTAGCGCCCTTTTTCAGCTCTTCCCACTTGCTGCAGTCCTCCCCTTCCTGGGCGCGGATCTTCAGATTGATGGAGCCGGTATAATCGGTGATAGACATGATATAGATCTTGCGGAAATTGCCCTTGACCTCGGTGGCGAACACATCGCCCCAGACCATGGTCTTGCCGCCCTCGCCCCCCAGCTGGATCAGCGGGGTGAGTTGGGTGGGCTTGAACTCCTTGCCGTGGAAAATACGTACCGGCTTGTCGGTCAGGTCCAGGCCGGGGATGCGGGGCGGCTTTTTTTTGTCCTCCTTGAAGGCGGGTTCGGGCATCTTCTGGCGGATATGCTCCTCCCACTGTTTTTCCGAAACGGCAGCCCCGCCCTCCAGACGCACCTCGGGCAGATAGCCGGTGCGCTTCTCGATCAGTTCGGCCAGCCGTTTGGGAAACTGGATGGATTCCAGAAACAGGGTGCCGGCGGGCACCTTGAACAGGATGGCGCCGTTCTCCCAGGAGATCTGCGCCTTGTCCAGAAAGCCGTTCAGCGGCAGGTCCTGACGTTTCAGATCCTCCACCATGCCCCAGATCTCCGCCGGGGTGATGGCCTCAAAGGGAAAATGGCAGCAGCACTCCACCTCCATACCGGCAAACAACGGCTGCAGCGACGCGCCCAGCCGGGCGCAGAGCGACCGTTCCACCGGGGCCGCGCTGTGCAGGTCCACCACCGCCCGGTTCAGAGGGCGAAACAGTTCCACCGACTGCACCGCCACCCCGGCAAAGCTGCGGGCGAACTCCTCGTCCGACCCGAACTGCGGCCAGAGCTCCGATACAAGCCGTTCCACGATTTTCTCTCCCCTTTCGCTTGACCAAAAGTGCGCCCGACCTGCCCGCGAGGGGCAGTTGTCCGGCGCACCGCTTGCATGCCGCTTACAGCTTATAGACCTCGTCCACCAGCTGGCCCACGATGTCGCCCCGCAGCATCCGGACTTTTTCGCCCCGGATGAAGAGCAAAGCCTCGTCCTTGCCGCCGGCGATGCCGATGTCTGCTTCCCGGGCCTCGCCCGGGCCGTTGACCACGCAGCCCATCACCGCCACCTTGACCGGTTTGTGATAGCCGCGCAGCCGTTCCTCCACCTCCTGGGCGATTTGGGCCACCGCGATATTGGTGCGCCCGCAGGTGGGGCAGCTGATGATCTCCGGCCCGGCCACGGGGTAGCCCGCGGCCCGCAGGATGTCATAGCCCGCCTGGACCTCCTTTTCCGGGTCATCGGTCAGGGAGACCCGCAGGGTATCGCCGATGCCCCGCAGCAGCAGCCCGCCGATACCCATGCCGGATTTGATCAGCCCCATCCGGTAGGTGCCCGCCTCGGTGACCCCTACATGCAGCGGATAGTCGCAGGCGTCGCTAAGCCGCTGATACGCCTCCATCATGGTGGGCACATTGCTGGATTTGATGGAGATGACGATGTTGGAAAAATCGTGTTTTTCCAGCAGGCGCACATGGTACAGCGCGCTCTCCACCAAGGCCTGGGGGGTGGGCGCGCCGTATTTGGCCAGGATCTCTTTTTCCAGGCTGCCGGCGTTCACCCCGATGCGGATGGGGATATTTCTTGCGTTGCAAGCGTTGGCCACCGCTTTGACCCGGTCGTCCGCGCCAATGTTGCCCGGATTGATGCGGATCTTGTCCGCGCCCGCGTCCACGCAGGCCAGGGCGATGCGGTAGTCAAAGTGGATGTCCGCCACAAAAGGGATATCCACCGCGCTCTTGACCGCGTCAACGATCCGCACGTCCTCCAGGGTGGGCACGCTGGCCCGCAGGATCTGGCAGCCCGCCTCGGCCACCCGTTTGGCCTGGGCCACGTTGCCGGCGATATCCGCTACCGGCACGTTGAGCATGGTCTGCACGGCGATGGGATTGTCCCCGCCGATGCGCACCTTGCCGATCTGCACTTCCCGTTTGCGCACTCGTTCCATGTTTTTACCTCCCCGGCCGGTCAGGCTGAAAACAGCAGGCGGCCAATGTCGTTATAGGTTGCGAAAGCAATCAGCAGCAGCAGGCAGGCCATGCCCGCCAGGTTGACCCACATCTGGAACCGGGCCGGGATGGGCCGGCGGATGACCGCCTCCACCAGCAGAAACAGCAGCCGGCCGCCGTCCAGCGCGGGAACGGGCAGCAGATTCATGATGCCCAGGTTGATGGTGATGAGGGCCAGCAGGCTGAGTACCTCGGTCAGCCCCATGGAGGCTGCCTGGCCGATGGCGCTGACGATACCCACCGGGCCGGACAGGTCATTGACGCTGGCGTTGCCGGTGAACAGATCCACCAGACCGCGGAACACCACCCGCCCGTAATAGGCGGTATACTGCACCGACTGATACAGCACCCCGCCCACCGTTTTCTCGGTGGCCAGCACCTTAAAGCCCATATCCAGGTAGGTGCTGCCGTCTTCGGCGGTAACGGTAGTCAGGGTCACGGCGGGCAGGCTGATCTTCTGCCCGTTCCGCAACACCACGAAATCGGCCGTGCCGCCGCTGGCGCGCTCCAGCTCATACACGATGTCGGAAGCCACAAAACAGCGCCGGCCGTTGATGGAATACACCGTATCCCCCAGCTGCAGGCCGGCCAGCTGGGCGCCGGAGCTTTCGGTGATCTGGGCCACCTGGCGGGTGACCAGGTAATCCTGGCCGCTCAGCAGCACCACCAGCACCAGAAAGCCCAGGATGAAGTTCATGATCGCGCCCGCGGCCATCACCAGCGCCCGGCGCGGGATGCTGACCCGGTCAAAGGGTTTGCCGGTTTTGAGCTCGGCGGGCACATCGTCGGCGAGGCGGTCCTCCTCGTCGCTGAACTCCCCCTCCATACTCACATAGCCGCCGATGGGCAGCGCCCGGATGCTGTACCGGGTACCGCCCCGGATGCGGGACAGGATCGCCGGCCCCATCCCGATGGAAAATTCATTGACCTGGATACCGCACCACTTGGCGGTGATGAAATGACCAAACTCATGAAAGGCGATCACCAGGCCAAATACCACCACGGCGGCGATCAGGGTTATCAATGCAGACATGGCATACTCTCACTTTCCCCGCCCCAAAGCCGCAATGCCGGGCGTTTTGTCAAAGATGGGCCTGCACAAAACGGCGGGCCTGCCGGTCGCACTCGTACACGTCCGGCAACGAATAGGTTCCTCCGAAGGAATCGCTGTCCACCACGGCCTCCACCAGACGGCCGATATCCAGAAATCCGATCTTATCCTCCAAAAACAGCCGTACCGCCTCCTCGTTGGCGCCGTTGGCCGCGCAGGGGGCCAGACCGCCCTTGGCGATGGCCTTCTTGCAGGCGGCCAGGCAGCGGAAGGTCTCCTCGTCGGCCACGTCGAAGGTCAGCTGCCTGAGTGCCGAGAAATCCAGTTCCGGGGTCGGGCCGGGCACGCGCTCCGGCCAGGTGAGGGCGTACTGGATGGGGATGCGCATATCCGGCACCCCCAGCTGGGCCAGCACCGAATTGTCGGCGAACTGGACCATGGAATGGATCACGCTCTGGCGCTGCACCACGATCTGGATCTTCTCCGGCGGCAGGCCGAACAGCCATACCGCCTCGATCAGTTCCAGCCCCTTGTTCATCAGAGTGGCCGAGTCGATGGTGATCTTGGCGCCCATATTCCAGTTGGGATGTTTCAGGGCGTCGGCCCGGGTCTTGCCCGCCAGCTGGTCCCGCTTCATGCCGAAGAACGGCCCGCCGGAAGCGGTGAGCAGGATCTTGGTGAGGGTTTTGGCCGAGTGGGCGTCCTGCAAGCACTGGAAGATGGCAGAGTGCTCACTGTCCACCGGCAGCAGGTGCACGCCGTTTTTGCGCACCGCCTCGGTGACCAGATGCCCGCCGGTGACCAGGCTCTCCTTATTGGCCAGGGCCACGTCGTTGCCGCTCTCGATGGCTGCCAGGGTGGCGCCCAGGCCGGCGATGCCCACCACCGCGTTAAGCACCGCGTCCACCGGATGGCGTGCCAGTTCGATCAGCCCCTGGGGCCCCCGCAGCAGCCGGGGCGGAGCGGGCAGACCCGCCAGCAGCCTTTCCATTGTATCGGCGGCGGCCTGGTCCACCACCGCTACCCACTCCGGGCTAAATTCCTGCACCTGCCGCAGCAGCAGATCCACCCGGGAGTGGGCGGCCAGCCCGTGCACCCGATACCCCTGGGCACGGATCACGTCCAGGCTCTGGGTACCGATGGAGCCGGTGGACCCCAGCAATGTGATCGTCTTACTCATACTCCGCACCTCACCGCGTCACCCGGTAGAACAGCAGCGTGACCGCCAGCGTCACAAAGGGGGCAATAAACATTACGCTGTCGAACCGGTCCAAAATTCCGCCGTGGCCGGGAAAAATCTTTCCGTAATCCTTGATGCCCTGCTGGCGCTTGACCACCGAGGCGAACAGATCGCCCAGGATGCCCAGCCCGGAGCCCACGGCCCCCATGATCGCCATAAACAGGTAGGTGCGCCAGGTGATCCCGACCCCGCTGAACATCAGGCTGTACAGGCCGCCGATCTGTTCATATACCGCGGTGATGACCACCGCCAGCAGCATGGAGCCGAACACACCGCCCACAGCGCCCTCCACTGTTTTGTGAGGGCTGACCACCGGGGCCAGCTTGTGTTTGCCCAAAAAGCGGCCGGTAAAATAGGCGGCCGAATCGCCGCCCCAGGCCATGCCCAGGATCAGCAGGATAAAGTAGATGGCGTCGTTGCCGTATCGTTCCACCGGGAGCAGGTGTTTGAGGTAGACCAGCGAATAAAAGCACAAGATCACCAGACCGGAAAAACAGACCACGCCGCTCATCCGGGCAAAATCCAGCTCGGCGTGCCGCCAGATCAGACAGACGCATAGATACAGTGCCACCAGCAGCGAACCGGGCAGCAGCACCGCCCAGGCGGCCGGCACAGTGGACACCATGACCAGCACGGTGTAGGGCACCAGCGGCGCAAAAACCGCCCATTGCCGTTTGCCAAAGCCGAAGGCATGGTAGATCTCCCACTCGGCCATCAGACAGACGATGGCCACGATCAGATTGAACCACACGCTGTCAAACAACACCAGCACCAGCGCCAGAACGACCAGCGCCACGGCGGAGGTGATGATTCGCGTTTTCAAATAGGCTCCCCCACTTTCGGTATGTAGTATTTCCCGGACTAGACCCCTCCAAACCGGCGGGAGCGCCGGTTGAACTCCTCAATGGCCAGGTCCAGGTCACGGCGGGTAAAGTCCGGCCAGAGCACGTCCATCTCCACCAGTTCCGAATAAGCCGCCTGCCACAGCATGAAGTTGGACAGGCGCTTTTCCCCGCTGGGCCGCAGGATAAAATCCGGGTCTTTCTGGCCCGCGGTATACATCCGGTCGCTGAGGGCCTGCTCGGTGATCTGGTCGGGGTCCAGCGTTCCCCGGCGGACCTCCTCTGCCAGAAGGCGGGCCGCCCGGGCGATCTCCTGCCGCCCACCATAATTGACCGCCACGTTCAGGACCATGCCGGTATTGCGGGCGGTGCGGGTCTCGATCTCATTCATTTTTCGCTGGTAATCCGGAGAGAGGGCCGCGCGGTCCCCCAGAAAGACCACCCGGTTGTTCTCTTTTTCATAGTCGAAGGCTTTGATCAGGTACTCGCCGAACAGGCGCAGGATCGCCCCCACCTCCTCGGCGGGGCGGCGCCAGTTTTCGGTGGAAAAGGCGTAAAAATACACCGACGCCACGCCCAGTTCGTTGCAGTACCGGGTGATGTCCTGAAACACCTCCGCGCCCCGCTTATGGCCCGCTGTACGGGGCAGGCCCCGCTTTTTGGCCCAGCGGCCGTTTCCGTCCATAATGATGCCGATGCTCAGGCCGCGGGCAAAATCCGCCGCGTGCTCCATGCTGCCAACTCCTTTCGCTGCGGGAAGGCGCGCAACACATACAAAGCGCCGAGCACAAAGCAGGAAAGCGCGTTTTGACGCGCCGTATCCCCCGCGCCAGGGCTTGTGCTGCCGCAGCGCCCCGGCGGGTGTCCTCCTCCATGCTCGGCCGCAAAGACCGTGCCTCCCTGTACGGTTTTCTCTTCAGGGAAGGGCGGTCAGATCTCCATGATCTCCCGGTTCTTCTCTTCGCAAACCTTGTCGATCGCCTTGACCGCCTTATCGGTCGCTTTCTGAATCTGCTCTTCCAGCTTTTTCAGATCGTCCTCGGTGACCTCGCCCGCCTTCTTGGCGGCCTTGAACTTGTCCAGCGCGTCGCGGCGGATATTGCGCACCGCCACCTTGGCCTCTTCCCCCATCTTCTGCACGTCTTTGGCCAGCTGTTTGCGCCGCTCCTCGGTGGGGGCGGGGAAAACGAGACGGATCACCCGCCCGTCGTTGGTGGGATTGATGCCGATATCGCTGGTCTGGATCGCCTTTTCGATCGCGCGCACCAGCGAGGCGTCCCAGGGGCTGATGGTCAGGATACGGGCCTCGGCAACCGCCACCGCCGCCACCTGCTGGATGGGGGTCGGGGTGCCGTAGTAGTCCACCGTCAGCTTATCCAGCACGGCGGGGTTGGCCCGGCCGGCGCGCACGGCGGCCAGTTCCTTTTCCAGATGGTGAATGCTCTGGGTCATTTTGTCCTCGTAAACCTTGGTCATTTCGCTCATGTTGATTCTCCTTTTGTGATCAAAGTTGGGATGCGCGTTTTTTATACACCTGCATGCGGGCGGGCAGCCCGCGTTTTTCACTCGCTTACCAGGGTGCCGATCGGCTCGCCCTGTACGGCGCGGGCGATATTGCCCGGGTCGCGCATGTCAAACACCAGCACCGGCATGTGCGTATCCCGGCACAAGGCCGCGGCGGTAGCGTCCATAACGCCCAGTTTCTCTTCCAGCACCCGGCTGAAGGTCAGCGTATCGTATTTCACGGCGTCGGGATACCGTTTGGGGTCCTTGTCGTAGACGCCATCCACCATGGTGGCCTTGAACATCACGTCGGCACTGATCTCCGCCGCCCGCAGCGCGGAGGCGCTGTCTGTAGAGAAGAAGGGATTGCCGGTGCCGCCGCCAAACAGCACGACGCGGCCGGCCTCCAGATTGCGCACCGCCTCGCCGCGGGTAAAGGGCTGCGCCACCTGCGGCATGGCCAGCGAACTCATCACGCAGGTCTCCAGGCCCTGCTGTTCCAGCGCGTCGGCCACCGCCAGGCAGTTCATGACCGTGGCCAGCATACCGATCTTGTCAGCGCAGGTACGTTCCATCTTTCCGCTGGATCGGCCGCGCCAGAAGTTGCCGCCGCCCACCACGATGCCGATCTGGACGCCCAGATCCCGGGCCTGCTTGATCCCCCCGCAGATCGCCTCCAGGGTGGGCTCGTCAAATCCTACGCCTTTGCCGCCGGCCAGCGCCTCACCGCTGAGTTTGAGAAGGATCCGCTTGTATCGTATCGCCATACTTGTTCATCCACCGTTTCCTTGCATTGTGATTTCTTCTATTTTACAATAAACCCACGCCAAAGTAAACACCAAAACCCGGGGCAGCGGCGCTTTGCCTTTCGCACAGCCAAAACGGGCGGGACATTCAGCATGTCCCGCCCGTTTATCCGGCGTATGAAGATCTGTTCCGCCCGCTTTATCGCTTATCGCTGGGCAAACTCCCGCAGAACCATACGGCGCATATCGTCCGCCTCCAGCAGGGCGCTGACCGGCGCGGACCGCAACTCGTCCCCGGCGGCCATCCAGTCGGTGGGAATGCGCAGTTCCGCCGTCGTGCCGTCCGCCCCGGTTGTCAGGCGCATGTGCCAGCCGAGCCGTTTGCAAAATTCCCGGCAGAGATACAGCCCCAGCCCACCGCCCCGGGTGGCGGGCGGCGCGAACGGCGCATCCCCGTTCAGCCGCTCGGCCAACCCCGCGGGCAAACCGGGACCATCATCCCGCACCTGAAGGCTGCACCACTCTCCGCCCTGCTGAAGATCCAGCCATACATGGCCCCGGGCTCCCCCGTGGTATACCGCGTTGGAGAGCAGGTTGAGCACGACCCGGTCGGCCAGGACCCGGTCGGTCATGACCACCAGCGTTTCACTGTTTGCCGAAAAGGAAATGGCCACCCCCTGACGTGCGGCGCAGGGGCGCACCAGCTCCGCCAGCTGTGAAACGTGTGACACCAGTTCCAGCGCCTGCCGCCGCGCCGCAACATTTCCCACCCGGCACTGGTATGCGTCCAGGATATTCTCCGCCATGCGCCCCAAAACGGCGGCACTGTCCTGAATGCTCTGGATCGCGTGTTCCTGCTGCGGGGTATAGCAGCAGGGACTGCGGCGACCGGCCTCGGCCAGCAGCTCTGTACCGGTCAGGATCACGTTCAGCGGACTTTCAATATCATGGCAAAAACTGTTCAGAAAAGCCTGCGCATGTTGTTCCGGGTCCTGTACGTTCTTGGGGTCATCCATACTCGTCCCTCCGCAAAATAAGCTGTATTACCCGCCCCGTGCCAAACCGGCCATATACTCCAATACCGCTTTGCTGGTCATCCGCCTGCCGGGATTCTCACTTTGAAAACGTTCCCGCATCCGCCGATACAAGGCGGTATCCCGCATCTCCAGGGCCTTCAGAGCCCGACGCATACTGGTATCCACCGCGGAAACGCTGACCTTTCCGGCCTGCGCGGCGGGTATGTACACCTGTTTGAGCAACGCAAAATTCGGCCCGCACGCCATCGCCGTCTGCAAGCAGCAGCGAAAGCAGCGATAAAAGCTGTCGTCCGGCTTCAGCCCCACCTGGATCAGCCACCTGTCCAGCGGGTCCCGGTCATCAGCCGCCAGATTACCGCACACATCCAGCGCCCGTTCGGCCAGGTGGCGCAGCGTATAGGGTTTGACCAGATAATAGGAGGCTCCCGCCCTCAGGCACCGGCTTTGCAGCGCGGGCAGTTCCGCGTCAAACACGACGATCACGCCGGGAAAACGCGGCAGCGCTTCCTCCCGCATGGCTACAAGCAGTTCATGGGCGTCCATATCGCCACGAAGTTCCAGCGAGGTGATCACCAGATCCACCGGGCGCTCCCGCAGCGCCCGCAGCAGCACACGCCCCTCAGTAAATGTGCCCCGAACCGCAAACTCGGGGCGCATGGAAAAGTAATCCGCCAACAGCGTCAGCTGCTGAGCGTTGCTCTCCGCAAGGTACAGATCAAGTGCGGGCCACTGACAGTCGGTTTCGTGCATTTGGTTCGCCCCCGCCTTTCCCTCAGAATTTTTGCATCAATTCATGCAGTACGTCCTGCCAGTTTTCCCGCAACACAGCGTTCTCATACAGGCATTGCAGCAGCTGCACAGCCGCCGGCCTGGCCAGCGGCCCGATCCGGCAGGAATCCGTCCAACTGCCGGTTTTTTGCCTGTATTCCAGACAAATGCGCCAATTCTGAGGTCCCTCCTGACATAGAGCATACACCATTTTCCCCTCTGACTGCAAGTGTCCCAGCGAAGAAAACGAGCGTACAAACCGACAAATCTCCTCTTGCTTCATCCAATACCAACTCCCGCCTCACATGGATTTTTCTTTAACAAGGTTCCCTTTTGAGGATACCCCCGGCGTCACGCTACTGCAAGAAGAAAAAATCGTCATTTTTCGTCACGGAAAGGATCTGGCCGCGCAAAAAGCCCCGCAACGGATTTTTAGAAATTCCCCGCCAAAAGGGCTTGACATTTTCTCATAAATGCTTTATAGTATTTCAAGTACCGTGGGCCTGTAGCTCAGCTGGGAGAGCGCTGCGTTCGCATCGCAGAGGTCAAGGGTTCGAATCCCTCCAGGTCCACCAAAACAAACAAATCCGAACCTTGTGCCGATTTGGCGATGGGGTTCGGATTTTTTTAATCGCCAAAGCCATGCCGATCGGATCGTGGGATCCTGTCGGCATTTTGTATTGGCGGGGCAGCGCTGGTTCCGCAAAGTGCCGGCGGCCGGATACAGGCGGGGCAGCCGATCGCAAAATGGCGGCAGGCCGCCCTATTTCTTTCCATATAATTCGGAAAACCGGCTAAATTTTTTTCAAAAACGGTCGATGCAATTATAAAGGGTTTTGCGTCAAATCTGCCGTTTGCCGGCAGCGAGGAGGGAAAGCTATGGGGGGTATCGACATATCCCATTACCCGCGTGTAAAAAATGACTATGCAAGTTTTCCGAGTATTACAAACGATTTGACAACCGTCCCGGCGGACTCGGTGGATCTGGATTCTTTTGTGCGGGTAAAGACGTCCTACACCGCTACCGCAACAGACGCTGCCGTGAGAGGGTATCTGGAGGGCGACTCCACCCCGCATCTCAGCCCTATGGATGAATGTGTCAGGCAATTTTTTGACGGAACGATATCCGAGGCAGAGCTACAGGCCGAATATGAAAGGCTGCTGAAAAAGGAACTGTTTGGTTCCGCCCAAAATCCCACCGCCCCCCTGACCGAGTGGCAAAAGGAAACGGAAACGGAATTTTATAACGCGTTCCGCCAGAAGATCCTCACGACCGCCGTGGAGCGAAACAACGCCGAGGGCGAAGCCTTCATCACCGGGGAGATGAACGCGCAGCGCAGCTGGAGTTATTACAATTCCAAGTACTATTACGCCAGCGGGGCGGCCGTTTCCGCCATCACCGCCGGTGCGCAGCATGTATCGCAAACGTACGGCTCCTCCTTTCAGGTTCCCGCCTATCTGGAACAGGGAAAGACCGATCTGTATAACTTTAACACCGCGTTGCGAGGCGACCCTTTCCTGGTATCGGAACATCGCTATATCATCGACCCCAAGACCGCGCCTCCCAAGAATTTCATCTGGTTTTATGAGACCGGCGGCGACGCTTCCAGCACGACCGCCAAAATCACATCCTTTACGACGACCGATAAACACGGCAACCGGATCGTGATCGATTGCACCACGGATGAATTTGATCCCAAGGACCCCACCAAAGCGCAAACATGGGTCTTGTATACCGACGAGGCCGGTGTGGCGCATCGGCTCAGCACCGATCTTGTTTTTGACCATTCCAAGGACGATCTCCGGATAGTTTCCGACTTGCTGGCTTTCTCCAGGCAGGATACCGAGCAAGCCGTCTTGTTGAATCAATTTCTGTCCAACCTGCAGCTTTATCCCAAACGGTATTTTGACCGTTTCCCGGTTTCTCCCCGCAGCATAAACGTTCTGGCCTGACCGGAACGCACGCATCCCGTCGGGTACAAAGCGGACGAACCGGAAGCTGCCGGCGGACGTTTCAAAAAGTCCGGACGGCACAAAATGCCGCCGGAAGGAAACCGCGGTCCGCCAAGGCGGCGCAGTAGGCCATTCCCGCAACGCATCGAACAGCAGAGACCACAAAGCCCAGGGAGCGGATAGCTCCCTGGGCTTTCGTTTTTTATCGCTTACGCCACGGCCGAAAAAGGGGTCCGGGCGACCTGGTCGGCGCTGTCCGAAGCCGGCTGCTCCCGGGCCGCCCGGGTACTGGTACGGGTAGTGCCGCCGGAGATATAGACCTTGCCGCATTCCGGGCAGATGGCCGTGTGGTAGGTCACCGATTGGGAGACGACCTCCCGGCCTTCCTGCCGGGCTTTGGCCTGCTCACGCCCCACATGCTCCTGTTCATGCCCCCGCACGGCGGCCGCCGCCTGTTCCGGCGCCACATTGGTGGGGGTCTTGAAGGATACTCCCGGGTCGTTGGATTCGTCCTGGTACTTACGTTCCTTGCAGGTCTGGCACTCGCCTTCCGCCATGACCTCCTGGGCGGATTTGGATTTTTCCACCTCCGCCTCCAGTTCATCCGGGCTGAGATAGCGGATACGGCCGCGCACTGACATCTCGGCCGGATCGGCGCCTTCCCGGTAATGGGACGCCGCTGCCGCGCCGGTCAGCACAACGGCGCCGGGCCGGTCACGGGTCACGGCAGGCGCTGCCGTGACCGGGGTCACCGGCTGGTCCGTAGCACGGGGCTGGGAACGGGATACCGCGATCTGCCCTCTTTGGCTGGCGGCAGCCACCCCCCAACCCACGCCGGAGACACCCCAGCTTACACCGGATAGGCCGAACATACGCACCACCCTCCTTGTTCTTCAATTCTTTTCATAACCCTATTATACAGCAAAACAGATTCTGTGCAAGCCTGCCGAAGGGTCGCAGCCCTGCGGCGGGCCTTTTGTGCTGCGCCGGTCATCCCTCCGCGCCGGCCATCAAAAGCTGCTCGACGATCTCGGTGAAGCCGTTTTCGGTGGCATAGTACAACGCGCTGTGCTGCAGATTGTCCGTCAGGTTCACGTCGGCGCCGTTTTCGATCAACAGGGCCGTTATATCGTTGTGGCCCTCGTGAGACGCCAGGATCAGCGGCGTTTCGCCGTCCAGGTCGCGGACATTGCTGTCCGCGCCGCCAGCAAGCAGCGCCCGGGCAATGGCATAGTTTCCTTCCGAAGCCGCGTAGTGCAGCGGGGCAAAACCGTTCAGCAGTTTCCGGTTGGGGTCCGCGCCCGCCTTGAGCAGGATCTCCGCCAGATAGACGTTCTGATTTTGGCATGCCAGCAGAAGCGGGGTTTCCCCTTCGTCGTTGGGCGCGTTTAGATCCACACGGCCGGTACGGATCAGTGCCTCGACCACCTCGCTCTGGTTCTGGTAACAGGCCTGATGCAGCGTCGTGTTCCCGGCGTGGTCCGTCTGCCGCTGCTCGTCTTCCAGCAGAGCGACAACGTCCCGCATGCCGTTTGACGCGGCGTAATCAAACGCGTTGTGCCCTTCCTCATCGGTCAGGGTCTTGTCCGCCCCCAGCTCCAGCAAAAAGCGACACGCCTCGCTTTTGCCGTTTTTGGCCGCATAGATCAGCGGCGTTCTCCCCTGCTGATCCGTTCCGTTCAATTCCGCGCCCTTGTCGCACAGCAGACGGATGATGTCCTTATTGCCCGCCTGGCTGGCCAGGTGCAGCGCCGTACGGCTTTGATTGTCCGCGACGGATACGTCCGCCCCCGCGTCCAGCAAGAGCTTCACAATATCCCGGGAGCCCTTGGCGCTGGCGTAATGCAGCGGTGTGGCTCCCTGTCCGTCCCGCTTGTCCAACTGGACCCCGCCTTTTTTCAAAAACGCCTGCACGACCCCTTTTTGCCCGTTCTTGCAGGCGGTCAACAGCATATTATCCAGATTCACCGGCACAACGATTCCTCCTTTTCCTTATTCCATATACGGAAGCAGCAGTTTGACCAGCGGGGTATTGTCCCGCTCCACCGCGTAATCCATTGCGGTTTTTCCGGCCAGATTGACCGCGTTCGCGTCCGGCTCTCCAAAGTCCAGCACCTGTTCCGCCATCGCCACCGCGTCACGGCGGGAATCCTTGCAGGCGATGTAATGCAGCACCGTGTTCCCCTGCACGTCCCGCAGCGTCACGTCCGCCCCGGCCTCCAGAAGCGCCATCTGCACCTCTTCCATCGTCTGGAAGTCGCCGGCGCAGGACAGCATCAGCGGCGTCTGGCCCGCATCGTTTTTCCGGTCCACATCCGCGCCAAGGCCGATCGCCGCCTCTACCACCATGTGGATCACGCTGTCCCGGCCGACGCCTCTGCCATTCGTGAAGGAACAGGCTATCCCCAGCAGGCAATCCCCCTGATCGTTCGCACTGCTGTCCGGATCGAAGCCGTACCGTGCCAGAAGTTCCACCAGCTGCTCTGCCAGTCTGTCCTGGTACAGGTTTTTCGGCCCGTGCAGCAGGATCTGCTGGCCAAACAGCGCCACGATGGGCGGCTCGCCCTCCTCGTTTTTCAGGCTGGGATCGGCCCCAAGTTCCAGCAGCAAGGCGGCCATCGGAACATTGCAGGTCTGGCAGGCCACCGCCAGCGGCGAGAGCCCGGTAAAACCTTCCTGCTCGCAGATCTCGTTGACGTCCGCGCCCATGTCCACCAGCGCGCGCACCGCCTCCGCGTCGTCTTTGCGCACCGCCTGATGGAGCGTCATGCCGCCCGCCGCGACCTTTTTCTGCCCCTCCGGAGAACTTTCCTCCTCCGGGGTATAGCTGCCGTCCAGCAGCGCCGCGAGTTTTTTCGCGCCCGCTCGTACCGCCAGGGTATGGGCCGTACAGAGCATATCGTTTTCGGCCTCCGGGTCCACCCCGGCGTCCAGCAGCACCACGGCGCACTGGAACAGATCTTCCATCTCCTGTTCGATCGTGCTTTTCCGCTGTTCCAGTTCCTCCATCGAGACCGGGCTGCGCAGCTTGACCGGCAGAGAAGCCTCGTTGCGCTTTTCCTCGATCTCCTGCTTCACCCGCTCCAGCGCTTCCAGGGGGTTGTAATAGGATTCCGCGATCAGATGCAGCGCGGTGTTTCCTTCCCGGTCGGTCTTGCTCAGCCGCACGCCGCGCTCCGCCATTGCGCGCAGGAACTCCACGTTGCCGTTCTGCGCGGCGTGGTGAAAGCAGTATTTGCCGTAGTCATCCCGGCGCAGCGCGTTTGCCCCCGCGTCCAGCAGGGCCAGCGTCGTGCGGTAGACATCCCCTTTTCGCGGCACGTAACCGAACGAGCCCCCTTTTGTCGCCACCTGATACAGCGGAAGGTCCCCGTAACCAGACACCTGATTTGGTTTCAGCCCCTGCTCCAGCAGCCAGACGACCGCCTCCGGGTGGGCGTTCTGGCAGGCAATTTGCAGCAGGTTCAGATCCCCGTAATCCCGCGCTTTCGCGTGGAGCGGGCACTGCTGATAGAGGGGAAGGATGGCGTCGGGGTCCGCGCCCTTTTCATAAGACTTCCAAAGCTGCAAGATATCCATATTCACATCTCCTTTTCCGCTGTTTCGCGCAGCGCTCTCTCCAGATTGTCAAAATGCTTTCCCGGCAGCGAAGCCGCCAGACCTCTTACCCGCGCGCCGTCCTTTTGCTGCGCGTAAAGATCGATCATCAGGCGCAGCACCCGTTCCCGCGCATAGTCTGGCAGGCAGGCGGCCTCTTCCTCCCGCATGGGAAAGCGATACTGCGCCTTTGCGCACTGCTGTTCATACAAAGTTTGCAGGGCAGCCTCCTCGCCGGAGGGTTTCACCCATTCCCGTTTTCCGCTTTTGAGACAGGCAAGAGCGTTTTCCAGGCAGGAAAGCGCCTCCTCCCGCCGCCCGGCCCGCTCCAGGCAGAGCGCTTTGTTGTAAAGCAGCGGGGCTGTCCGCTTTCCGGCCGCGGACAGGCGCAGCAGCAGGCGAAAACTTTCCGCCCAGGCGCCGCGTTCGTACAGAGCGCAGGCCAGAGCCATCGTCGTTTCTTCTTCCGGAGAAAGCCCGCCCGCCGTTCCGGTGCGCATACCATCACCTTTTCTTTCTTCGCGCCGCAGGGCCGCTTTCCCACGGCATATATTGCGGGCCATCCTCGTTTGGCCCGGATCGTTATTTTTCTATTATACTCATATTGCGTCACTGTTGTCTATATATTTTGTATTTTCTACACCAATCCAAAAGGCTAGTGGGATCTGCCGGTTATGGCGCTTTGCCTGCCGGGCCATGCAAAGAATGCCGGCTCTTTTTACAGGGCCGCCGCAGACATACCGGGACCCGCCCTGTCATATTGGTATATAGGCCCGGCGATCCGTATTTTTCTCTCGACATTCTGAGAAGAGTTTGCTATAGTAAGAAAATACGCGGCACCGTCTATCAGGGTCCCGGACCCGGACCAAACAAGCCGCGAAGAGGAGAATGTCTCATGCTGATCCCTGTATTCCTTTTCTGTGTGGGCCTGGTCTGCCTGATCAAGGGCGGCGACTGGTTCGTGGACGGCGCCACCGGCATCGCCCGACGGTTCCATCTGCCGGAACTGCTTATCGGGGCCACGGTGGTATCCATCGGCACCACCCTGCCGGAAGTTATGGTCTCCACCACCTCGGCCCTCAGCGGCCACGGCGAGATCGCCTACGGCAACGCCATCGGCTCGGTGATCTGCAATACGGCCCTGATCGCCGCGCTCACCATCGCGGTGCGGCCGGGCAAGATCGACCCCAAGAGCCTGCGCACACCGGTGGCTTTCTTCTTTCTGGCGGCTCTGTTCTACGCCGGCATAGCCTACACGACCGGATATTTCAGCCGCGCCATCGGCCTGATCCTGCTGGCGCTGTTTGTGGTCTATATGGCGGTAACGGTGCGGCAGATGACCCGCAAGCCGGCCGGTGAGGCGCCGGCGGAAACGGCCGCCGAGACGGAACCGCTCTCCCGGGAACTGATCCTGCTGGTGGTGGGCGCGGTGCTGATCGCCATCGGCGCCAACCTGCTGGTGGACAACGGCACCCTGATTGCCCAGGGGCTCGGCGTGCCGGAATCGGTCATCGCTCTGACCTTTGTGGCCCTGGGCACCTCCCTGCCGGAACTGGTCACCGCCATCACCTCGCTGGTCAAGGGGCACAGCGCCCTCTCGCTGGGCAACATTGTGGGGGCGAACCTGTTCAATCTGGTGCTGGTGAGCGGCGTTTCGGTGGCGCTGGCCCCCTTCAGCATCCCGCAAAATGCCCAGATCGCCGGGCACAACGCTTCGCTGGTCATGGACATTCCGGTGATGTTCGCGGTGATGCTGCTGCTCACGGTGCCCGCCCTGGTGCGGGGCAAACTGAGCCGGGTGCAGGGCTTTGTGCTGCTGGCCGTCTACGCGGTGTTCTGCGCGATCCAGTTCAGCATGTAACCCCAGACAAAAGCCGGGCCGCCGTCCAAAAGGACGGCGGCCCGGCTTTGTGCGTTTTTACCGCGATTGCTCCGGCGCGGGCAGCGCGTCCGGCAGGGCGGTCAGACAGTAGATGCGGGCGGAGTAGTCCGGCATGACCCGCACGGTATCGTTGTATCCGGTGCCGGCAAAGCGTGCCTTGCGCCGCAGCCCCGCCTCCAGGAGCAGATCGCCGGCCGCGGTGTAACTCTCGGTCTCGGCAGAGAGCATATACCGGTCAGCGGCGGCATGGACCAGCAGCCCGCCGGTGTTGAGATTCACCGGCAGCGCCGTGTTGAGCAGGGTGCCAAAGTCCCGGATATCCAGCTTCTGGGGCCGGGATTCCACCCGATACAGCCGCGCCGGATCCAGGCCCGCCAACCGCAGCGGCGGGGTCTCGCTGTTGGGCTCGATCCGGCCCACCGCGTCCAGCACCAGGGCGCGGGTCCTGTCCTCCGACACCACCATCCAGGCGCATGCTTCCCCGCCCTGCCCCGGCGCGAAGGGGGAAGCCAGACGGTACAGCCGCCCGAACTGGAACAGTTCCCGGTTTTCCTTATAAAAGGCAATCTGGGCGGCAACGGCGGATCTTTCCGCCGGGGAGAGCCGGTTCACGTCCAGTTCATAGCCCAGAAGGCCGAACGCCGCCACATCAAACCGGGCTTCCAGTTGGGAGGTGCGCAGAGTCTGGTGGTTGGGCGAGGCCGCCACATGGCAGCCCATCACGCTTTGGGGATAGCCGTAACCGGTGCCGGTCTGGATCTTCATCCGCTCCCAGGCGTCGGTATCGTCGCTGGTCCAGATCTGGGGCATATAGCAGAGCATCCCCAGATCGAACCGGTTGCCGCCGCTGGCGCAGCCCTCAAACAGAACGTCGGGATGGGCGCCGGTCACCTGGCTCAGCACCCGGTACAGCCCCCGCATCCAGCTCAGGGCAAACCGCCCCTGCTCGGTGAGCGCCGGGCTGTAGCAATCGGTCATGTGCCGGTTCATATCCCACTTGATATACCGGATGGGCGCGGAATCCAGCAAGGTGTTCAGCTGCCCGATCAGGTGATCCTGCACCTCGGCGCGGCAGAGATCCAGCACCAGCTGATGGCGGCTCAGGGCGGGCGCAATGCCGGGGGTCTGCACCGCCCAGTCCGGATGGGCGCGGAAGAGATCGCTGTCCGGGCTGACCATCTCCGGCTCCACCCACAGACCGAACTCCAGCCCCATCTCGTTCAGCTTGCGGCCCAGCCCCGCCAGGCCGTCGGGCAGCTTTTTGGTGTTCACGCTGTAATCCCCCAGCGAACAGGTATCCGAATCCCGCTTGCCGAACCAGCCGTCGTCCAGCACGAACAGTTCGACCCCCAGCTTTTTGGCCTCTTTGGCCAGGCGCAGCAGCTTGCTCTCGGTAAAATCGAAATAGGTGGCCTCCCAGTTGTTGAGCAGTACCGGCCGGGGACGATGCGCCCAGGGACCACGGACGATGTGCTGCTGTACAAACCGGTGCATGTTCCGGCTGACGCCCCCCGCCCCCTGCCGGGAAACGGTGAGTACCGCCTCAGGGGTGTCCAGCGCTTCGCCGGGAGCCAGCGTCCACTGGAAATGTTCCGGCTGGATACCGGCCAGCACCCGGGTCTTGCCGTAGGGGCCGGTCTCCACCCGACCCAGGTGACTTCCGCTGTAGACCAGATTGAAGCCGTAGGCACGGCCGTGCTCCTCCCCCGCATCCGGCTCGGTAAGCAAAAAGAACGGGTTGCAGTAGTGGGAGGAGTTGCCGGTGGTACTGCCGAACTCCCGCGCCCCCTCGGTGAGCGGGGCGGGCTGCGGGCGGCGCTCCCGTGCCCAGGCGCCGGTAAAGGTGGTGAGGGTATAGCCCTTGCGGGGCAGGTCCAGCTGGCTGCTCAGGCAGCGCAGAATGGATACCGGCCCCTCGCCTTCGTTGCGCAGCCGCAGCCGGCGGGTGATCACATCGCAGGCCGGGTAGAGGGTATAGATCAGCTGCGCCTCCAGCCCTTTGGTGGTGGTGAAGGTGCAGACCAGGGTCTCCGCCCCGCCCTCCGGCGCGGGCAGGCCCTCCGGCGGAAGCGGTTCGTCCCGCCGCTCGGCCCCGGCAAAAGCCCAGTCGCAGACGGTGCTGCCGTCAGCAAAGCGGGCGCTGACCATTCCCATGCGGAAATCCCCCCGGCCGTCCGGGGTGAGTTCCAGGCAAAGATGCAGCAGTGAGTCCGGCTCTGAGCCGGATATCGCCACGTCGGTGCCGTATCCCGCCCCCGTCTTTTCCCGCAGCGCGGCGAGATCGGGCCGGATCTTTGCGCCGTAATGGAGGTGTTCCAGCAGCGCGCCCCGGCGGGCCATATAATAGCCGGTATGGTCGGTCTCCAGGCAGATCAGATCGCCGTCGATTCGGATCATGTGTCCCTACGCTCCTTCAGGTCGGCCGCGATGCGGCGGTTCATCTCCTCGGTCAGGGTATATTTTTTGCGGAAATAGGTAATGGATACCAGCAGCCCGGCAATGGGCACCAGGATCATCAGCACCCGCAGCCCCAGCAGGGTGCCCGCCGTCTGAGTGGCCGCCTCGGTGTCCAGGCCGATCGCGTCCACCCCCACGCCGGCCACCAGCACACTGATGGCGCTGGCCAGCTTGACCACGAAGGTCTGCATGCTGAAGATCACGCTCTCGTTGCGCCGGCCGGTCTTCCACTCGCCGTAGTCCACCGAATCCGCCAGAAACACGGTGGTGAGCACGGTGGCCAGCCCGAAGCCGATATAGATGATAAAGGCGGCCGCCCCCAGCAGCGGCACGTTGGCGCTGCCCAGGCTGCCCAGCACGAACAGGAAGGCGTACCCGGCAATGGTGACCCCGATCGCTCCGGTCAGGATGGATTTGCTGCTCCAGCGGCGGCGCAGCAGCGGCAGGCTGACCATGCTCAGGATCTGCCCCACCCCGCCGATGGTGCCGAACAGGCTGTACAGGTCGCTGTTTCCGATGTCATACTTGAAGAAATAGAGGGCCAGCTGAGTGGTCAGGTAGAGGGAGGCGTTGAACAGGATGATGCCCACGACCACCACCATCGCCTGATCGTTGGCAAAAAGGGCGGCGAACATCTCCCGCACGGTGGCCGCCTTGCCGGCAAAGACCGCCTTTTCCCGGATCCCCAGTACGCAGACCAGTTCGGTGACCACGAACAGCACCGCTATGGCGGCGGCAAACAAGGCAAAGCCCTGCCGCTCGCCGCTGCCGATCCGCACCACTACGAGCATAGTGAGGATGGTGGGCACCGCATAGCCCACACTGGAGCAGGTGCGCCCGATCACCGACAGGTTCTCCCGCTCTTTGCCCGCGCCGGTCAAGGCGGGGATCATGCTCCAGAATGGAATGTCCATCATGGTATAGGTCACCCCCCACAGCACATACGCCACCGTAGCGTACACCAGCATGGGCAGGCCGGTGATACTCTCCGGCATGGCGAACATCCCGTACAATACCAGCGCGTTGGTCACGGTGCCGGTAAGGATCCAGGGCCGGTAGCGGCCAAAACGGGTGCTGGTCTTTTCCACAACGACCCCCATCAGCGGGTCGTTGAAGGCGTCGAACACCCGGGCCGCCATCATCATGACGCCGGTAAAGGTGCCGCTGATGCCCAGCACCGTGTTGTAGTAGTAGAGGATAAACCCGGACACCAGGGCATAGACCATGTCCTTGCCCACGGCGCCGATCCCGAAACTAACAGTCTGCCGCAGTTTGTGTTGCATCACAATCCCCTTCTTTCTGAATCGTAAAGGCCAAGGTCACCGGCTCCATGCCGGCGGCACTCACGGTCAGTTCTGCCCGGCCTGCCTGGCCGACGGTGCGCAGATAGGTCCCGGCCATGCCGCCGGCCAGCGGCAGCGCCGCCGGCCCGACAAGTTCCGCCTCCCCGGTCAGGGTCAGGGTCACCGCCCGGCTGACAAAAGGCGCCAGACCGCCGTTCTGGTCCACCGCCCGGATGCGGATGGTGGCCATGTCCCAGGTATCCCGTTCGGTCAGGGTCCGGGTGTCGACCCGCACCTCCAGCCGAACGGTCTGCATCGGCTCCCGGGTCACCTGCGCCACCGGGCGGCCGTTCCGAACGGCTTCAAACCGCCAGCTGGTGGCGATCTCCCCCCAGCCGGCCACATATTTGCCGAACAGCTCCACCGCCCGCTGGTAGGTGAGCCGGTCCACCAGCATCAGCTTCGCCGCCAGCAGCAAAATTCGCGGCGGCAGCGCGCCCACGCCGTATCGGGCGGCCGCCAGCAGGCACTGGCGAACCTGGGCCGCCACCCGGGGAGAGAATCCCTCTTTTTTCTCCAGCTGGCTGCCGATCCGGTCGTCGATGGGGATGGGCGGATGGGCCATGTGCGGATATTCCTTTCCGGGAAGGAACTCATTCACCAGTTCGCCGTTTCGGTACAGACGCACCGCGTCCGCGTTGGTAAAGGCATAGACGGTGCCCAGATCGCTGCCGGGGTGTTCCCCGATATCCATGGTGCTGCTGACCGCCAGCGCATCCCCTTCACAGCCCTCGGCCGCGTAGACCGCGGCGGCCGGTTTTGGGTTGCGGAACATATCCAGGACCCCGTGATAGCACACCCGGTCGCCGCTGCCGAAGTCCTGGTGGGTGTTGTAGTCGAACATGCACCAGCCAAAGCAGCCCGCGATGTCCGGCTGCCCGGCTGCGTCGTTCAGCACCCGGGCATGGCGCAGGGCGTGTTCCAGCCGCTTGCCCTCCCAGTCAAAGCTCTTGGTGGGGAACATGTGCCCGTTGTGCTCCGAGATCAGATACCCTTTTGCGGTATCCGGCGTGACCTTGCGTTTGGGATCGCAGCCCCGGTTTGTGCCGTTGTGTACAAAATCGTTGTAAGTATACACATCCTCCAAAAGGTGGCTCTTTTTGAAATTGCGCACCCCGCCGGTGGGGCGGGTGGGGTCCAGTTCGTGGGCCAGATCGTTGGTGCGGCGGTAAAAGGCATCGTTGTCCGGGCTCTCGTTGATCCGCACCCCCCACAAAAAGATGCTGGGGTGGTTGCGGTACTGCAGCACCATCTCCCGCACCATCTCCACCGCCTGATCCTGCCAGGCTTCGTCCCCGATATGCTGCCAGCCGGGCATCTCGGTAAACACCAGCAGACCCAGTTCATCGCACCGGTCCAGAAAGGCGTGGCTCTGGGGATAATGGCTGGTGCGCACCGCGTTGCAGCCCAGTTCCTTCTTGAGGATCTCCGCGTCCAGCGCCTGGGCCCGCGCGGGAACAGCGTATCCCATATAGGGCCAGCTTTGGTGCCGGTCCAGCCCTCGCAGCCGGATCTTCGTTCCGTTGAGATACAGCCCGTCTGCCCGGAAATCCACCGTGCGGAATCCGAACCGAACGGTCTGGCTGTCCATCCGTTCTTCGCCGCGGTACAACTCCAGCACGGCGGTGCACAGCCGGGGGGCCTCCGGGCTCCACAGCGGCGCGTCCGGCACCGTCGCGGTGACCGCAGGGTCAAAGGGCCGCTCGGTGCGCCAGAGTTCCCGGCCCTGATCGTCAGCCACCCGGACGCGAAGGGTACAGCCTTCCGCATCCACACCGCGGCACCGGATGGTCAGCGCGCGGTCCGCCCCGCCGTGAACAAACACATCCTCCAGCAGCGCCGGGCCGCGCACCTCCAGGGCGATCTCCCGATAGAGCCCGCCAAAGGTCATATAGTCGATGGCCTTGCCAAAAGGGGGGATGTTCAGGGATTCCCGGCTGTCCACTCGCACCAGGATCCAGTTGGGCTGCCCGAACCGGAGATGGTCGGTCAGGTCCACGGTAAAGGCGGTGTAGCCGCCGGAATGGACGCAGAGGGATTCCCCGTTCAGGAACACCTCCGCCTGATGGGCCGCCGCGCCGAATCGCAGCCGCACCCGGCGGCCCCGCCAGGACAGCGGCGGCGTCAGGGCGTGCAGGTAGGCGGACTCCTTCTGGTACTCCCGCTCGGAAAATCCGTTGACCGGCAGCAGCGCCACCGTGTGCGGGATGCGTACCCGTTCCAGCCCGGCCGGCGGCGTTCCGGGCGGCAGCCGCCGCAGCGCCTCGGTATAGAGAGGGGTAAACAGCCAGTTGTCGTTCATGGGATATCGCATTGGTCAAATCCTCCGTTCCATGCCTTTCATAAGGATATCCATCATCGCGTCCAGCGCCTGCTGGTAGCTCATCCCGCTCTTGGGAAAGGAGGGCGACGTGAGGAAATACTCCATGCTGCCAACGACCATGCCCTGAAATACCGGCAAGGAAAACGGTGCCAGTATGCCTTCGTCGATCCCCTGCCGCAGCAGTGCCAGGGTCGGCTCCCATCCGGTTTCCAGATGGCGGCGGATGCACCGGTAGACAGCAGGGTACTTTTCCGCCACCACCTCGATCCGGTACCAATCCACCTTCTGGTACTGCTCCGGCAGTACAATGATGAGCCGGCGGATCTTTTCCGCCAGGGTGAGGGCGGGATCGTCGATCACCTGCCGCTCGCACTGCTTGATCCGGGCAAAGCCGTGTTCCACCACCGCCAGCAGCAGTTCCTCTTTGCCGGCGAACATCCGGTACAGCGTTTTTTTGCTGATCCCCAGCGCGGCGGACAACTCGCTCATGGTAAAATGGGTGCCCTGTTCCGAAACCAGTTCCAGCGTTTTTTCCAGACAGCGCTCATACAGTTCCACCGCCGGCCCTCCTTACATGTCTCGCCTGGAGGAAACCAATTTTAATTTTTCGGTTTCCATCTGTTCCTATTATACCCTTGCCCCCAGGCGCTTGCAATCGGGCAAAAAAAATCGTCGCTTTCCGCAAAAAGCGACGAAGGGATTTGGCGATCCTGCTGCGGGCCACCGGTGGGTCACGGCCCGTCCCGGCGGCTGATCTGCTGGTAATAGTTGGGGGTCTGGCCAAAACTTTTTTTGAAGGCGGTGGAAAAATAGCTCACGCTGGAAAATCCCACTTCCTCCGCGATCTCATAGATCTTTTTGTCGGTTTTTTCCAAAAGTTCCAGCGCCCGCTTCATCCGTAAATTGTTGAGAAAGGTGCTGAAATTGACGCCGGTCTCTTTTGTGAACATCCGGCTGAAATGCTCCGGGCTGAAGGACAGCCGCGCCGCCACCAGGGTCAGCGAGATCTTTTCTGAATAGTGGTCCTCCAGATACTCGATCGCCATGCGTACCGGTTCTGAACAGGCATACGGTGTTTGCAGCCGCTCCGAAAGCGGCGCAAACTCCCGATCGACGATCTGTTCCATCCGGGAAAACGCTTCACACAGCCGGATCTCTTTCTCGACCCGTTCGATCTTGCGGTCAGCGGCCTCTTCCTCCTGCTCCAGCGTAAAGCGCAGCATAGTGGCCACCAGATCGCCTGCCAGCTGTTTGACCTTTTGCAGATCGGCAGGACGCTCCCGCCGGATCTCCTCCAGCGCGCGGTCCTTGAGCGCCAGTACCTCGGCATAATTCTGCTTGAGCAGTTCCCGGCTCATCGCCGTGCGCAGATTCAGCGCGTGGCGGGAAAGCGTGCCCCCCGCCGTTTCCTGCCAGAACAGGCGCTTGTCCGGAAAATAAAAATGCAGCCGGCAGCGGGCCTGGGCGGCCGCCAGCGCTTGCGGCAGTATGGCCAGCCGATACCCAATATCGCTCAGCCCCACCACAAACGGCTGAAACTCCACGGTCCTGCGCCAGCTTTCCACCATGGCAAGGTAGCTGGCTTCGCTTTGCAGGTTCCCCACTAAAAGCAGATGTTCATGCCCCAACGGGGCCATCACCAGGCAGCGCACGCCGGACATATCGGCGGAAAATCGCCTTGCCCACGCCAGATCCGCGCCGTCCCTGCTCCACACGTCGGCGGCAAACAGCAGCCCGTCCTTCCAGGGGGCTCCCTGACGGCGGACCATACTCTCGGACAGGGGGCCTTCCTCCTGGCCGCCGGCCGCCAGCCGCAGCAAAAAACGTTCCGCCCGGCGCACATCCTCGTCCCGGCCGTCCTCGTCCCGCCGGCGCGCTGCGGCGGCCGCTTTGTTCAGGATCTGCGCCAGATACTGCTCGTTGAGTTCGGTCTTGAGGATATACTCCGCCGCTCCCTGCTTCAGCGCCCGGCGCGCATAGTCAAAATCCTCGTGGCTGGTAAGCACGATCATACAGGCGGGGCCTATTTCCTTCATCCGCCGCATCATCTCCAGCCCATCCATGCCGGGCATCTTGATATCGGTGACCACGATGTCCGGCTTTTCCCGCCGGTAGATCTCCAGCGCCTGCTGCCCGCCGGAAGCCGCGCCGCATACCGCAAAGCCTTCGATACGGTCCACGCGGTACTGCAGCCATTGGCGGATGGGCGCCTCGTCGTCCACAACTAATACTTTCAACATGGTTCCTCTTTCTGCCGTGTATCCCCCGCGGGGATACGCAGCGTGATGCGGGTGCCCTGGCCGGGCGTGCTCTCGATCTGCAGGCCCCAGGGCTCGCCATAATACAGGCGGATACGTTCGTGCACGTTGCGCACCCCCAGATGGGGGCGGCCGTCGTCGGTTTGGCTGTCCATGATCTGGCGGATCCGGTCGGCGCTCATGCCCGCCCCATTGTCCTCCACCTGGATGCAGACGGTGTCTCCCTGGCGGCGGGCCACCACCGTGATCACGCCGTTTCCGGCATCCATGTCGATGCCGTGCATCAGAGAATTTTCCACCAACGGCTGCACCAGCAGTTTGGGAATGAGGCAGTCGGCCGCCTGCTCGTCAAACTCGATCAAGGCGTCAAAGCTGTCGCCATAGCGGAATTTTTGCAGTTCCACATACTGGCGGAGGGATTCCATCTGGCTGCGCACCGTGACCATCTCATTGGGGGAGGACAGACTGCTGCGCAGGATCTGGATAAAGGTGGTCAGCATCCGGCCTGCCTCCTGGTTGCGGTGCATATCCACCATGCACTGGATGGAGAACAGGGTGTTGTACATAAAATGCGGGTTGATCTGCGCCTGAAGCCAGTTCAGTTCGATCCGCCGCTTTTGCTCCTCCTTGGTGCGCACGCTGGCGATCAGCTCCCGGATGCGGGCCAGCATACCGGTCATGCCCCGGCTCAGATCGTCCGCCTCGGTAAAACCGCCGGTGGAAAAGGTTCGGTTCAGATCGCCCTGTTCCACCGCCTTGACGTCGTCCCGCAGGCGGCGGATGGGCCGTGCGATCTGGCCGGAAAAGTGCCAGGCCAGCGCCGCGCCGCCCGCCATAGTAAGCAGCGCCATCACCACCACCACCCGGCGGATGCGCTCGATCGGCTCCAGCACATTGGCCATAGGGATCTCTTCAAAAACCGTAAAGCTGCTTTCCGGATCGTAGTGCCGGGTAAACAGGGCCGCCCGCCCGGCGATATCGGTGATGATATAGTCGTTTTCACCGAACATCCGCTCCAGATTGCTCATGCTGAAGTAAGAAAACCCGATGATCTGTTCCAGATTGCTGGAAACGATCCGGCCGCCCGGATCGGTGACATAGATGTTGCTCTCCTCGCTGATCACATCGGAATAGGTACGCCACAGCTGGCGCTCATCGGCGTTGACCATCAGATAGCCCAGCACCTCATCCCCATCGGTGATGGTGCGGGCGGCGGAAAAGGAGTTGATGCCCAGCGCCTTGTCCCGGTAGCTGGCCACATCCACGATGTCGCCGGCGGCATAGTAGATGTCCTTATACCAGATCTTGATCTGGGGATTCATGTAATCGTAGTCGTCCGGTACCGGCAAAGAACAGTATGCGATCCCGTCCGCCGAGAGAAAGATTGTGTAAAACTCCAGGTTCACCTGGTTAAAGGACACCTGCAGCTGGCGGGTCACCTGATCCATATAGGCGCAAAACTCCTCCGCGCTGTCCTCGTTCAGTTCGGCAACATACTGGCGGAACCGCACATCGGTGCAGTACAGGTCGGACAGGGTATAAGCGTTGGCCTTGAACTGGCGGGCCCGCTCGGAGATCTGGCGCAGCACGTCGGTGCGGTTGGTGGCGATCTCCCGAATGAAGCTGGTCTGGAAAAACCAGAACGCTCCCGCGCTGAGAAGCAGGATGATGACCGTATTCACACAGACCAGGGTCAGCATGGTGCGGGTGCGCACGCTGTACCAGCGGCGGCGCAGTTCCTCCTTCCGCTTCATGGCGGGGCCTCCTTTCGGTTTGGGATCGCTCTTATTATACCAGACCTCCGCAAAAGCGGAAAGCGGGGCCGGGGCCAGCGCCCCGGCCCCGCGCCGCGGATCAGTATTTGCCGATGCGCAGCGGAAGGGTATCTTCGGTCTGGATCAGCCGGTCCAGCAGACGGCGCAGCAGACCTTGCTTTATATCGGCGTAGTCCGGATCGTCCCAGTGGTTGACGAACTCCTCCGGGTCCCGCACCCGGTCGTACAATTCGCCGAAGGCCTCGCCCGCGTAGTAGGTGAGTTTGTATTCCCGGGTGGTGAGGGTCTTGACCATCAGGCCCCAGTCGTAGCAGTTGAACTCGGTGAGGGCGCAGTCCCGCCCGGCGCCGGCGTCGCCCCGCAGGATGGGAGCCATGCTCATCCCCTGCACCCCGTTTGGCGCCGGCACGCCCGCCAGGTCCAGCAGGGTGGGCATCACGTCCACATGCTCGGTGATCTGGGTGTAGCGGGAACCCTTGGGTACCACGCCGGGCCAGCTGACGATCATGGGCGCCTTGATCAGGCAGTCGTAATGGAAGGGCCCCTTGAACAGCAGGCCGTGGTCCCCCAGCATCTCGCCGTGGTCGTTGGTAAACAGGATGAGGGTGTCCTCTTCCAAGCCCTGCTGCTTCAGGGCTTCCAGCACCCGGCCGATGTTCTCGTCGATCAGGGTGATCATGCCGTAGTAGGCGGCCTTCACCTCGCCCCACTGACGGTCGGTCAGGCGGCGATAGTCGTACTTCTCGTTGCTGCATCCGCGGCCGGTGCGGTGGCGACGGAAATGGGGCGGTTTGTCCTCCAGTTCCCCTTCCCGGAACAGCGGCTTTGCCAGGATATCCGGGTCGTACATGGTGGAGTAGGGGGCCGGCGGATCAAAGGGATGATGCGGGTCCACAAAGCTGCACAAAGCAAAGAAGGGGCGCTCGTTTCCGGTGTCCCGGATCAGGTCGATCATCCGGTCGGCGATCCAGGCGGACTGATGGTACCGGGGATCAATGTCGCTGGGATACACCTGGGGCGGACCGCTCAGGTCCTTGTCGGCGGCGCTGGCCCGGTCCTCTTTGGCCTTGCGCTCACCTTGCATCTTCACCACCTCATAGTCCCGGGGGCTGACCTCTTTCAGCCAGTCCAGATACTCGCCGGTCTTGCAGTCGCAGGTGGTGTGGATCACCTCAAAGCCGTAGTTGTCGTCGGGCCAGTCGTCCTCCTCGTTCACCTTGGGCATGAACTGGGTGGTGAAGTGCATCTTGCCGATGGCGGCGGTGCGGTACCCCGCGTCCCGCAGCACTTCCGGCAGGCAGATCTCCGCGTCCCGCAGCGGGATGCCGTTGTCCCGGGTGCCGTGGTTGCGGGGATACCGCCCGGTAAGCAGCGAGCAACGGGAAGGCGAACACACCGGATTCTGCACAAAGTGGTTGTCGAAGGTGGAACCGTTCAGCGCCAGCGAGTCGATGTTCGGCGTATGGATCTGGTTGTTGCCGTAGCATCCCAGCGCGTCGAACCGCAGCTGGTCGGCCATAAACAGGATGATGTTGGGTCGTTTTTTCATCGTTACCACCATTTGATCAGGTCGGTGACCTCATCCCGCAGCTTGTTGAAGGCCACGTCGGTCACGTCCCGGGGACGGGGCAGATCGTTGATGATCTCCTTCTTGATGCCGGTGGGTTTGTTGGTCAACACCAGGATGCGCTCGCTCAGGTAGACCGCCTCTTCAATGTTGTGGGTAATGAAGATCACGGTGGTGCCGGTGCGCTGCCACAGATTGATCAGCTCATCCTCCAGCTTGTAGCGCAGCGAGTTGTCCAGCTGGCCGTAGGGTTCGTCCATCAGCAGAAGATCCGGCTCCACGGCAAAGGCGCGGGCAATGCTCACCCGCTGCAGCATACTGGCGGAGAGTTGACCGGGGTAGTAATTGCGGTACTCGGTCAGGCCCACCAGACCCAGCATCTCATCCACCTGCTTTTGGATCTTGTCCTTGGGCCATTTTTTGATCTTCAGGCCGTAGGCGATGTTCTCCTCCACGGTGGCCCAGGGAAAGGAGGAATACTCCTGAAAGATATAGGCCACGTTGTGTTTGGCCAGATCCACCGGCTCATCGTTTATGCGGATCTCGCCGCTGGTCAGCTGGTAGACCCCCAGCTTGGTCAGGCAGTTGAGGAAGGTGGTCTTGCCGCAGCCGGTGGGGCCCACCACACAGAGAAACTCGCCCCGTTTCACATCAAAGGAGATGTCGTTCAGCACCAGAAGGTCGCCAAACTTTTTGGTCATGTGGGAAACCTTGACCAGGATCTCGTCGTTTTTGCTCATCGTGTGGCCTCCTTACAGGGTATCGTCGCAGATCTCTTCGATCTGGCGGCGGATCTCCAGGAACGCCGGGTCGCTGTAAGAGCGGGGCCGCGGCAGATCCACCCGGATCTCCTGCTTGATGTGGGTGGGGGTGTTGGTCAGGATCACGATCCGGTCGGCCAGATAGACGGCCTCCTCGCTGTTGTTGGTCACAAAGACGACGGTGCGCTTTTCCTTCTGCCAGATCTTCTCCAGTTCCGCCTCCATCATGTAACGGGTCTGGGCGTCCAGATGTCCGAAGGGCTCGTCCATGAGCATGACCTTGGGGTCGTTGGCATAAGCCCGGGCGATGCCCACACGCTGGCGCATGCCGCCGGACAGCCGGTTGGGAAAACTCTTCTCATACCCGGTCAGCCCCACCAGATCAATGAAGTACTGGGCCCGCTGCCGGCGCTCCTTCTTGGGCAGATGGCGGCTTTTGGGGCCGAACTCCACGTTGCCCATCACGGTGCAGAAGGGAAACAGCGCGGTAGTCTGGTAGACCACACCCCGGTCCGGGCCGGGTGCGGTGACCTTTTTGCCGTCCACCGTTACCTCGCCGGCGGTGGGCAGCTGCAGACCCGCGATCAGGTTCAGCAGGGTGGTCTTGCCGCACTGGCCGGGCCCGAACAGCACCACAAATTCATTTTCCTGCACTTCCAGGTCCACATCCCGGACCACTTCGTTGGTCTTGTGTTCGCTCATGTAGGTCTTGCCCACGCCATGCAGCGAGATGACCGGCTCCCTATTCAGCCCTCCATGATGTTCCACGAGCAAAGCCTCCTTTCAACGACCCGCATCAGGGTGGCCAGCAGCATGCCGACCAGCCCGATCACGATCATACCCACCATGACCAGCGTGATGTTCAGGGTGTCGCTGCCGCGCTGGATCATCCAGCCGCAGCCCTCCTGAGCGCCCACCATCTCGGCGGCCAGCACGGCCATCCAGCTGGTGGACAAAGCCACCTGCATGCCGGCAAAGATCTGCGGCGTGCAGGAGGGCAGGATCACCCGGAAAAAGATTTCCCGTTCGCTGGTGCCCAGCATCCGGGCGCATCCCACCAGCTCCGGGTCCACGTTCTGGGCGCCGGTGTAAGCGTTCAGGGTCACGTTGGTAAAGGCGCCGATGCCGCACAGAATGTACTTGGATGTCTCACCGATACCAAAGAACAGGATGACCAGCGAGATCCAGGCGATGGGCGGGATCGGGCGCAGCAGTTCAAACACCGGCTTGAAGATGGCCTCGGCCCATTTGGATGTGCCCATGGCCACCCCCAGTACGATACCCAGCACGGTGGCCACGCCAAAGCCCACCAGTACCCGGCGCAGGCTCACCAGCAGATGCCCGGTGATGACCTCGCTGCCGATGGGGGTGTAGAAGGACTCGAACAGCAGCTTCAGCACGGCAATGGGATCGGGAGTGGTGTTTTTGACGGGAGTAAAGGTGGTAAGGAACCACCACAGAATAAAGAAACTGGCAATGGCCGCAACGGCGTATACCGTTTTTTCGGGGTCAAAACGTTTTGTTTTCATCCGCGTCGGCCTCCCTTGACGAATTTCTTTTCCAGCGCGTTCAGCCCTACGGTAAAGATCGTGCCGATCAGGCCGATGGTCAGCATGGCCACCACGATCAGGTCAGCCCGGGCCAGGCTGCGGTTGAGCTGGATCATGTAGCCAAGGCCCTTGTTGGAGGCCAGCATCTCCGCGGCGCACAAGGTCATCCAGGCGGTGCCCAGCGAGATGCGCAGGCCGGTGAAGATCAGCGGCAGCGCGGTGGGGATGGCCACCGTGAACAGCATCTCCCGGCGGGAGGCGCCGAAGGTCTGGGCCACCCACAGATGCACGGGCTTGGTCTGCTTGATGCCCGCGTAGGCGTTGATGACGCAGGGCACAAAGGCGGACACGAAAATGATGGCGGCTTTGGCGCCGAGGCCAATGCCGAACCACAGGATCATCAGGGGGATCCAGGCGATGGTGGGCACCGGACGGATCAGGTCAAACAGCGGGGTCACGAACAGGTCCACCCGGCGGAACCAGGCCATGGCGATCCCCAGCGGCACCCCCACCAGCGCCCCCAGAAGATAGCCGGTCAGGGCCACCTGCAGGCTGGCGATGATATGGCCGAACAGGGTCGCGCCGTCGGGATTGGTCTGGGTCAGTTTCTGGATAAAAGCTTCCACCACCTGCACCGGGCTGGGCAGCACATAGTCGGGTTTCAGGTGCAGCACGGCGGTACACAGATACCACACCCCAAAGAACACGCACAGCGAGATCACCGACACGATGCCGAATTTGATCCGCTCTTTGCGTTTTTGAACGGCGTATTCATTCAAGCAAGATCCTCTCCTTTCGGAAAAAGGGGCGGCAAATGCGGCGGAGCATCCCCCTGCATTTGCCGCCCTCTGCCTTTTCAGGTCATACGGCCGGGCCGCGGGCTCAGAAGCCCAGGGCCTCCTTTACGATGGTGTCGTCCACATGGGTTGCGATCTCGGGGTACTTGCTCTCTTCCAGCAGGCCCTGAGACACCCAGAATTCGCCAGTGACCTCGACCGATTCACCGATCGTGACCGTCTTGGCCTCTTCACTGGTCACGAAGGGACGGGTCTCCACCTCGGTGGCGCAGGCCTCGAGAGTGGTCTCGCTGCCGTTTTCGGTGTACCAGTCGTACAGCATCTGGGCAGCCATGTCGGGATCGGCCTGCAGCGCGTCGCAAGCCTGGAAGAAAGCCTTCACGTAGTTGACAAGCACGTCCCGGCGCTCGGAGAAGGCCTTATTGGAGACGATGATGCTGTCATACTGGGGCACGCCCAGGCTGGTCAGGCTGGAGGTGACCACATAGCCCTCGCTCTCTGCGGTGTAGGAGGTGGGCGGGTTCAGGGCGGCCACGCTGCAGTTGCCGGTCTTGAGTGCCTGGTAGGCGGAGGGGAAATCCATGCTCACCAGTTCCACATCGTCGGGGGTCAGGCCCAGCACTTCCAGCCACTTGTTTACATTCAGGTGAGAGATGGTGCCGGTCTGGGTGGCGATCACCGCACCGCGCACGCTGTCGGCGTCACCGTACACATCGGGATACGAGGGGTTGGCCCCCTGAACAGCCGCAATGGGGGAATCGGCGCTGACCAGAGTATACAGGCCGCCCTCGGAGTGGCCGATGTCGGCGATGCAGTAGGCGCCATAGATGGCCAGCGAGTTGACGGCGGCGGCGCTCAGGGTACCGACCTCCCACTGATCGGCAGCCAGCGCCTCGTTCATGGCGGTGCCGTTGGCAAAATAGACCGTCTCGATCTTAAAGCCGTTGGCCACGTCCAAGCCGTTGTCGATCATGTACACGATGGGCAGGGTATTCAGGAAGGGCATCACCGCCACCTTCAGTACCGGCAGGTTCTCATCCGTTCCCTCACCGCCGGACGCGGCGGGCTGATTGGATGACGCGCTGCCGCAGGCAGCCAGAGAAAACGCCATCACAAGCACCAAAACCAGAGCTATCAATCGTTTCATCTGAGTTCTCCTCCTTTGTTGTGTCTTGCGGTCGTTCGCGAGGTCTCTCGCGGTCTTTCCCGCTTTTCCTGACTGCATTCTACCATGCATCCTCCCAAAGAGGAATCTACTCTCCTGATACGTTTTTTCAAATTTTTGATGTTTTTCTGTGGATTCAGGGCGCTTTTTACACACAAGAACGTATTTTTTTGTGAAAATCATACAACACTCTTCTTTTTGCCTGAAGGCTGCTTACAGAAAAGCGGACGCCGCCACAAATGTGGCGGCGTCCTTACAGCTTTATGAAGTACGGAACTGCAGTTTGGTTTTCAAAAAAGGAAGATCTCTTTTTATTGGCCGCGCTGTATGCTCCGCGAAAAGAGCGGTCCTTCACCGCGTATCAAACCGCTGGAATCGTTTGGCCATGGCCCGGTAGCGGAAGCGGGCCATCCGGTTTTTCTGCTGCACATCCGCCTCGCTGCCGGTGTAGCAGCAGCGCAGGCAGTAGTACTCCCTGCTGTCCTCGTCGTAGAACATGTCGATGTCCAGATCCCGCATAAAACAGGCCGGGCACCGGAAGTTCAGTTTGCCTTTTCCAGCCTGAGCCATGTGACCATCTCCTCTCCCTGTCCGATCTCGCTCTTCGCCCCCAATGTGAACATCGGGCTGAAGGCGTAGCCTTCCTTGTAGTAGGCGGTGTGTTCCCCCGCCGCGGCCAGCGTCACCAGCGTCTCAACCGGCGGCACCAGCGCCGAGGCCTCCCCGCCGGCCATCTCGTCCTCCCGGCAGCGGTACGCGTAGCGGATCCCCCGCTCCTCGCTGCCGTTTTTCAGCCCCAATGCCACGCTGGTCATATCCTCCGGATACTCGGTGGTGCCGTAGCAGGCCGTGATGTACTCGTTCAGTTCCACCTTCGCCGCCGGGTCGCTGCTCTCCAGAATGCACCGGGTGGTCTTGACCGCGCCGCTGCCCTCCTCAAACTCAAACTCCGTCTGGAGGGTCACGGTCAGGTCCGCGAATTTGATCTCCACCGGGTCCAGGGTCAGCACGCGGGTTCCGCCTTTTTTCTCAAAATGCGCCCAGGTGCGGGTCAGGCACAGGTCCACCTCTTCCCCCTTGTGGGTCAGCTTGCAGCTGCGGATGGTGCCCTCCCCCGCGTAGTGGGTGAAGTACCCCGCACGGTAGTTGGCCTGGATCAGGAAGGGATAGCTGGCGTCCTGCACATGGGGCGTGCCGATGCCCACCGGCCAGTACAGCTTTGCCACGTAGGGCCGCAGGTCGATCATCGCGCCCCCCTGGTTCATGTCCAGGCAGCAGCGCAGGTACGGGTCCGCATGCCAGAAATACTGCTTGTCCGAACCGTACAGGATATCCCGCCACAGGGCGCACTCCGGCTGGGTGTAGGTATGGCCCGCCCGGTAGAAGTCCGCGAACTCGGCCATGGTCATGTCCTCCAGCTTGCCCGCCGCCTTGAGTTTGGCGTAGTATCACGCCTACCTGCAAGCGCGCAACAATATGGCTTTTTCGCCGGAGGACGAACAGGGAGGCCTTGTGTTGGCGGAAAATCGAACCACATCCATTCCGGCGCTGGACCCCAAAACACCAACCGGATCGTGGAACTGATCCTGGATCAGGACCCGACCGCCTTGGAACAGTACCTGCGCCAGACCCTGGAGAAGCTGGCGGGCGATCTGAGGGATGCGGATTCGTGGCGGCAGCTGTCCATTCTCTGTGTAAGTTCCACCCTAGCCAGGATGATCGAACTGGAATTGGCCCCCGCCCCGGAACGTGCTGACGCTGTAATTAAAAAACTGGCCGGAGCCAAGACGACGCAGAACTGCCTGAACATTCTTCTGGGATATTTCTCTGTCGTGATCACTGCCGATAAAAAGCTGCCGGAAGATGCCAGCAACCATGTGAACAAGGCCATTGCCTTCATGGAAGAATACTATATCCGGGATATCAGCATTCCCCAGATTGCCGAATCGGTGGCACTCAACCCGGTATATCTGAACAAGCTGTTCAAGCTTTCCACCGGTAAAACATTGTCGGACTACTTGAACCTGTATCGGATCCAGATCGCAAAACAATTTCTTGCACAAACCAGCCTGCCTTTGAACGCCATCAGCGAAAATGTGGGGTACAATGATGTGCGCAGCCTTCTGCGGTACTTCAAAAAGTATAATGGTATATCCCCCACCGAATACAGGCAGGGACTTGCCAACGATGCGGCATCACATTCCTGATTTGTATGCCCATACTTATCCATACTCAATCCAGGCGCATACATCCTCCAGGCCCGGTGCATCTGTTCCGGAACAACGAACAGCAATCTCAACTGTCGGAACAAAACAAATCCCTCCGATCTTTCGGAGGGATTTGTTTGCATAACAGCTTATAGAAACAAAAGAAATCCGAACCCGTCGCCAACCGGCGTAAGGTTCGGATTTGCTTTGTTTGGTGACCCGTGGGAGAATCGAACTCCCGTTTGCGGCGTGAGAGGCCGCCGTCTTGACCGCTTGACCAACGGGCCAACTATACCGCACGATAGTTTCGTGCGGTCAAATAAAAAAAGAGAAAGCCGGCGCCTACCTATTTTTGCGGGTCGTCTCCAACCAACTATCTTCGGCACGACAGAGCTTAACTACTGTGTTCGGAATGGGAACAGGTGGGACCTCTGCGTCATC